>CALXTY010000074.1 GCA_944391535.1 uncultured Alphaproteobacteria bacterium
CGGGGCTGAGAAGCGCCGTCGGGGTTCGGTAAACCGACAAGGTTTACGACGCGCAGGACGAAGTCCGAGCGGTCGGCTTGACCGACGAGCGATAGCGAGCAATCCCCCTCGGGGTCGTCTTTCCTCGAGGGTGGTTTTTTTTATTTGAGGATTTTAGCGGGGCTGAGAAGCGCCGTCGGGGTTCGGTAAACCGACAAGGTTTACGACGCGCAGGACGAAGTCCGAGCGGTCGGCCTGACCGACGAGCGATAGCGAGCAATCCCCCCCCCCCCTGAGGGTCGCTTTTCCCGAAAAGGGCTGTGCCGACAATATTCGGGAATGATGAACATCATAGAAATTTTTTCCAAAAAAGATCTTTTATATAAAAAAGATATCGACTTAAAAATAAGCATAAATAAAAAGTCCGATTTGTTAAAATAAAGCAAAAAAAGGAGAGATTCATGATTGTTTTGGAAGAAAATAACGTAAAAGTCAGTAAAGGATTGCTGATATTTGGAATTCTTATGATCCTGTCAGGTGTCTTTACCTGGTTGAATCCGGATGCCGCTTTGTTGGCTATTGCTTTATATCTGGGAATTGTTTTTTTATTGGGCGGAATCAGTTACTTGCACGCTTTCTTCTCAATTCATTCCGGCGGATTGCTGGCTTTGGGATTGCTGGATATTATCGTCGGGGTGATTTTGATGACAAATTTAGGAGTCACTGTTTCCTCGTTACCTGTGCTTTTAGCTGTCTGGGTTCTTTGCGTCGGCGTCATTCAGATCGCTTTCAGCATTGATGCCAAATCTTCGGGTTTGATTTTTTGGAAATGGACAATGGGATCCGGAATTATTGGCGTTTTGTTCGGATTTTTGATTTTAAGTCATCCGATGATCGGCGTCTTTACCATTTCTTTGATGTTGGGATTTTATTTGATCCTGTACGGTTGTTTAGGCGTCGGAGAATATTTCGCTTGGAAAAAATTGCTTGAAAAATAAAAAAAGGGAGAATTTCTCCCTTTTTTTATTGATACCTCAAGGCTTCGATCGGATCTAATTTCATGGCTTTATATGCCGGAAAAACACCTGAAATAACACCGACAACAAAAGCGACCGTAAAGGATAAAATTACAGGCCATAAACTGAACGGAACGGAAACATTATACAAATGTCCGCCTAGTTGGGAAAAGCCGATCCCTAAAACCAAACCGATCGTCCCGCCAATCATGGAAATTAAAACCGCTTCAAATAAAAACTGAAGCATAATCCAATTGTTCGGAGCCCCCAACGCTTTTCTGATCCCGATTTCCCGCGTGCGTTCCGTGACCGACACCAACATCATATTGACAATGCCGATCGCGCCGACAATTAACGAAATCGAAGCAATCGCCGCCAGTAATATGGATAAAACCGTCCCGATCAATTTGATGTTTTCAACAAATTCCGCAATGTTGAAAATACGGAAATCGTCCGGATCTTCATCTTTGATTTTATGGCGGGCTCTTAAAAATCGAGTGATGCGTTGTTCGACAATATTTAAATTTTCGGTTTCGGAAAATTTAACCGCAATATGATTGACCGCATTTAACTTGGCATAACGGTTAAAACGTCGCTGGACTGTTAATAACGGCATCATGACGGCAGAATCTTGGTTCGCGCCGCCGGTGCTCGACCCTTTTTCTTTCAGCACTCCGACAATGTTAAACGGTTGATTCTTAATGCGGATCGTTTTCCCGATCGGGTCTTCGTAAGGGTAAAGTTCCGTCATGACTTCGTGCCCGATTACAACATTCGTTGTTCCTTTGCGAATGTCCTGCTGATCCAAACCGCGGCCTTGAGCAATTTCCCAGTTCGCCGTCTTCATATAATCCGGCGTCGTTCCGGTAATGGAAACGCTCCAGTTATACGGGCCGTTAATCGCTTGCGCTCTGGCGCTTAATACGGGAGCCACAACCTCTAACCCTCTTAAGCTTTTTAAGGCGTTCGCATCGTCAAGGGTAATCGAAGTCATCGGTTCCGACGTTCTGACCGAAGCTTTGGGGCGCTGAGAGCGGATAATCAACAAATTCGCACCCATCGCGACAAATCGTTCCTGAATGATATTCTGAACGGTTTGACCGGCCGCTACCATCATTACTACGGCGCAAACGCCGATGATGATCCCCAATGTCGTTAAAAACGATCTGAGCTTGTTCCCTGTCATGGAGAGGCAGGCTTCATGAAAAATCGATTTTATCATTTCTGCTGCTCCATATATGATTTGACATCCCCGTCATAAGCAATCGTTCCGTCAACGATGCGTACCAAGCGTCTGGCGTATTGCGCAATGTCCGGTTCGTGTGTGACCAATACGATCGTTATCCCTTGTTCCCGATTTAACTGTTGTAAGAAAAGCATGATTTCATCGCTGGTCTTGCTGTCCAGATTCCCCGTCGGTTCGTCCGCCAAAATCATTTCCGGATTGTTGATTAACGCGCGCGCGATGGCAACACGTTGTTGCATGCCGCCTGAAATCTGATTGGGAAAACGATCCGTAAAGCCTTTTAAGCCGACCAGTTCAAGCTTTTCCACAGCCCGTTTGACGCGTTCTTCTTTCGTCGTGTCGTTCGCATAAATTAAAGGCAAGGACACATTGTCCGTTAATGTGCGGCGCATTAAAAGATTGAATCCCTGAAAAACGAATCCGATCATATGGTTGCGTATGTAGGCCTGTTCGTTGTCGTTCATAGATGAAACTTCTTTGCCGCCTAAAATATAGCTGCCTGATGTCGGTCGATCCAAGCAGCCAAGAACATTCATAAAAGTCGATTTCCCCGCGCCGGAAGGTCCCATAATGGCGACAAACTCTCCTTCTTCCACAGACATATTGACATTTTTCAATACGTCCTGTTTCATGCCGCCGCTCATAAAATAAGTTTTGCAGACGTTTTTGATCTCGATAACTTTTTTACTCATCAGGGATGTCCTCTCCGTTTAGAAGAAACAACGGTCGTTAAGTCTTCTAAAATCACCTTCTCGCCTTCTTTCAACCCCTCCAGAATTTCCGTTTCCAGCAAATTCGAAATGCCTTTCGTCACTTTTCTGGGAACGGCTTGACCGTTTTCTAAAACGTAAATAATATCCTGATTGGGTTTTAACGATTTGCGTTCGCGAATTAAACGTTGACGGTCGGCATTTGATATCTTGCGCGTCGATCCTATCGCCTGACTCGCCGGTCGGAATTGGAATACCATATTTTGGACTTTTAAAACGCTCGGCTTTTCTTCAACTGTAATCGTCACATACGCCGTCATTCCGGGTAATAAACGTAAATCGTCATTCGAAATCGATATGACTACCGTGTACATCACCACGTTTGAATCTTCGGTCGGTTGCAAACGAACCTGTGATACGGTTCCTTTGAACACATCCGTCGGAAAAGTGTCAACCGTAAAATCTACAGATAATCCCGGCTTGATCTGGCCGATGTCCGCTTCGGAAATTTCGGCTTCAATCTGCATCTTTGTCAAGTCTTCCGCAATGGTAAATAATTCCGGCGTCTGAAAGCTGGAAGCCACCGTTTGACCTTCTTCCACTTCTTTGGTGACAATGATGCCGTTGACCGGTGAAACAATATCCGCATAACCTAAATTACGTTTCGCCTTCTTCTCCTGCGCAATCGCTTTGTCATATGTCGCTTGCGCGTTCACAACGTCCAAATCGGCTTCTTCCCATTCGTAACGAGCGATAAAATTCTGTTCGTACAGTTCCTTGTTACGTTTCGCGTTTAATTTCGCATAATCCAGTTTCGCTTTCGCATCCGTTACCGCCGCTTGTGCTTCTTTTAAATCCTCCGCCAAGGTGAATGTTTCCAGTTGCGCGATTAAATCTCCTTTCTTTACAACCGAATTATAATCCACAAACACCTTTTCAATAATGCCGGATACTTGTGTGCCAACGCTGACAATATTTACAGGCTGAATAGTTCCCGATGCCGTTACGTCAACGCGTAAAGGACCTTTCCGAACGGTTGTCGTGTCATAAACAATTTCGGATTTCTTGCCAAAATGTTTGTAATAAAAAAATCCGCCGATTAAGGATAAAACAATTAAAATAACAAACGTTTTCTTCATGGGTTAAAATCCTTTTTTCGTTTTGAACGGATCAATTAAACCGATCTTTCTGATAATATTGGTCTTGGCGATCAGCAGTTCGTAAAATGAACGGCTTCTGGTCGAACGAACGTCCGCCAGTTTCGATTGGGCATCTAAAACGTTTAAAATGCTTCCTTTCCCCGCCTTATAAGCGCCTAATGCCACTTTGGCGTTTTGTTCGGCCGAGGCAAACATCGTCAGGGATATTTCGTATGTCTTTTTCGCCGTGAAAAAGTTCTGATATGTCGTCCATACTTCTTTTTGAATATCATTTTCCAACTGTTTTAACGCCGCTTTCTTTTGTTCCAGTTCGTAACGCGCCTGAGATATTTGATACTGATTCCTAAAGCCCGTAAACAATGGAACCGTCATGGTCAAACCAACGGAACTGGAGTAAGAACGAGGTCCTCCGTTCGTTAATTCGTCGTTTGCGTCCAAACCGGCTGAAATCGAAAAGGACGGCGCATTTTGAGCCTTCTGTAATTCTATACTGGATTCCGCCTGCTTGATCGAGGCTTGCTGCGCTAAAATATCCGAACGGTTCTTTAAGGCCGTGCGGAACAAAGCTTCAATGTCTTGAGGAATTGTAAAATAGTCCATTGAATATTTCTCTTCGTACAAATCCAAAGACTGATCCGGCGGAAAGTTGAGTAAAACGGCCAAATGTCCCTTCGCCAATTCAAGCGTTTCTTCCGCTTTCGTCACATTGAGCTGAGCCTCTGAATAAGAGGTTTCCGCTTGAAGTTTATCCGACAGTGCCGCCAAACCCAGTTCATAACGTTTCGAAGCCGCTTCATAAGCCGACAAAGCGGATTCCAACGTGGCATTCGAGTTTTTATATTCTTCCTTCGCCGCAAAAACCAGATAATACGCTTCCGCCGCATCAAAAATTAAGCTTTGCAATGTATCGGAACGTGTCGCCAATGCGGCATTTAAGGATTGTTTCATCATTTCCACCGACGCTTCGCGACCGCCGAAGTCATATAAAAGCCAATCCAAAGAAATCCCCGCCGATGCTCTTGTCGTATTCGAATCATTGCCGTTATGAACCCTGTTGTCGGATTGTGACAGTCCGGCCGATAAATTGACTGTCGGAAGATAATCCGATCTTGCCTGACCGTATTCGGCCGCCGATGCCAACGCCCCCATGTAAAGTTCGCGTGCCTGCGGATTCTGGCATAACGCTAAATTGATAACGTCCGCCAAATGAAGCTTTTCATTGACAACATCCGCGGAACATACCGAGGTCGTCGGTACTTGTGGAACTGTTTTTTCTATACCAAAAGGATCTGCCAATGCCGATTGACTGAAGATCAAAAAAACAAAAAGAATAAAAAAATACTTCCTCATTATCCCGTCATTCCAATGAAAAACAAAAAGAAAGTTCTTTTTGTTTGACATTATTTCCAGAAGTTTTTTTAATACGTCCGTGCTCAACGTTATCTTATTCCATTATAAAGAGTCAACCATGTTTCATGTTTTCCGTCGTGTCCAAAAAAGCAAAACCGTCTTTGGTTTATGTCTGCTTTTGTCCTTATGTTTTATTCTTAACGCATGTAAGGAAGAAAAACTTGCGAAGTATGTTTTTCTTTTTATCGGTGACGGCGCTTCTTATGCTCAACGGCGCTTGACCGAACTGGCTCAACAAGATCGGTTGTTTATCAATACTTTGCCGATACAGGGAGTCTCAACAGCCGCGGCCTTGCATTCCAATCTGGCCGATACGGCGGCTTCCGCCGCGGCTCTGGCGTCCGGAAAGCTGGGACAGGAAAATATGGTGGCCATGTTGTCGGAAGATGAACCTCTCCTGCCTTTGATGACGTCCGTCGCGGCTCAAAACGGTTATGCCGTCGGACTGGTCTCGGATATTTCGTTGGACAGCGTCGTTCCGGCGTCTTTTTACGCCCATTCGCCCAAAAAACAAAGCTACTATGATATCGCCGTCCAAGCTAAAGACAGTCAGATCTCTTTGATGATGGGGCAAACGTTTAAAAGACAAAAAGCCTTTAAAAAAGAAGATCTCGGCGTCATTTTGAAAAAAAGCGGATATAAACAAATCTCTTCCCTGAAAGAACAAGAAAATTTACCCGCCGGAAAAGTCATCGCTTCCTTTAAAAAAATTCCTTTCGCTATTGAGGCAAAACCCAAATCCCCCTCTTTGGCGTTCTTTGTTGAAAAAGCGATCAATCAACTGCAAAACGATAAGGGATTCCTTTTGATCACTGTCGCCGGAAAAATGAACCAAGCCGCCGAAATGCATGATACGGCGACCATGATCCGAGAAATAAACGCTTTTGATCTGGCCGTAAAAAAAGCCTATGAGTTCTATGAACAACATCCTCAGGAAACCTTGATCGTTGTCACGGGAACGGTCGAAACGGGCGGTATGACTTTGGGAATCGATAATTCCGCCGATCTCGATACGGAAATCTTTAAAAATCAAATAATCTCCGCAGACGCTTTTAAATCAACCATAAACCGTTTCCGTAAAAGACGTCCGGTCGGGGCGAGCGTCGAAGATTTCATGCCTCAAATCGAAAAAAATTTCGGGCTGAAAATCTTATCTAAAAATCAAAAGGCCGATCTGAAAAAATTGGCGGCTAACGGTGATGAAAAAGCTAAAGAAGACTTGAAAATGAATCTTGATTCTTCTGAGCTGGCCTTGCTACGCGAAGCATTCCGTTACAGTATGACAGAGCCGTCCAAACGTCCGAAAAACGAAGCCTATTTGAATAAATATGAAAAATATGACCCCTTGCAGATCGCCGTCAGCGCCATCTTGGCAAAACGTGCCGGCGTCGGATATTCAACGTTCGGTCAAACGGCTGTCCCGATGCCTGTTTCGGCTGTCGGAAACGGGGCGTTCCTGTTTATGGGAAATTATCCTCAAACGGCTTTGTTCTCAAAAATCCTCGGAGCTATGGGCTTGATGATGCCTGTTGAAAAACCAGAAAATCCCGATCGGATAAATCCTTCGCCCGCTGTAAGCGCCGATACTTCCGAAACTGGAGCAGCACAATCGGAATCGTTACCAAAAAACCCATAAAATCCGCTATCGGAAAAGCGTAAAAAACTCCTTCAAGTCCCATGTAACGCGGTAAAATGATTAATCCGGGGATAATGAAGATCAGTTGACGGCTGAGCGATAAAAAAGCCGCCATGCGCGGGCAACGCGTCGCTTGTAAAAAAAACGTCGTCGCCGTCGGTAAACCGATTAAAGGATATAACAAACCGATGATTTTTAACGCTTTTGATCCGATGAGGATTAATTCCTGATCGTTGCGGTTGAATATTTGTATGATCTGAACTGAAAAAATTTGTAAAACAATCCAGCTGACAATAAAAAACAGGCTCGAAATTAAAATGGTTAATCGATAAATCTTTAACAGGCGATCATACTTTTGCGCGCCAAGATTGAAGCTGATGACAGGTTGAGATCCTTCGCATAATCCGATCACCGGCATAAATAACAAAATCGTTACCGCAACCGTTGCCCCCATCGCGGAAACCGCCATGTCCCCGCCGTATGAAATCAAAGACTTGTTGATGATGGTCTGCATTAAACCGTTGGCCAGTTGAATCATAAACGGTGCCGTCCCGACGAAACAAATCATGGAAACGATCTTTAAAGAAAATGACGCGTAACGTTTCCTGAAACAATACGGGGACTTCGATGTCAGAAAAAAAGATAAAGCCCATATAAACGAAGCGGTCTGGGCGATAATTGTCGCATAGGCGGCTCCGGCAATTCCCCACTTGAACACAAAAATAAAAATCGGATCCAATATCGTGTTCGTAACGGCGCCGATTAACATCGTGTACATTGCTATGCGCGGAAATCCGCTGGCGCGAATGAAATTGTTCAACGTCATGTTCGTCATCATAAACACCGATCCGCACAACGTTATTTTTAAATAAGTCTTTGCATACGGCATAATGGTCGGGGTCGCCCCGTACAGGCTTAAAAGAGAATCTAAAAAGATAAAATGAAGTATGATGAATACAATCGCAACGAGGACAATTAACATCACCGCGTTGGTGAATATTCTTTCGGCGCGGGGAATCTTTTTTTGTCCCAAGCTGATGGCAAAATTAACGCTGCCTCCGATCCCGATCATTAAACCGAAAGCCATTTGCAAAACCGTCGTCGGAAAACAAACGGCCACTCCGGCCAAGCCGAGAAAGCCGACCCCGTTACCGATAAAAATGCGATCCACCAAATTATAAGACGCGTTGATTAAAAGGCCGATGACAGCCGGTAAGGCAAATGTCCATAATAATTTGCCAATCGGATCGGTTCCCAATTGAAGTCGTTGTGTTCCCGTCATTTTTTTCTGTCTTTCGGTTAATGACAAAAACAGATGTATAAAGGATTTTTATTTTTTATCCAGTAAAAAAGTTCACGCCGTTTTCTTTTGTATCTGTGTTGTTAAATACAGTAAATACAATACGCCGATCCCCATGACCAAAACGGCTCCGTTCTGGGTGCACATAATGTCCGAAGCGTATCCCATCGCCAAAGGAAATACCGTCCCGCCGATTAATCCCATAATCATTAAACCGGAAACTTCGTTTTTCTTTTCGGGCAAATGCAGTAATCCTTGCGAAAAGATAATCGAAAAAACATATTATTATTAGAAAATGGTAAATTAACAGAAAGATATATTGAAGAAGAGGGACAA
>CALXTY010000075.1 GCA_944391535.1 uncultured Alphaproteobacteria bacterium
GTCGTTCTTTTCCATTTCCGTTGCTTCGTTGACGTTAAACAAATAAGTATTGCCGTCATCGCCCTTGACCGTAAACGTGCTTTCTTCAACGGCGATCGTATCAACCGTGCCGAACGTCTTTTGACTGGATCCCGCCAAAACCGGCGCTGCCAGACAGGACAAAGCGATCCCTGTTAAAATTAATTTTTTCATGTGACTCTCCCTGATAAAAAACAACGCTTCATTATACCAGGAAACCTTCTGAAAAAAAGATCGCCAAAATGCTATTCGTCACAAGGCACGATCAGAACTTCAACGCCGGCTTCTTCCAAAATCGTCTTTGCCAGATTGAAGTTTTCCAGCCAGCGTTCGGGGATCGGCAAATCTTCCACAACCACGCGTTTAATGCCCGATTGAATAATGGCTCCGGCACAACGCGAACACGGCAGATACGGATAGACATAAATCGTGCACCCCGCAACCGACTTCGGTGCCGTTAAAATGGCGTTGGCTTCGGCATGCACGATCAATTCGTACTTTAATTCACGCTTATTCAATCGTTCCGCCGTGTCTTCGACCCCGATCGGCAAGCCGTTAAAGCCCACCGAAACAATCCGCTTTTTATCGTCAACGACAACCGCGCCGACTTGCGAAGACGGATCTTTGGACCATGTCGCGACCAAACGCGCCAAATCAAAAAATCTTTTTTGCCATTTATCCATGCGCACCCCCTTAAAAGAATAAAAAGCATCATATCAATCTTTTGATCCGCCGACAATAAAAAGGCTTAACAAATCGCAAAACGACCGTTACAGTAGCGAAACTCATCTCATTTCAGGAAAAGAAAAATGAAACCGATTATTGCCGTCTTATGCCCGATGCCCATGGAATTCGAAGCCGTCCGAAAAGCGTTCGGAAAATTCGGAGAGCCTTTGGAAACCGTTTTTGAAGAACAAAAAATCGATTTTGAAAATCTCGACATCATTCTGGCGCGCAGCGGTGTCGGCAAAACGCTGGCGGCGGCCAAAACGCAAAAACTGATTCAAATGTACGAACCCGACCATATTTTCGTCTGCGGTGTCGCCGGAGCCATCGCGCCGGAGTTAAACGTTTTTGACGTTGTCGTTCCCAACCGCATCGTTCACGGAGATATACGGTTCGGCGATGTTTACAATCCGACTGATGTCACGGAATCCGGACTGGACTTGTTTCAGGGAAAACCGAGCTTTTCCGCTTCGGCGTTTTTGCCGGAACGCTTAAACGCGCCTTATCAATCGGGGACTTTGGCAACGATTGATTCTTTTGCCGAAGAAAAAGAAAAAATCTTGCTGGAAGAAAAATTCAACGCCGTCTGCATTGACATGGAAAGCGCGGCGGTCATTCAAATCGCCACTTTGTGGAATATTCCCGTCACGGTAATCAGAGCGATTTCGGACAACCGGCATCACACCGAAGGCGATTTTGAAACGAACGCGCCGAAAGCCTGCGACATTGCGGCACAGGCTTTGTTGACTTTGTTGAAAAAAATTTAAAGATCCGATGAATATATAAAATTCATCAAACGCGCCGGCTGCATTCCCAAATGTTGCCAGTTGTCTTTGATCTCAACGCAGGCCAAAGCCGAAGTCGGAAAACCGTCCGAAGCATGATGATTGAGTGGCGGAGCCTGATCCGCATCCTCTTCACAGATCAGCGGCAAAAAGTCCTGCAATCCCGGATTATGGCCGATCACCAGAACTTCGCGTTTCTGCGGGCTCATCTGGCGCAAAATGTGCATCATCTCGTCCGCGTCCGCCATATACAGAGCCTCGATAAAAACGACTTCCGTTTCGCCGAACGCTTTTTTCAGGCGCTTCAACGTTTCCATCGTTCTTAAAGACGGAGAACACAAAATCAAATCCGGTTGGAAATGTTGTTCCTGCATCAGTTTTCTGATCTTTTTCACATCTTTGCGTCCGCGCTTGCCCAAAGGACGAAAGACGTCCTTGTCTTTCTTTTTGGCTTTTTCCGACTTGCCGTGACGCATCAAATACAAATGACGCGGTTCTTCGGTCTTGGAAAAAGTCGCTTCGTCCGCCGCCGCGGGCGTTTTTGTTTTCGCTGTCGATTTCACCATAAGCCCTCTCTTTAATCAAAAATATATGTTTCAGAATAAAAAGGTTCGCCGTAAAAAGATAGATGTTCAATCGGTTTAGACGCTTTTTATGCTTTTATTTCGGGCTAAAACATATTACCAATAATCTTAGTCGTTATTTTTTTAAGGATTCTTTTCTTATGACCGCAGAACCAGTCGTTTTTTCAGAACCCGTTTCTTTTTCAACCCCCGCCCGCTTCTTTAACAGAGAACTGTCCTGGTTGGCTTTTAACCAACGCGTTTTGGAAGAAGCCATGAACAAACGCTATCCGTTACTGGAACGCTTGCGCTTTTTAGCCATATCGGGTTCCAATCTGGACGAATTCTTTATGGTGCGCGTCGCCGGTATTCTGGCGCAAATTTACGCCGGCGTCACCGCCAGATCAGATGACGGTCTGACCCCGCAGGAACAACTGGACGCGATTAACGCCCGTGTCGCCGTTTTGCGAAAAACGCAGGACGAGTACTTTCACATCTTAAAAAAAGAACTGGAAAAAGAGCAAATCTTTCTGATCAACCGCGACCAGCTGTCAAAGCAGGACATGAAAGCGTTAAAAGAAGTCTTTGAAGAATCCGTTTTCCCCGTTTTAACGCCGATCGCTTTGGATCCGGCGCACCCGTTCCCGTGGTTGGCGAATTTGTCTCATTCCCTGATTTTTTCCATGAAAGACAAAGAAGGAACCGAACGCAAAGCCATTATTCCTCTGCCGACCAGTCTGCCGCGCTTTATCCGTTTAAACAAAAAGCCCGCCCGCTTTATTCCGCTCGAAGACGTTGTCATGCAGTTCATCGAAACGATCTTTCCGAACTTCAAAGTCGGTCAAGCGGGGTTGTTCTCTATTGTGCGCAACAGTTTATTGCAGGTGGACGAACGCGCCGAAGACCTGGTCAGCCAGTTTGAAACGGCTTTGGCGGAACAAAAACGCGGAGACGTCATCGCGTTGGTGATGAATCAGGATATGCCGCAGGAGCTGGCCGCTTATTTAACGCACAAGCTCGATGTCGAAAGTTTCGGTGTCGTGCGCCGAAACGGCATTTTAGGCACGCGTTCCTTGTCGGCTTTGATCCTGTCGGAAAGAAAAGACTTGCTGTTTAAGCCCTACAAGCCCCGTCACGCCGAACGCGTCCGCGATTTCAAAGGCGACCACTTCGCCGCGATCCGCAAAAAAGACATGGTCATTCACCACCCTTACGAATCTTTTGAAGTCGTTGTTAAATTCCTAAGACAAGCCGCCAAAGACCCCGATGTCGTTTCCATCAAGCAAACGCTGTACAGAACCAATAAAAATTCGCCGATCGTTCACGCTTTGATCGATGCGGCGCACGCGGGAAAAGACGTGACGGCCGTTGTCGAACTGCGCGCCAGATTTGACGAAGAAGCCAATATCAAATGGGCTAAAGATATGGAAAAAGCCGGCGTCCATGTCGTTTTCGGTCTGATGAACTATAAAACGCACGCCAAAATTTCTCTGGTCACCCGCAAAGAAAACGGCAAAATGAAAAGCTACGCCCACTTCGGCACGGGAAACTATCACGAAGTCACGGCCAACCTTTACACCGATCTGTCGTTCTTTACCTGTGACAAAGATCTGTGCAACGATGCGGCGCTGGTCTTTAATTATCTGACGGGATACGCTCAGCCCGAAGGATTGAAAAAGCTCTCGATCGCTCCGATCAATCTGCGCGACCGCTTGCTGAAGTTGATCGACAAGGAAATAGATTACGCCAAAAAAGGAAAACCCGCCAATATCTGGGCGAAAATGAATTCCCTTCTGGACGACAAGCTGATTGACGCGCTTTACCGCGCTTCGCAAGCCGGCGTGAAAATTACTCTGGTCGTGCGCGGAATTTGCGCTTTAAGACCGGGAATCCCTGGCTTTTCCGAAAACATCAAAGTCAAAAGCATTATCGGTCGGTTTCTGGAACACGCCCGAATCTTTTGCTTCGGCGCCGGCAACAAACTGCCTTCGCCCAAAGCGAAAGTCTTCATTTCTTCCGCCGACTGGATGCAACGCAACACGATGCACCGTGTCGAAACGCTCGTCCCGATCGAAAACGAAACCGTTCACGAACAAATCATGGGACAAATCATGCAGGGCAATATCAAAGACGAAGCGTTAAGCTGGGTCTTGCACCCCGACATGACCTACACCCGCGTTTCCGAAAGTCCGCAAGCGTTTTCCTGTCATCAGTTCTTTATGACGCACCCGAGCTTGTCCGGACGCGGATCGGCGAAACTGCGCGGCATTGTCGCCAGACAGAAAAAAGCTGTCCGCAAAGAAGAAAAAAACGCGGCGGAAAAAACGACTAAAACGGCCGCCAAAACAAGGGCTAAAGCCAAAAAGCCCGCCACCGCGCCGGTCGTCAAAAAAACGCCCGTCAAAAAACAAAAAAAGATCGTCAGAAAATCTCTGACTCAAGTAAAAAAGGATTAAATCAATGGCTCATCATTCCGAAGAAGACGATATCGAATTCGAAGCGAATTTCTCAAATAAAGAAGAAGCCGAAATCAGAACGCGCCTGATCGCTTTACAGGAAAAAATCAGAGAAGCGAACGTTCCCGTCATCGTCCTTTTATGCGGTGTCAACGGGTCGGGGAAAAACGCCGCTTTGGGAACGTTGCGCGACTGGATGGATCAACGCCAGCTGGATCTGCATGCCTATGAAAGACGCGACATTCAAAAAGATCCGATCGAATTCAGACGTTATTGGTGCGATACGCCGATTAACGGCAATACGGGGATTTTCGTCAGTTCGTGGTATTCCGATCCGATGGTGTCCCACGCTTACGGGAAAATCAACGACAACGAATTGTACGAACGCTTGGACGAATGTAACGCTTTTGAAAAAAATCTGGCCGATTCAAACGCAATCTTCTGCAAATTCTGGTTTCATAAAAACAAAAACGAACAAGAAATCTTTTTGCGCACGTTGGACGACGACCCTTATGAAAGATGGCGCGTCATGCCCAACGACTGGAAAAATTGTTGCATGGCGGAAAATTTCGAAGCGACAACAAAAAAAATCATCAAATACACCGACAAAGACTACGCGCCTTGGTTTGAAATCGAAACGGGGACTTTCACGGAACGTCTGCGTGTGGCTTTGAACATCTTTTGCACGCGGGTCGAAAAACAAATCGACGAGTATTTGAAAAATCAGGAAAAAGAAAAGAAAAACAATAAAGAAAACGATGACAAACCCAAAAAGCCGAAGTTCGTTAAATCTTTGGATATGGACGCTTCCATTTCCAAAGAGGAATATCGCGAAATGTTGCCTTATCTGCGCGCGCGGCTGAACGCTTTGTTGATGGAAGTCAAAAAAAGAAACAAAAAAATCATTCTGGCTTTTGAAGGACCGGACGCGTCCGGTAAAGGCGGCGTCATCAGCCGATTGGCTTCGTCAATCTTTGTGCGCGACTGCGATATCTTTCCGATCGCCGCGCCGACAAAAGAGGAAATCAATCATAACTTTTTGTGGCGTTTCTGGATCCGCCTGACAAATCAAAAGCTTCTGACCGTTTTCGACCGCACATGGTACGGACGCGTTTTGGTCGAACGAATCGAACATTTTGCAACGGACAAAGAATGGAAACGCGCTTACGAAGAAATCAACCACTTTGAAAAACAGTTGACGGAAGGCAGAAACATCGTTGTCAAATTCCTGCTCTATATTTCCAAAGACGAACAAATGGAACGCTTTAAAGCGCGCGAGGAAACGTCTTATAAAAAATGGAAAATCGGCAGCGAAGACTGGCGCAATCGTGAAAAGTGGGATCAGTATGACGAAGCTTTTGACGATATGTTGGAAAAGACGGATACAAAATACGCGCCGTGGTTCGTGATCCCCGACAACAACAAAAAATACGGACGCATTCAGGCGATGAAACTGTTGTGCGAACATTTGGAAAAAGAGTTGGATTATAATCCCGAAGATGACGTTCCGCCTCCGCAAAAGAAAGAGGAAGAAACGGAAAAATCCAAAAAAGACAAAGATAAAAAGAAAAAAGGTTAGTCCCTGTAATGGATTTTAACGCACCGATCTATTCGATTCAAAACGCGTATCTGAAATTTTCGGAACGCCCGTTGTTTTCAGGACTGGACCTTTTCCTTGAAAAGGGGCGCAAGTATTGTCTGGTCGGACGAAACGGATGCGGAAAATCGACGTTGTTAAAAGTCATCGCCGATCAAATCGAAGCCGATCACGCGGAAGTCTTTTTACAGCCCGGAACGTTCGTTTCCTATATGGCGCAGGAAGATGAACTGGATCATTTTTCCAGTCTGCGGGAAGTCGTTTTATCGGGATTGGCGGAACATAACAGAGCAACGGAATCTTATAAAGCGGACATCTGGATCGAACAGTTGGAAATTCTTGCCGATGCGGATCCGAAAACGGCGTCCGGCGGCGAAAAGAAAAAAGCCGCTTTGGCACGCGCTTTGATCAATGATCCCGATATTTTATTGTTGGACGAACCGACAAACCATTTGGACATCACAACCATTGAAAAGCTCGAAGAAATTCTTTCAAAATTCAACGGAGCTTTGATCGTCATCAGCCATGACCGCGCTTTTTTAAGACACGTCTGTGACGGCATCATCTGGCTGGACAGAGGAATCGTTCGGACTTTAAATAAAGGTTTTGACGCGTTTGAAGATTGGCGGGACACCGTTTACGAGCAAGAAGAAGCCGAACAACATCGCTTGAACAAAAAAATAGACGCCGAAATGCAATGGTTGCACAAAGGCGTGACGGCGCGAAGAAAACGCAATCAGGGACGTCTGCACAAGCTTTACGATTTACGCAGCGAGCGTAAAAACCAGTTAAAGAAAACCGGATCGATCGACTTAAATATCGACAGCGGCACCATTCAGTCGAAACTGATTGTCGAAGCCAAGCATATTTCAAAATCTTTCGGGCAACGCAAAATCGTCGACGATTTTTCTTTGCGTTTAATGCAAGGCAATAAAATCGGCGTTATCGGCGCGAACGGTGTCGGCAAATCAACACTGATCAAGCTGTTGACAAAGCGTCTTGATCCTGATGAGGGAACGGTTCGTTTGGCAAAAACGCTTCAGGAAATTTATTTCGATCAGAACCGAGCCGTGCTGGATTGTTCAAAAACGCTAAAAGAAACTCTTTGTCCCGAAGGCGGAGATCACGTTTTCGTAAAAGGCGAACCGAAGCACGTTTATTCTTATTTAAAAGACTTTTTGTTTTCTCCGGCTCAGGCGAACACGCCCGTCAGCGTTTTGTCCGGCGGTGAAAAAAACAGACTGATCCTAGCGCGGGAATTGGCTAAACCGTCCAATTTCCTTGTTTTGGACGAACCGACCAACGATCTGGATATGGATACGTTGGATTTGTTGCAAGACGCTTTGGAAGATTACAAAGGCACCGTCCTGATCGTCAGTCACGATCGCGACTTTTTGGATAATACGGCGACCTCTTTGCTTTACATGGCCGGAGACGGCAGTGTCGTCGAATATGTGGATTCATGTTCAAATCTGCTTGAAAAAATCAAAGAAAAACAACAAAAAAACACCTCTGCTCCGAAACAAAACGCAGAGAAGCCCCCCAAAGAACAACGCAAAAAAAACACCCCCGCCCGCATAACCAACAAAGACAAAAGACAGATAGAAACATCACCCCAGGAAATAGAAGAATTGGAAAAACAAATCAAACTCATGGAAGAAAAACTCGCCCAAGCCGATTTTTATGCGAAATCCCCCGCCGAATTTGAAAAAACAGCGGCCGATTTGGAAACAGCCAGACAACAGCTTGACGAAAAAGAAACCAAGTGGTTGGAACTGAATCTTTTGGCCGAAGAGGTAAACGCCTGACTTTTTTAAATCTGGATTATTTTCCGGCTTGTTGTTATAATTTTTCAAGAGTGTTTTAAATCAAACACTCAAGGGCGTCAGAAACCCTTTTGAAAGCAGTCGCACCGCATACGGCGACTTTAAACAAATATGCCGATTTCTGTCTGATGGGCGGATGTCGGCTGAATACGGTTATTCGCCTAATAGGTCGAGCCGTACGCTTTCATACGGTTTCTGAACATCCGCCTACCTTTCGGGTAGGTTTTTGTTTAACTCAAACGAAAAGGATTGTTCAGAGATGAAAAAATCAACTTTTATTTTAATAATGTTCTCCACTCTCTTCTTGAGAACAGAACATGTGCTTGCGCAGTATTGCGAATTTAAACATTCCTACTTCTGGAATAACGGTAGAGAAGAAACGGCTTTAGATGCCTCTTGCTCTACCGGACAAATGTTTTATGGCAGAGACTATAAACAACACAGTATCCGATCTCAAAGAGGATCTGATTGCTGGTTAAACTGCATCGATTCTCATTGCATCAGCGCCAACACATCCAGTTCCAAATGTTTAAAGTGCTCTTCCGGTTACTTGTTAAAAAACGGATTATGTGAAACTTGTCCGGCGAACGCGACGTGTAACGGATCGTCAACATATAACTGTAATTCCGGATATTTGCGGCAAGGAAACGCGTGCGTATCCTGTCCTGCAAACGCGACGTGCAACGGATCGTCAAGCTTTACTTGCAATTCGGCATACTGGCAGCAAGGCGAGACGTGCGCGTCTTGTCCTGCGAACGCGACGTGCAACGGATCGTCAACGTTTACCTGTAACTCGGGGTAT
>CALXTY010000076.1 GCA_944391535.1 uncultured Alphaproteobacteria bacterium
GGGATAAAGTCAAAATTATTGCGGAAGCCCAGAAAAAAGCGCAAGTCCTGCGCGGTGAAGGCGATAAGGAAGCCGCCCGCATTTGGGCAAAAGCGTCTAAACGCGATAAAGACTTTTACGCTTTTTATCGTTCGTTGGAAGCGTATCGCAACGCGATGAAAACCGAAGGGACGTCCATGGTGATTTCTCCGGACACCGAGTTTTTTAAGTTTTTCGGAACTCTGCCTGCCGGCGCGAAACGTTAAGAGGGAACAATGCAGGATCTGGCCGTCGCTTTCGCATTAACGTTTGTCTTGGAAGGCATCTATTACGCTTTGGCGCCCGAAAAGGCGCAAAGCATGATGCGCGAGCTCAGCATGTTGGATCCGGAAATGTTGCGTAAAGCCGGATTGCTGATCGCTTTTATCGGCGTCATCGCGGTCGTTATGATCAAAGGGGGATAAATGATTTTTAGAATCGTCGGCTTCGTTTTGTTGTTGCTGTCTTTTCCCGTTCGGGCGCAAACGGTTGTTTCCTTTGCCGATACGGTGAAAAAAGTCCTGCCCGGCGTCGTTAGCGTTTCCGCTACGAAAATATTGGCGGAACCGCCGGAAATGATGTTGGCTTTACGCGGCTCTCCTTTTGAGCAATTCTTTAAAGAAGTCTATCGTGACGGCGGTTTTGACGCGCCGAAATCCATTTTATTGGGATCAGGCTTCGTCTATGATCAAGACGGGCATGTCGTGACCAGCTCTCATGTCGTTGAAAATATGAGTGAAGTCATGGTGACTATGAACGACGGAACGGTCGTTGCCGGAAAGGTGTTGGGCAAAGATCCGAAGACGGATCTGGCCGTCATTAAAATCGAGAAAGAAAATCTGTCTCCCGTCGTCTTGGGGGATTCCGATCAAGCCGAAATCGGCGATCCCGTTTTGGCGGTCGGTAATCCGTTCGGTCTGGGGAATACGGTGACGGCGGGGATTATCTCGGCGCGTTCCCGTGATATTCAAGTCGGACCTTATGATGATTTCATTCAAACCGACGCTGCAATCAACCGCGGAAATTCCGGCGGGCCTTTGTTTGATGCCGACGGCAAAATGATCGGAGTCAATACGGCGATCTTTTCGCCTTCCGGCGGCAGCGTGGGGATCGCTTTTGCCGTGCCGTCGAAAATGGTGAAAACCGTCGCGGACGCTTTGATTAAAGACGGTGTCGTCAAGCGCGGTCGTTTGGGCTTGAAAATTCAAACGGTAACGCCTGAAATCGCCAAGACTTTGAAAATGCCAAAGCCGTACGGCGCTTTGGTCGCAGGACTCGATCCCGCTTCGCCGGTCGTAAAGTCCGGTATCAAAGTCGGTGATGTCGTGATCGCGTTTAATCAAAAAGAAGTCCCTTCCATGCGTGCCTTGCCCCGCATGGCCGCCGAAACGCCCGTCGGCTCCGTCGTCCCCGTTACGGTCTGGCGCGACGGGAAAAAAACGGACTTGTCTTTGAAAGTGTCGGAAATGCCCGAACAGGTCTTTGCCAAGGTGCTGCCTAAAGGGACGAATAAAGAAACTTTTGAAACAAAACGAATTAATTTGTTAGGGGTGACTTTGGCTGAACCGACCGCCGACGTGCGTCAAAAATATCATTTGCCCAAAAATGCGACGGGCTTGGTCGTCGTCAATGTCATGCCAAGATCCGATGCCGCCGTCAAAGGATTGCGCGCGGGGGATTTGTTGGTTGAATTGGATAAAAAAACGCTTTCCTCTTTTTCTTCGGCGGAACAATGGGAAAAAGAAGCCGCCGAGTTGGGGCAGGAATCCGCCTTTGTCCTGATTGACAGAAACGGCGAACGCTTTTTCGCCGTCGTGAAGTTTATTCCCGTTCCTTAGGTGAAATCAATGCGTGTTGATTTCTATCATTTGCAAAAGTCTTCAATCGAACAGGTGGTGCCGGTTTTGGTTGAAAAGGCGTATGCGACGGGTAAGCGTTTGTTGATTAAAACGGAATTGATTGAAAAAGCCAGATATCTGGATAATTTGTTATGGGTGTATGATCCGGATTCGTGGCTGCCTCACGGTTCCGACGGAGAAGGCAACGAACAGGATCAACCGATTTTGATTACGACGCAAAACACGAACTTGAATCAAGCCGAAATGATTATGTTGGTTGACGGCGGCGATATCGAGGAAATCCGGTCATATGAACGTTGTTTTAACTTGTTTGACGGCCATGATGAAAATGCCGTCCAAAACGCCCGCAATCTGTGGAAAGAAGTCGTCGCCGCCGGATTTGAAGCCTATTATTGGCAACAAAACGATCATGGCAAATGGGAAATGAAAGCGTCGAAAGTTTCCGAAAAGTAATTATCTGCAGGAAGATCCGCGATGACGCAAAGCGTTGACCGTGTTGCCGGCTAACGTTGAAACGACGGTTTTAACCCCGAACGCTTGTTTGACGGGCTTTTTCTTTAATCCCTGCAAAATTTCTTTGGATATTTTGCGTGTTGACGAAAAGCGGGAGAGAATATTCGCGGTCGCTTGTTTCAAATCCTGTTTGATCTGATGGGCTTTTTCATACAAACGGATTCCCAAAACGGCCGAAACCGGATTGTAAAACAAAGGTTGAGGCGGTAATTTCAAATCGGCTTGACGCAAAGCCTTATAGGCGAAAACGACACAGTTCCCCGAAAAGATGTTGTACTTTGGCGGGTTTGCCTTTTCTTTTTCGACATAGGATTTGATTTTGTCATATTGTTTCGGCGTAATATGATAAACCATTTTATCGTCATAAGGTTCTTTGGAATCGTCGCCGACAAACCCTTGATATTTACCGCTGACCAGCAAAGGAAGCTTTTCTTTGAAACTCAGGTTCGCGTTTTCAGGCAACGCCGTCGCCGCATGAAATCCGTAAACCGTTTCTTTTCCGCTTTCGTCGGTCAACCCGATAAAAGCGTGTCCTGTTACGGCTCCGACATCAGCTTCGCGTTGCATGACCGCTTTTTTTAATTTTGACGGGATTAAAAAGTCCGGAGATTCAAGATACAGGGTTGCTTTGCACGTTCGAAGATTTGTTTTTTCTTTATTCTGTTTCATCGCTTTCCTCTGTTTCATCTTCTTCCAAAGCTTTGATGGTCGCAAACGCGTTATGTAAGGCGTCAATCTTCATTTCCTTGTCCATATCCTGAGACGTCAAAATCTCTTTTACCCACTCATATTCGGGCAATTGAGCGTAATCAACAGGAATGCGCCATAAAAAATCAACAACCATCATCATATCGGCTTCTGTATCAAAGCCGTACTCCAAAGCTGTTTGACAATCGTCAATCAGTTTGTTTTTTAACGTTTCGTCGTCCATTTCCTTGACGGTATCGGGGAACGTGGACTGGAGATATTTGATGGCACGATGTAAAAAGCGTTCAGCTTCCAGTTCTTCTTGCGTTGACATATGTAAAACCTTTTGTAATTGATTAAAAGTAGTTTGGCAGAAAAAAGAGCTTTTGAAAAGATTTTTTGTCTAAAAAAATACGGTCTTTTTTAAGCTTTTTTCTTCCTTTTCCAAAAATTTGCCGCCGTGTCTTCAATCTGTAAAGCTTCCAGAGCGTCTTTTTTATCTTGTTCGTCTTCACTTTGAGCCGTTTGATTCGCTTCTTGCAAATAGCTTTTATGGATATTGATGGCGGCTAACAACCATATTCCCGAAAACAAAATACCGATAAAAGGTAATATGCGTTCCACTGATGTCGCGTTTACCGTTTCTATTTTACTGATGATAATTATTGTGACGGATCCGATTACTCCCCCTAAAGGATTTAACACTCCTTCCAATAATGTTCGGATCTTTCCTCGTACAGAACGAGCAAAAACGTTAAAGGAAACTTGCACGGAATTGGATTGAATCGACATTCCGATTAATGTTTGAGTGAACATGGCGATGACAATCGGGAATAAACCGGGAGACAGAATGATAATGATAAAACAAAGAATTTGTGAACAAGGTAAAAATAAAAATCCGCTACGCACTCCCGTGATTTTCAATAGTTTTGATCCTAAAAAGGTTTGAATGAGCAAAGCGGTAATGTTCGCCACTGTTGTATAACCGCCATAAAAAGAAGCCATTTCTTCAGAAGTGGTATATGTTTTATCCAATGTTTTCGCATAACAAAAATCAATAATGGTGCATACCAGCCAAAACGACATAAAAATAATACTGAGATTTAAAGCAAAAGAAGATGATTTGTAATGATAAAAACCTTCTTTAAAATTATCGGCTAAAGTCTTTGGATTAATCGTGCGGTGCTTTTGAGGACGACTGAATTTATATTTTTTCAGCAAATGAGATAAAAAAGCGGTTACTATGATCGCGATCAGAATGCATACGCCCCAACTTATAATAAGAGACTCCGTCTGAAAATATTTTGGCAATCGATGTGCCATAAAACCACCGGAAATACTACCGATTAAAGGGGCTGTCGTTAAAAGGGGGTAGATATCCGCGGCACTGTTCGGTGTGAAAGTATTGTTGATTAAATTCCATGTTTGAATAATGAACACAGAAGGCACCGAGATAATTAAAACGGCAAGGAATATCAGTAAATATTTAAAATGTTCTTCGGAAAAAAGCGCTTGAGAATCCAAAACCGCCAAGTCCGCAAATAAAATAGCGATAAAAACGCCGAACGATATCTGAACGAGTCTTTCACTGCTGAGCAAATCGGCAAAGCACATTAAAAACAAGTTTAATACAAACGATCCTATCGCTGAAAATAAAAAGAACCATGACAAAGATTGAGTGCTGATTTTTTTGATTAAAATCGAATAAACACCAGACCACCCCGCGCCATGACCAAAATTGATCAAAAATAAAATGATCCAGAATAAAACGGTTAATATGCACAAAGGGCGTCCATATTTTTTTATGTTCATTATTTTACTTCCAGATATTCGCTGATGAGGTTCGATTTGTAGGTTTTTTGAGGATCAAAAGGCAGTCGCTCAACAATAGGCGTCGGTTTGCCTTTGGGAGGAGTATCTCCCCAATTACCCGAAGCACTCCAAACAAAGGGGGCGGCAAAAAACGAATCCTCCGGAAAAACATCTTTGGATATCATGACCAAAAAAGCGTCGGGGCGTTCAAATATCAAATGCTTGTTGGCAACCGAAACGCCTATATTTCGCATATCGTTTATATCTATCTGGACTTTCCCCGTTTTAATATGACGTTCATATAAAATCATAGCGTCAACCGGAATCCTTGACACGACGTCGGGTAAACGCCAAAAACCGATCATTTGTTGAGAACGGGGATGTTTGTTCTCATTAATGAAAATAATAAAATCCAATCCTCCGTTGTTTTGCAAAATGTCACCGTTCCGATCCATTTTGAAATACCAAAAATTTTCATCTTTCCCTGCATAAAAACTTGCGATGTTTTTGTTCCCTGAAAACGAGGCCAACTCAGGCAGATCCTCTGGAAAAGCGGAACTCGGGTCTTTCGGCTCAAAAGAAAAACGAATCCCGTCTCGCGCGAAAAAAACAACATCCGTTTTATCCCGAATAATGGGGAGCAATACATCTTTCTCGGAAGTGTCGAGGTTACCGTTAAAAGTGTTTGATAATTGATTTTGGTTAAATATCATATAACTACTTAGTTCTACTTTTCCTTGTCCCTGAAACAAACGTAATACACCTTCTTGTTTTGCGGTGTCAAAAACAACTGCCGTGTCCTTTCTGGAGGTTTCTGTTTTGTTCGCGATAGGCACAAAAGTGTCGTTCCCCAAAGAGGTCTTCGTTTCATTCGAAAAAAACGGATTGGATAAATCAAACTTGTAAACAAAAGTGCTGTATGGCGGAACGTTCTTTTCTTGAATAACTCCATCTTCCCATTCTGGGGAAATTTGATCGGCATCTGCGAAAATCAATTTAACGTTCTCAGGACCGTATTTCGACAGATCGATTCTAAAATTTTCAGTCTTTGAGGATAAATTTATTATCACCAATGCAGCTTCCGTTCCATGCTGTAAAAGATAGGCGTAAACGTTATTATTATTTGCATTGAGGGAAATACGTTCTCCTTTAAAGAAAAATTGAGGATATTCCCGTTTTAAATCCAATAACGCTCGATAATGATTGAGCAAAGACTTCGGGTCTTTTTCTTGAACTTTAACATTCCAGTCCCGATAATCGTCCGTAATGGGAATTACAGGCATATAGGATGTTGTAAATCCGCCGTTTCTGGAATCGTCCCAAGCCATGGAAGAAACAGTCGCATGATACCACTTGTTCTTAAAATCATTAAAGTCGGAAAATCCTTTAATACCGATTTCGTCTCCTGCATATATTTTTATATGCGCGGGCGTTAGCGCTAAAATGGAAGCCGTGATTTTTAATTTTTCAGGTGTCGGATCCTTGATCCGGGTCGCTATACGCGCCCCGTCATGATCCGAATGATAAACCAAACGATTTTTTAACGGCGTCAGCTTGAATATGTTAGGATTGCTGAAAAAAGAATGAAGATAAGGACTTGAATACAACAAGTCTAAATTTGTTTCCCTATAAGGGTAAATATCGTTAATAAAAGTTGAATCAAACATCAAATCGAACATTTCCCGATTGTCAACAACGTATGCAATATCATTGGGAATGGGGATCGTTTCGGCAATCAGCACTTTTTCTGAACCGTATTTTTTTTCAATATGCTGACGTAATTTTTTCCAGAATTCAAAGTTTTCGGGTTGATGATATTGTTTTTCTTGACCGGGACCATTGATGAACAAATGTTTCGTCGCATCTACACGAAAACCGTCAACGCCCATGTCTAACCAAAAATCGATAACAGAAAAAATATAATCTTGCACCTCTGGGTTATGGTAATTTAAAAAAGGCGAGTTCCCCCACAGCGAGTAATAATATCCGCCGTAAGGCAACGGTTTCCATGCCGAAGATTCAAAATATTCTTTGTAATCGTTAAAATTCATCCATTCGCCTTCAGGAATGGTCGGCGACGTAATAATCCAGTTTTTGTACTTACTGTCCGGATTTTTCAAAATATCTTGAAAAAACGGATGTTCAACCGATATGACGGTTGTAATAAAATCCAAAACAACATACAAATCCCGTTTGTGCGCTTCTTTGATAAAAGTTTTAAAGTCTTCCAAAGTACCATAATCAGGATGAATGTTTTTAAAGTCTGTAATTTCATATCCAAAATGGCTGCGCGGCATTTCAGGAACATTTAAAGCCGGAGTGATCGGTAGCATATGAATGGTATTGACATTTAAGCTGCGAATATAGTCAAGCTTTTGCGTTAATCCTTTTAAGTCGCCCTTGCCATCGCCGTTTGAATCATAAAAAGATTTAATTAAAACATGGTACATGGATATGGTTTCGTACCACGGATATTGTGGCTTTTTAGAACATCCGGTAATAAAAAAGCCAAACAAAATGATCATCAAAAAAGAAGAACATTTTTTGAAAAAATATTGTAAAAAAATCATAGATTCCTTGCCAGTAAGAATAAGATCTCTTATCTAGAATATAAAATTTTATATGGAAAAACAATCTTTATAAAAGGCTTTATCGTTTTTTTATTAGCGACGTTTTTCCAAAGCCAACAAATCTTGTTCCGCATTAGAAATCATGTCCGCCCGAGCTTTATATCTTTCCAAATCCCCGTGGGTGTTGATATCCGTTAAAGGTAAGTCGTCTTTTAAAACAACTTCTTTAATATAGTCCGAATGCTCTACCAAAGCCGGCGTCCAATGAGAATCTTCGGGAATGATTTTTACGACTTTAAATAAATCCCGCGGCCATAAAACGGGATTATGGCGAACATTGTTATAGCTGGGCATGACAACAGGCAAGCGTTTCGCTTTAAAATCAAAAGCGTCGATCATTTGATCAAGATATTCTTCTGTGAATGCGGGCATATCAGCCGGTAAAATAACGGCTCCGATGATGTCGGGCGGTAAAACGGCCAATCCCAAGCGAATGGATCCCAAAACACCAGAAACATAATCCGGATTTCTCACAATCTTCACATCGTATCTTTCCAAACGCTTTTCAATGAATTTTGCATCATGACCGGTTACAACAACAATATAATCGGCTTTGGATGTCAATGCTGACCTGACCGTGTGTTCTATCATCGGCAATCCGTTTAAGGGTTCCAATAATTTATTTGAACCGATCATTCTTCTGGAAGATCCGGCCGCTAAAATGACAACGGCAATCTTGTTGCTTTCCGATATGGAGCCGACATTAATGGAATCTTTTATCTGTTCAAGTGTGATCTTGTGCGTCTGGCGTTCCAAATTAATGCCGTTGATCGCCAATGATGAAATGTTGTCAAATGACGGTAGTGATTTTGTCGCCAAAAAACGCATCAATATGTCAAAAGCGGGCAAATGAATGTCGTTATGGCTGTAGCCTAATAAAATAACATCGTTTTTATGACCGATAACCAAAGACAGTCCCATGTCCATCGGCCAGCCGAGACGGTCGATATCTGCCGCCGCTTCTTTAAAACCTTTGGGAACGACGTCATCGCGGTGCAAAGGCGGATAAGGACTTTCAACCAAAACGATTTCAGCATGGGCGTCAATGGCGTTTCTGACAGCTTTTTCCACTTGCCCCGATGAATGTTCGCATAATTCATGATGAACAACGTTAAAACCGTAAGCCCCGAATCTTTTTTCCAAGTCTTCTTCTTTCTGAGCAACAACCTGAGATCCGTCCGCTATTG
>CALXTY010000077.1 GCA_944391535.1 uncultured Alphaproteobacteria bacterium
ACACGGGCAAGCAAACCGCTACGCTGCACCGAGCCGCCGCCATAGACTATCATCACACGGGTGCCACCGTACTTGCCCTGTTTGCGGCATGAAAAAATGCGTTATCAATGTCGAACAGATCAAAGCATATAAACCGGCGAAAACATCATCAAGCATCACTCCGGATGCGCTGTGTAATTTTGAATCCGCCCAACAGGCCGGCCAAGGTTTTAAAATGTCGAAAAAGCGGAAAAGCAGAAAAGCAATAAGATAACTGACCGGATCCAGCGGAGCGGTCAATAAAGCCAACCATTGTCCGGCGACTTCGTCGATCACAATGATTCCGGGATCTTGCGTGTTTGTTTCTTTCATAATGATGGCTGCGGACCAGACACCGATAAAATAAACAATGACGCTTAGCGTAAGCAAACATATCCAATTTCCGAAATATGCAAACAAAAAAGCAAAAGGCAATGCCGCCAAAGATCCGAATGTGCCCGAAGCGAAGGGAGCCTTTCCCGACCCGAACCAAGTTCCCAGAATGAAAGCGGTTTTTGTTTTCAGCGACATTTCATTTTTTCCTTTGTTATAAAAAAATGTTTCGAAATGTTGGTATCATATAGTATGTTATAGAAAATGCCATATAATTTTTAGAGTGCTTTCGAATGACACAGAAAAAAACGACTTCCTCTTTTTTTAAACGTTTTTTTAAACCGCGCGATGTTTTTATCCGTCAGCAGGACAAAATATCATTTTGTTCTCTTTCCGCGTCACGACAGTGGGGAATTTTTTTATCGTTGTCTGCCGTTGTGCTGTGGGGGGTGTTTACAACCGTTTTCTTTTTTCGTTACGATACGGTTTTTTCCAAAAAAAATGCGGAATTGGAACAAATACAAAATGATTATTCGACGTTGCAAGGTGAGATGTCAGCTTTCGCCGATTATCTGGATCGGATTGTTTCGCAAATAGATGATCATGAACGCACGATTTCGTTATTAAAAACGGATTCCGATCTGTCCGAAACAGATGCGCAGAATGTTCTTAAACAGGATTCTCGTCCTTTGATGGAAATCTCTTCTGCCGACGATGATGTCGTTCAATTGGTCAAAGAATCCGAACGCTTAAAAGATGTGACGGTTTTTGCGCGCGAACGCTTGATGAATCTGATGACGAAAAAGAGAAAAACGAAACAAAATAAAATTTCCGTTCATCAGGTTTTGTTGCAACGAGATGTCGCCGTCGCTGAAGCGCAAGCTTTGCAAAAAAGAGTGAAAAATCTTGAAAAGCAAATTACGGGAATGCAGGAAACGCAAATACTGGTTTTTCGCAAGATGGCTTCATTGGCCGGCGGCAATATAGATCTGATCGAAGATGATTTGTCCGGTATCAGCCAGTCTTTGGCTTCGGCGGGATTTGGAATGGAAACGTTGTTGAACCGTATCCGACGGGACAAAGAAACGATCGGTATCGGCGGACCGTTTATACCGGCTCCAATGTCGAAACCGCAACATAACCTGAATATCTCTTTAGTTAGCTTGAATCAGCAATTGGATCGTTGGTACGATTTAACGGCATTGCAAGATGCTTTACCTATCGGAAAGCCGATTAAGCGGATAAGGGTAACGTCACCTTTCGGTTCCCGCGGAGACCCGTTTCAAGGGGCTCCGGCACATCACGAAGCCGTCGATCTTGGCGGCATGATGGGAGAACCGATCTATACGACTGCTCCGGGGAAAGTCATTCGAGCCGGACGTTGGGGTTGGTATGGCAATATGGTTGAAATTGATCATGGATTGGGATTTAGAACACGTTATGCTCATATGGATAAAATCTTTGTGACAAAAGGGGATACCGTTCGTTCCGGAGATAAAATCGGAACGGTCGGAAATTCCGGACGCAGTACGGGGCCTCATCTGCATTATGAAATACGTGTCAGAGGTCATGCCGTTGATCCCATGAAGTTTATTAAGGCGAAAAAAAATGTTTTCAAAAGTTAAAAATAATATTGAAACCAAAGCTTACAATAATGACAGAAGACCGACTTCTCCGTCGATTATCAGTTCCGATCTGACCATAACCGGGGATTTGATCAGTGAGGGAGAATTGCATATTGACGGACATATTGAAGGAGATATTCGTTGTCGCGTGTTGATTGTCGGCGTCAATGCGCAAATCAACGGAGCCATTCAAGCTGATGTTGCAAAGGTTCATGGTTGTATTGTCGGACATTTATGCGCCAGATCCGTTTTTTTGGCTTCTCCGGCAAAAGTAACGGGGGATATTACTCATGAACGTCTTGAAATCGAACCGGGAGCCTTTCTTGAAGGGCATTGTCGTCACATGAATGATCCTATTCCTGCAGAACAAGCTCCGGCTGATTTGATGTTGACCGATGCCAGAAATTCAAATAAATAAAGCGGAAATTGATTTTCACCGTCGACGTAAAGCTTTCGTTATTCTTGAGTGCGGCATTCTGGTTGCTCAAGACGGTTTCGACGGTTCGCATTCCGATTTGCTGACTCAATCAGGTTTTGATGAAGATCAAATGCGCAAGGTGATCCAACAACAGCCGCGCGGATACGCTTTGAACGGGAACGTTTATCTTTATCAGGGAACGGATTTTAAATGCCTGTCGAGTAAAAATAAGGATATGGTAAAGTCTTATGTCGCTTTTTTTGAAAAAAACGGTTTTTTAAAACAAGACGGAAAAATCTTTGACGGCATGAATGTCGGTAAAGCAGGTGATCAGTGGACGCCAGTTAAAGAAATTGAAATATCATTTTGACCTGATCGGGGGTTTACGTTATTCTTCCTCACAAACATGATTCATTATTTAAGGGGAATATTATGTCTTTACCACTTATGCCTAAGGCAACAGCCGTTTGGTTGGTTGAAAACACAGCTTTGACTTTTGAACAAATCGCTCAGTTTTGCGGTATGCATTCTCTGGAAATTCAGGCAATCGCCGACGGTGATGTCGGCGCCAGCATGATGGGGCTAAATCCGGTCGCTAACGGTCAGTTGACACAAGAAGAGATTGCTCGCTGTGAAGCAGATGAAACCGCCGTTTTAAAACGTAATGTTTCTGATTTGCCGGCATTAATGCCGCGTTCAAAAGGAGCTCGCTACACACCGATGGCGAAACGTCAGGATAAACCGGACGCAATCGCGTGGTTGTTAAAGCATCAACCTGATTTGACGGACGCTCAGATTCGTAAGTTGATCGGTACAACCAAAAATTCGATTGATGCGATTCGCAATCGCACACATTGGAACATGGCGAATATTAAAGCGCGTAATCCTGTTTTGTTGGGGTTGTGTTCAGAAGCCGATTTGGATAAGGCGATTGCTCAGGCTCCGAAGTCTTTAAACGCTACAGCTGCAACATTTGATGTCGAAGACGCCGAAGAAGAATAAGGAGATAAACGATTATGCCTGATGAAATTCAAGATGTTAACGGAGTCGATGCCGCTCGTTTATTGTCTTATATCGAACGCATAGAACATATCGAAGAAGAAAAAAAAGCTTTACAAAACGATATTAAAGAAATCTATGAAGAGGCAAAGTCTGCCAATTTTGATGTAAAAGCAATCAAACAACTGTTGAAAATCCGTAAAATGGACGAACAGGAACGACAGGAAGAAGAATTTGTTCTTGATGTTTATAAAAAAGCTTTAGGTCTGGATTAGTTTTGAAAAGAGCGTCTGAAAAGACGCTCTTTTTTTGGGAATTACTTTCTTACGCAACAACAGCCTGTATCCGTTGCTTGGGGTATTGCGGTGCCAAGACAGCTAACGCCGGAGCAATTCGGGGTGGCTGTTTTCCCGTCACAATAACTTTTCGCCGGACAAGTCAGGCATAATTTTTCTGAGATATATCGATTTGACGCGCATTTCAGGCATATTCCGGTTGCCGTATTACACTCCAGACAGTTGGGGTCACATTCTTTCGCGATTGCGGACATATTTTCTGAATTTAAACCGATTGATACCTGATATGATGTGGTCGCGTTGATATTTCGTCCTAATTTTACAACTTTACCGTGCGCTGGTGTACATAAAATGGACAAAGCCAAGAAAAGACAAATAAACTGTTTCATGTTCACCTACCTTATTTATTCAAACAACAACAACCGTCAGATGACAGAGTCATGCGTGACGGACACGTATTGACTGTTTGCGCCAAAACGCATTCGCCGTTTTCCAAATTATAGCCGTCAGAACAAGCTGTACAGGATCCTGAAACATCAATACATGTTTTGCAACCGGTCGGACAACGAGAGCACTCGTTGTAATTTGTTTGATAATAGCCTTCATTACAAGTGAAACTATCCGTTTGTTTGTTGCAAGTTGCTCCGACAGGACAGGCAAAACAATCAGGATATCCGAAAGAGTAATATCCATCTTTGCAGGTAAACGTACTTGTTCCGTCACATATTCCGTGACTTGGGCAAGGGTAACACCTTCCCATATCAATAGTATTTTTAGGACAAACGCATTTACCGTTTTCTAAAGTACGTCCGCTATCACAAGCAGTACAAGAGGTCGAGTTTGTACATGACTTACAACCTTCTGAACAAGCGGTACATGAGGCGTAATTACTGCGATAATAACCTTCATGACAGGTAAGTGTTCCTGTTCCGCTACAAGTGGCATTGGCAGGACAAGACAGACATAAGGGCGGACCAAAATTATAATAACCTGTTTCACACTTTAAATTGTCTGTCCCGTTGCATATTGCATGATCCGGACAAGTTGAACAGTTTCCCATATAAAGAAATTTATTGGAATCGCAAGTGGCACACTTGCCGTTGTCTGTACAGGTTTTGCAACTGGAATCACAGCTTTTTACGCAAGAATTACCTTCTTTTTTATATCCGGTGTTACAGGTAAAACTTGAACTTGTACATGTTGCATTTGCAGGGCAAGGAGAACATTTATTGTAATCGGATCTATAATAACCGGATCTGCAGGTAACTGTTGATGTCCCCGAGCAGGTTGCATTCGCCGGACAAGGTTCACACCCCGGAGGGCCAAAAGTGTAATATCCGCTTTTACAACTGTATCCTTGTCCGTTACAAGTAGCATTGGACGGACACGGTTGACAGCCCGAACCGTACAGCCACTCACTGGGAGTGCATTTATAGCAATAACCGTTACGATACTCAATGCATCCGGCATAAGAGCTGTCCGGTATAAGCACTTGGATAACAAGAGTTATCACAAAAATTAAAATTGAATTTTTCATCTCTGAACAATCCTTTTTGTTTAGGTTAAACAAAAACCTACCCAACAAAGGTAGGCGGATGTTCAGAAACCGTATCAAGATTTACGGCTCGGCGATTTCGCGCAAAGCCTTATAACGCCGACATCCGCCCGTAAGACAGACAGAAATCGGCATAAATATTTAAAGTCGCCATATGCTATGCGACTATCTTGAAAAGGGTTTCTGACGCCCTGAGTGATTGATTTAAATCACCTGAATAAATTTTATCAAAAAAAGCCTTAATAATCCAGATTTTAAAAATTTTTGTTAGAAAAAGTATAAAAAAAATCCCGCCTAAAAGCGGGATTTTTTTAACCTTTGTTTTTTCGAATCGCTCGTGAGGCTGTTCTTTGAACTTTCGATTTTTTAGCCTTTCTCGCAACTCTCTTGCTCTTTGACGGGCCTTGATAGGCTAATTTACGATCTTCCGGCAAAGGTTCGGCCTTTGCATAGGCGATTTCGCCGGTCACGTTTAAACGCATCTGATCCCGTTGGGCATAGAAACGCGCCAATTCTTCCCCCGTCAATTTACGTTGTGCTGTAATCCGTTGCGTTTGCGGGTTGATCTTTTTACCATTCTTGATCAATTCCCAATGCAAATGGGGACCGGTCGATCTGCCCGTATTTCCGACATAACCGATGATATCTCCGGCTTTGACCTTTCTTCCGACTTTGGATTTTTCATGGAATTTACTCATATGGGCATAAGCGGTTGAATATTCCGAGTTATGTTTGATCTGAATATACATTCCGTACGATCCTTTACGCTTTGCCTGCGTAATGGTTCCTTCTCCGGGGGCGCGAATCGGCGTGCCGGTCGGAGCACCGTAGTCCGTTCCCCAATGCGTAATCGTATACCCCAGAATCGGATGTTTTCTTTTTCCGAATTTTGACGTGATGCGCGGTCTTTTTAACGGGTGCATCGTAAATAACTTACGGGCTATTTTCCCGTTTTCATCGTAATAGTCTTCTTTTCCTTGAGAATCTTTATAAAAATAACGCTCATGCTTCTTAGAGCGCAGATTCATTTCCGCATATAATAAAGACCCGTTCCCTGTCGGATTCCCGTCTTTATTATATTCTTTTTGGAAAACGGCGGTAAATGTATCGCCTTTACGCAAATCTCTGGAAAAATCGACAGGACCGTCAAAAGACCAAATAATTTGTTGAATGACATTTGTCGGAATACCGGATTCTTTTGCATTGTTGATAAAAGCGCCGTCAATGATTCCTTCGGCGTATTCCGTTTTTAAATCGACTTCGGGTTCAATCAGGGTAGCCTCGAAAAAATCCGCTTCATTACGGGTTGCAATGAAACGGTTGCCATGACGATCTTCTATTGTGACGGAAAATAAGGATTTTTCATTCGTGTCCGTATTCATTTTGCCGATTTCAACTTTGTCTCCGACTTGGATCTTTTTTACATCCAACACATCTGATAAAGCCTCTCCGACAAGATAAATTTCCCGATTCGTCAATCCGCCTTTTTTTAAAACAATCGACAAATTTTGACGCGGTTGCAACGTGAACGATTCCGTAACATCAGGCTGAATCGAAACGGTTGTTTCCGTTTCTTCTTCAGATCCTGCTGCCGCTAAAACAGAGGATCCGCCTTCTTGATCCAAAGGTAAATCGATTTCGGCAACAGGTGTTAATGACTGCAGTTCCGAGGCTCGCTCTTGAAACAAAGCGGCCGTCGCGTCGTCAGAAGAGTTGTGCGCGTTAGAATATTTTAAAGTTCCAAGGACTGATCCGGCACCAATAATTGTTCCGGCTAAAAAGATTTGAACGGAACGAAGTTTGGGACGAATCGACTTTTTAAAAGAAAATTCCATATCGTTTGTAATTAAATCAACGGCACTTTCTTCAATTTGATTAAGCAAGATTTTGGTTGAATTCATAATTCGCCGAATACAATTAGATTGAATCTGATCGTTTTTTCCGGAGGAATCTTGTTGTAAGTTCATTATTCTCAGCCTTTATGTTTTTTTTTCACATCTTCTATAAATAACGCCGAAAAAGCTAAAAGATGTTTAATAAGCCAGTTTATATTTCAAATCATATAAAGCGATTGCGGCCGCATTCGAGACGTTTAAGCTTTCAACATTTTTTGAAATGGGAAGTTTTACCATAAGATCGCAATTTTGAGCGGTTAAGCGTCTCAAACCGTATCCTTCGGAGCCCATCACCAACGCGATTTTTTTTGCCAGCTTGGCTTCGCGCAAAGTAACCTGCGCCGATCCGTCCATTCCGACACACCAGTAACCTTTTTCTTTTAAAGCATCCATTGCGCGTGCCAGATTCGAAACGTAAATTAAAGGAATCAGCTCCAACGTTCCGCTGGCGGATTTGGCCAGAGCTCCCGTTGCTTCCGGAGCGTTTCTTTGCGTCACGATAACGGCGTCCGCATCAAACGCCGCCGCCGAACGCAAAACGGCGCCGACATTATGCGGATCGGTGACCTGATCCAGAACGACAACAACCGAAGTTTCTTTGTCGGGAATATCCGTTTCATAATATTCCGGTAACGGCGAAACATAAGCGGCGATTCCCTGATGAACGGCTCCTTTAGGTAAAAGTTGATCAAAATCTTGACGTCCTGCCGATTCATACCCGATTGTATTGTCAATCAGATTTTGAGGCATTTCTCGAGCCGTTTCTTTGCTCAGTAATAAGCGGAAAATCTTACGTTTCGGATTTTGTAACGCCGCCGTTACCGCATGATAACCGTATAACCAGATACCGTTTTTTTGATCATCTTTCCCGATCATCTTTTTATGACGCGGAGAAGTTTCTTTTGAAACGGACGATGAACGGTGGGCGGACACGGAAAAAACTCCCTGATAAAACTCGACTAAAGACGAGTTTTATCACATTTTTTCAAAATAAAAAGAGATATTTAATTTTTATGTTGACAAAACGGTTTAAAATCCACTATTTCAGGTACGTTGCTTTTCGCAACGACGATTGGTCGGATGGGTGGCCGAGTGGTTAATGGCAGCAGACTGTAAATCTGCCCGCGTGAGCGTACGCTAGTTCGAATCTAGCCCCATCCACCATCTTGCGGGTGTAGCTCAATGGTAGAGCAGAAGCCTTCCAAGCTTACTACGTGGGTTCGATTCCCATCACCCGCTCCAATTTAAGCTTTTCTTTATGGGAAAGCTGTTACACAAGCCGAAAGGCTTGGGTTTTGAAGTTTCAGCCGCCGATTGGGGGCTTTTTTGTGTAAATGATCTGATAGTCAGGAATTAAGAAATGGCAAAAGAGAAGTTTGAGAGGAACAAGCCGCATTGCAATATCGGCACGATCGGTCACGTG
>CALXTY010000078.1 GCA_944391535.1 uncultured Alphaproteobacteria bacterium
GGCGCCGATCTGCACGCTGGGGCCTTCCGTCCCCACGACCGCCCCCGGAGCCAAAGTGAAAATCGTCGAAAGGATCTTAATCGGAACGACAGAAAAAGGAATTTCCGCACTTTTATAATGAATGGCTTCAATCACTCTGTCCGTCCCGTGCCCCGCGGCAGCCGGCGCGAAAAATTTAATGCTGTACAGACTGGTCAACAATCCGATGGGGATCAAAGCGTATTTCCAATCCGGCAATTCATAAATGAAATCTATACTTTTAAATAATATGATCAAAAATCCTCCGACGACAGCCCCGACGACCACACCGCATATCGTTGCCAGAAACAACCATTTAATGACATTGACCACGATTATTTCTTCAATTTTCACATTTTGAAGCTCCATTCGTTTTTCTCCTCGCAGATTGACACCCGGATACAGTAAACGAAGCAAAACGACAAACAAAGATAGCTTTCCTGCCGTAACCGGAGTTCTCGCCGAAAAGAATTTACTTTTCTTTAAAACAAAGATCGATATATTCGGCTGAAATCAAAGCAGGGCAAAAATTAATTTCAGAAAAAAAAGCGTTATTTGTCTAAAAATCCCTTGACTTTTTTTCCAAATCGTTCCACCATGCAATCATCGTATCAGTTTGTCATAGATATGTTAGGAAACGTTATGGCTGAAGAAATCAAAGAAACACAAGCTCAGACCCCGTTGCTCGACGCTTTTATGAAAGCGGGGAAAATATCGGTTTACGAAAGCGGATTGGAACGTCCGGATTACATACAGGATCGTCCGTTCTTCAATTTATTGCCCAGCGGCAAAACATCTTTTGTCAGCATGAGCGAAACAGCCGATAAGTTGTATGTCAAATCGGCGGAAGAACAGGCTCAATCCCCGTCTTTGGACACAGAAGCGCACAAATTCTTTGAATCAATGGAAAAACGTTTCAGAACGGTAATGCCCGGCGTTACTTTGTTCATTATCGACCCCGACGCGGTTCAAGGTCGGTATTTGTTGGATAAGGAAGAAGACCGCAGTCTGCAAAAATCGTTGTATCTTCACGTTGAAGAAAAATTGCAAAAAGCCGCAGCCGGCAATGATCAGACATTCTTGACACAAGAAGAAATCTTAAAGTCCGTATCCGAAGCCGGCATTACGGATCGCAACCCGTTTTCCATGCGCGCCGCCATTGCCCCGACGACAGAAAATCTGGCCGGATTGGGGAACGTCAATCTGGTGGTTGGAGACAATCCCGATGCCATGACAGCCAACGTTTTAGATATGGTCGTCGGCGCGGAACAACGTCGTTTGGACGAAGGCATTTCTCGCGACGAGTTCCGTCGTTTGGTTTTATATCATGAATTGGGTCATGCGACAGACCATAACTATGCGTCCGCTTACAACTCCGTTGAAAAAATTGCGGAAACGGAATTGGATAACGTTATGTGCCGTCACCGCACGGAATGTATTGCGGATGCCCACGCCGTTTTACAGTTGGCTCGCGACTTCGGCACGACAAAATGCGCCGAATTATGGGGCGACTGCCGTATTGAATATCTGCGCATTTGCGTCGATCGTCGTTTGGAAGATACAAAATATGATACGGATTTCATCAAGAAATTACGCGAAGCAGAAGCAAAATCACACGCGCAAAACCCGAACGATCCGAGTTATGAAAATGAATTCAAACAGTTAATGGCTGATCGTCAGGTCGCCAACACGATCAAAAAGCTGGGTTCTCCCTTGGCATATCACACAACAGACGTTATTGACGCAACCGTGAAATGGGCAAAAGAACATTTGGCCGACGGCTCTTTACAAAAGATGAGCGATCTGGAAGTCATCAAACAAGCGCAAGTTATGTCTGAAACGTACGGATTAACCCGTCAGCAAATGGCTGAAATATCCATCGCATTGGCAAAAGGGGAAACACACCCCAAATACGAACAGATGATGCAACGCGTTCAGCAGTCTCGCGATCGTATGCCGATGGACAACAAGAAACTGGAACAGGAATACGAAACACAACGTGAATTGAACGCTTATATCGAAGCCGCCCAACTGTCGGCAAATTTGGGATTGCCCGCTCCGGATCAGAATTTTTCACCGGCTTTGAAAAACAAGTTGATTAAACAACAAATAACAAAACAGCAAATGGAAAAGTTAACCCGTCTGAGCATCGCACAGTATCAATCTGATTTGTTGGATAAGTTGGAACAAACTTCTTCACGTGAAGAAATGCACGCCATTCTCGGATCGGAAAAAGAAAATTTGCGTACCGCCGGTAAAAAGGACAAAGGCAAAAAAGATATCTTTGCCGGTTCAAAATTAAAAGTTGTTGATGCCGTTATTGATCAGGCTCCGAATGTTGAAGCTATTTTAACCGCAACAAAGAGCATTAAAAAACAAATCGATCAAATCAAATCGACAACGGAAGTTTCCGGTGATGCAGCTATTGTTCATTTTATTAAAAACGAACTGCTGTCAACAGCAGCTATGAGCAATGCTTTGTTAAAAGCATATCATCGCGAACCGGAAAAAATGACAGTCCAAGACACGATCGATTCTTTGCGCGCCGAAAACAAGGATTTTAAAAAAGCCTTGGCCGCTGAAAAAGAAACGCAAATTGCCGCTTTTGCCATTCGTTCCGACAAGGAAACATGGGCAAAAGTATCGGCGGATCCGGTTTTGGCTCAGCTGATTGATCAGAAAGCCAAACAGAAACCGGCCTCAGCCTTGGCTCAATATCAAATGCATGCCGGAAATATGGATAAAGAAACTGCCGCGTCCTTATTCCAAGGTGTCGCCGCCGTTCATAAATATCTGGTAGCAACGTTTACCAGCAACGAACAAACGGCTACAGCCTTAAAAGCTAAAGATATGCGAACATTTGAAACAATGAAAAAACACGCCGAAAGTATGAAAAAAACGGAACAGTCTTCTCCGTTGAACTTGAAAAATTTCAAGATCGAGCGTAAGAAATCGGCTTTGGAAATGCTTTTGGATTCTAAAAAACAAAGAAGTTAAATAAAAAAACGGAGAATTTTTTCTCCGTTTTTTTTATCCCTTTACCTTTATTTCATATTGTCCTTTTTTTTGAATCCTTCTATGCTGAGCGAATGGAAAAAAGAGGAAAAAGCAGAACGATTACTCTTCCTTCGGGACGCATTGTTCCGGCATTGGGATTGGGTATGTGGTATTTAGGCGAAGACGCAGGAGCTTATTTTAAAGAAACAGCCCTGATCAGGCAAGCTTTGGAAATAGGGTATCGCGTCTTTGACACCGCGGAAATGTATGGCAACGGAGGAGCGGAAGAGGTTTTGGGAGAAGCCGTTGCCGATTGCAGAAAAGAAGTCTTTTTGACATCAAAAGTATCTCCCGAATCCATGACGTATGAAAAAATCATCGAAGCTTGCGACAAAAGTCTTGAACGTCTTCAGACGGACTATTTGGATATGTATTTGTTGCATTGGAATTTTTCCGGTAAAATCTATACGGAAGAAATTCTTGAAGCCTTTACCGATTTAAAAAAAGACAGAAAAATACTTTCCTTCGGTGTATCTCATTTCGACCTAAGCGAATTAAAGGAATGGTACTCTTTTAAAGAAGCGGCTCAAACGGAAATGAATCAGGCTTATTTCAATCTTTTGCACCGTCAAATGGAACAAGAATTATTACCCTTTTGCCATAAAAAGAAAATTCCTCTGATCGCTTATGCGCCGATGGACGTCTATCCTTCGGTTTATGAAAACAGCGTATTGCAAAGGATCGCCGACAATAAAAACGCCACTCCGCAACAAGTGGCCTTGGCTTGGTTGTTCGCAAAACCCAACGTCGGTGTTTTGGTTAAATCCAAAACACAAGAAACGCTGAAATCTTATTTTGAATCTCAATACATTGATTTATCAAAAGAAGAAATGGACGCGTTAAACGTCACATTTCCTCTTCATTAAATCATTCGGCGCCGTGCACGGTTTTCATTTTTTCAACAATCGCATCAGCCGCGACGGCCGGTGTCATCGATTGATCGAGCACGTCTTTGATATCTTCCTGAGTTATACCGGAAAATCGCGCCAAAGCGGCAATGTATTCCTGATTTCCTTTTGCCAGTTCGGTATGGTTTTTCAAAACAAAGATTTTGATTTGCATGGTAAACTCGTCCAAAACCTTTTGTTCCGAAACATTGTCAGGCATCATTTCGACATAAAACTGATTTTTACCATAGGCGAAGTAATACCCGAACGGATTAAAATCCGTTGTGAAACTAAACGGCAAACCGACAACATTTGCGGCAAATTTAACCAAATTCACAGGCAACATAACCGTTGAAGTCGGACTGGTTGTCGCGGCGTCAGCCCCCAGGTCGGACAGATGGGAACTGATATCGGCCGCCTTTTCGGCCGTCCACGAAACAGAGCTTTGGTGAGACGTGACATTTTTTTTCTGAGGTTGATTGTAATAAATGATCACTTTGGCATCGTGATAACCTTCGGCTTTTAATGTCACAACGTCCAGACTTGCCTGTTTTAAGAGGTGTTCTTTGGCCTTATCCTGAACTTTTTGACCATTTATCCAAATTTGTGCCGGAACATTCGAGGAAACAAGAATATCCGTTTCTTTTTTCTGATCCAGACTGTCATAGTGCGTCAAAGCGCAGGCATTGAGCAAAAATAGCCCGACAACGCTGAAAAGATATTTCGATTTCATTCCGCCCTCTTTTTGTTTGTGACTTCCTTAACATTATTCATACCATATTTTTGATGATAAAAACAGTTTCGAATTGCAATCGTTTTTCGACTCCGGATTTCAGAAACGTTTTTTCAGATTCCGTCGGGAAGGAAGACAAAAAATCATTTAAAAATTATTCATAAAAAACAATGTGTTACAAAAAAACACCATAAATATGATTTAAACCGAAGGAAAGTCTTTCTTTTTTTTTCAATTTGTGGCAAATATAACAATGCTTTTAAAGTTCAGACAGCACCCTTTGAAGTTAAAGAGTGCATCATTAAAAAACATTTTTGTTATTTAAGGAGAAAATACATGGCAGTTCGCGTTGCGATTAATGGATTTGGCCGTATCGGTCGTTTGGCTTTCCGTGCTTTGGCAGAATCCGGCCGTACAGATGTTGATGTTGTAGCGATCAACGACCTTGGTTCGCCGAAAGCCAATGCTCATTTATTGAAGTTCGATTCCGTTCACGGACCTTTCCCCGGCGAAGTATCCGCAACCGATGATTCAATCACGGTTAACGGCAAAACAGTAAAAGTTCTGGCCGAACGCGATCCGCACAATTTGCCTTGGAAAGAAATGGACATTGATATCGTCTATGAATGCACGGGCATTTTCACCGATGCCGAAAAGGCGAAAGTTCATTTGGAAGCCGGCGCAAAACGCGTTTTGGTTTCCGCTCCGTCCAAGGGCGCAGATTTAACGGTTGTTTACGGCGTGAACGACGACAAGCTGACAGCTGAACACAAGATTGTTTCCAACGCTTCCTGCACAACGAACTGCTTGTCTCCGGTTGCCAAAGTTTTGAACGACAAATTCGGCATCGTTCGCGGTTATATGACAACCATTCACTCCTACACGGGTGACCAGCGCACGGTTGATACGTTACACAAAGATTTGTATCGTGCTCGCGCCGCCGCTTTGTCAATGATCCCGACAACGACGGGCGCCGCCAAGGCTGTCGGTCTGGTTTTGCCGGAATTGGCCGGAAAATTGCAGGGTTCCGCGATCCGCGTTCCGACTCCGGACGTTTCCGTTGTTGACCTGAAAGTTGAATTGGCAAAGAATACCACCGAAGAAGAAGTCAACGCCGCGATGAAGGAAGCTTCCGAATCCGGTCGTTTGAAAGGCATTTTGGGTTACAATGATCTGCCGCTGGTTTCCGTTGATTTTACGCACACCAGCTACAGCTCGATTTTCCATGCCGACCAGACGAAAGTGATCGACGGCAACTTCTTGCGTATCATGAGCTGGTATGACAACGAATGGGGCTTCTCCAACCGTATGTCCGACACAGCAGTCGCTATGGCAAAGTTCATCTAAGAAATTAGAACGCAAAGCGGCTTCCTCCCTCAAAGGAGGGAGCCGCTTCTTTATTATGTAAGGAAAAACAAATGGCTAAATTTAATACGATTAAAGATTTGGACGTCAAAGGCAAAGTTGTTTTTGTACGCGCCGACTTAAACGTTCCGTTCAAAGACGGGAAAGTAACCGATACGACTCGTATCGACCGCTTTGTTCCGACAGTAAAAGCTTTGACGGACAAAGGAGCAAAAGTTGTCATTACTTCCCACTTCGGTCGGCCGAAAGGTCAGGTTGTCCCGGAAATGTCTTTGGGACAGATCGTTGCCGATGTTGAAAAAGCTTTGGGACAAAAGATCGTTTTTGTTGACGACTGCATCGGCCCGAAAGTCGAAACCGCCATCAAAGCGATGAAAGACGGCGACGTTATTATGCTTGAAAACTTGCGTTTTTACGCTCAGGAAGAAAAGAACGATCCTGAATTTGCCGCGCAATTGGCTCAGAATATTGACGTTTACGTTAATGACGCTTTCTCCTGCGCACACCGCGCTCACGCTTCCACGGAAGGAATGGCGAAGTTAAAACCGAATGCCGCCGGTTTGTTAATGCAAGCCGAATTGGAAGCTTTGGACGCCGCTTTGGGAAATCCTGTTCGTCCGGTAGCGGCGATCGTCGGCGGAGCAAAGGTTTCCACGAAATTGGATTTGTTGGGCAATTTGGTCGCCAAAGTTGACAAGTTAGTCATTGGCGGCGGTATGGCCAACACCTTCTTATATGCCAAAGGCATTAACGTGGGTAATTCTTTGTGCGAAAAAGAAATGGCGGAAACGGCACGCGAAATTATGAAAAAAGCCGAAGAAGCAAAATGTGAAATCATTTTGCCGGTTGATGTCGTCGTTGCCAAGGAATTTGCAGAAAACGCAGAAAACAAAACCGTTGATGTCAATGAAGTTCCGACTGACATGATGATTTTGGATATCGGTCCGAAATCTGTCGATGAAGTCGTTAAGAAATTGGCGGAATGCAAAACCGTTATTTGGAATGGCCCTGTCGGCGCGTTTGAAATTAAACCGTTCAACAAGGCCACTTTTGCGATCGCCGAAGCCGTTGCCGATTTAACGGCCAAAGGATTGAAGTCCATCGGCGGCGGCGGTGACACGGTTTCCGCGTTAAAGAAAGCGGGTGTCGCCGATAAATTATCCTATTTGTCTGCCGCCGGCGGCGCTTTCCTTGAATGGATGGAAGGCAAGACCTTACCGGGCGTCAAAGTTTTGGAAAAATAAATAAAAACCTTTCAAACAGAAAGCCGCATTTATTCACAAATGCGGCTTTTTTTGTCAATTTTTTCTAAAAAATACCGTTTTATCTCATTTCTCAGAAAAAAAATTTTTTCAAAATTTTGTCATATATTTTCTAAAAAAAGTGTGATAGGATCAGTATAGTAGTAATTTTATACGGTAAGGAGTTACTCCGATGGCTGAAGAAAATGATCAAGTGACGATTGACTTCATGAGACAAATGGCAAAAGACTACGGACTAGATGTTGACCTTTCGGATGTGAAAGATTTTGACACAGCATTAAAATTATATCACGACGCCTTAGGGAAACATTTACATACCGAACAAAAAGAAAAAGATGGTGATACGATAGATTTTTCTAAAGACAGACCTAATTTGCCTAAATTCAATATCGCAACCGGAGAAAAACTGTCTTCTGAAGAAGCAAAAAAGGCTTTTGAAGACAAATATCATATTCCCTATGATGAAGCTCTAAACACGTATTTTTCCAATAACGAACCTCATCTTGCAAAATACAATAAAAAAACAGGTGTTCAATTAACACCGGAAGAAGCTTTAGCCGCTTTCCAAGAACGATACGGCATAACATATGATCAAGCTCAGGCAACATTCAACAATGCTCATTCGGAAAAAACTGTTGAACAGGAAAAAGGTGAACCAGAAAATACGGCAACAGCTGTTTCTCAAGAAGAGAAAAATGATAAAAGGACTGTAGAAATAGGAACACATGAAGGTATCACCTCCATTATCACAAAAGACAACGAAACCGGAAGATCTTCTTTAGATAATATTGTTAACGACTCCTTTGCCTCATATAAATATGACGAAAACGGCAAAGTGTCTTCTTCTTATTCTTATTCTGATGATCTTAACGGTGAAAAACGTATCGACAAATTCGATTACAATTATAAAACCCCGAATGACGGTTCTTATCGCCACGATTCTTTTGTTGGTTCAGAATGGCGCGTTGAATGGTATAACAAAGAAGGGCAGCTGATCGATTCTCATAAAGAAATAAATGAAGCTGTCTGTAACCGTGAAAGAGAAGAGGCAAAAAAACATATGCAATCCTTAGAAAATATTGTTGAGAAAGAAACAAACACATCGACACTGGATTCTCGATCTGTTCAAAACACGGAACAGCAGGAACAGCCCGATTTGCATCCCGTCCGTGTTGAACAGGCCATGCCGGCGAGAACACAGGAAACCCAGCAGGA
>CALXTY010000079.1 GCA_944391535.1 uncultured Alphaproteobacteria bacterium
GTGTTGAAAAGCGAGGATCTATTTCATTCAAACGGGCACTTAAATACTGTCCGATTCCACCGTAGCGCACCCCATCAACCTGAGCGACAGAAATATTTTGACCTTCCGGAGTCTTAACTCCTTCGGCGACAACGACCAAAGCATGGTCACGGCCTTGTTCACGAACCAAATGCAATTTACGGACGACCCCTTCCAATGTATAAGGGACTTCGGGGATCAAGCAAACATCTGCACCGCCGGCGATTGCGGAATGTAAAGCGACATGACCGGCATCGCGTCCCATAACCTCGCAAATCATCACGCGGTGGTGAGAAGAAGCCGTTGAATCCAAACGATCCAAAGCTTCGACACAAACGTCACGAGCAGTTGAAAATCCCACGGAATGTTCCGTAATCGGTGTATCATTATCAATGGTCTTGGGAATACCGACCATTGTTACGCCTGCGCCGCGGCACAATCTGGAAACGATCGCCATAGACCCGTCACCGCCGATAACAGCCAAAGCGTCCAAGCCTAGTTCACGACACCCTGCTCCGAAATCTTCGGTCAGATCTTTTGTCGTTCCGTCCGGCATCGGATGAGCGAAGGGACTGCCTTTATTAATTGTTCCCAACATTGTTCCGCCCAAACGCGCATACGGAGCATGGAAATCAGCAATCGACATTTTGCGGTAACGCAACGGACGAAATGTCAAACCGTCCGTCCCGTCAAGAATTCCGTATACTTCCCACCCATACGTCCAGATTGCACGATGGACAACGGCACGAATGACGGCGTTCAGGCCGGCACAGTCGCCGCCGCTTGTTAAAACACCAATTCTCTTGATCTGCGGCATTTTTTAAACTCCTAAGAATGAACCTTGTGATTCTTTTTTCATTGAAAGCAATACCTTTTTTCTCTCTTTTCTGCTAGTCTAAAATTACCATTTTCGAGATTTTTTTATTAACAGGCCTGAAAACACTATGGAATCTCTTACTCAGGAACAAATCAAAGAACGTTTAATCGCTCTAAAAACAGAGCATCAGGACTTGGATTTTTTGATTGGAAGCATCATTTCTCAGCCGGGAATCGATCAGATTCGCATTCAGCGTCTGAAAAAACGTAAATTAGCTTTAAAAGATGAAATCGCTCGTCTGGAAAATATGCTTTTACCGGATATTATTGCTTAATCAAGAAACAACAGTTTATCGGTATCGCACACACGCTAAAAACGATTCGCGACACCTATACCCTTTAAGGCTTATCACATCAAAGGCATCGTTTCGCAAAATGAATAATCGGGAACACTCGATTATTCATTTTTATCATTTTGAGATCGCAACAAAATATGATTAATTAAAATATTCAAAAAAGTCCCGACGACAACAGCCAATACGATGCTGTTTGATAAAAGGAGTCGCAAAAACATCGGTAAATTTTGAATAAAATAAGAATGTTCCGGAGCATTAAAATAAATCGGCGTTCCCAATGCGAACAATAATGTCAACCCGATCAACATTTTATTTCCGTCCGTTTGTGGAACAGAGTGCAACAATTCCAGTCCGGCCACTGTAATAGAGCAGCAGACCAAAACAAAAACACCGCCCTGAACCGCCTGAGGAATAATAGAAAGAAGTGCCGCAAATTTCGGACATAAACCATATAAAATAATAAAGCAGGCGCCGACTTGAATAACAAAACGGCTGGCAATGCGGGTATTAGCGATCAACCCTGAATTTTGACTGTAACTGGTCACGCTGACAGAGCCTAGCAACGGCGCAATCATATTGCAAATACCGATTGTTTTCACCCCCTTATTCATATGGGAAACACGATAAGGGATACCGCAAACGGCCGAGGTCGCAGCAAAATCCCCCAACATTTCGACGACAGAGCCCAAAATGGCGACCAACAAACCTAAAATGGCTCCGTGAACAAAAGTCCAGCCCTCAAAAGGATGACCGAAGGGAAACAATTCCGGAAAAGCGAACCACGGACGCACAGCGACTTCGTGCCAATTCATTTCTCTGACAAACGGTGCAATCCCCAATCCGACAATCAAAATTGAAAACAAAATAGATCCTCTGGATAAAACGCCTTTAAAAATGTTTCCCAATAAAAATCTGAAAACAAAAGTGACAAAAATAACAGTGGCTCCCAAGCAAATGTTAATTTTATCGGCTCCCTCCACAATCCAACTGACCCCCATAATACCCAAATTCAACCCGATACAAGTAATCACTAGTCCGGCAACAGCCATTGGAAAAAAAACACGAATATACTTTAACAGCCCCAAAGACCCGACTAAAAATTCAACAAATCCGCAAAAAAAGATAGCGCCCCAAATCGCAGATGCGGGGAAAAGCGTCGTCATGGAAATAATCGTTGCCCCAGTTGTACTGCATGGACCTTCAATCACCGGCAAACGATTACCAAATGTTGATTGCAATAGTGTGCTGATTCCCATTACAAACAACGTCGCGCTGATCATGGCGATACTTTGTTCTGCAGATAATTTTAACGCCGAAGCGACCGCAATCGGTAAAACCAAAGGCGTCCCCATGTCAATTAAAGTATGTTGCCATCCGTATAACAATGTTTCCCACATTTTTTCAGGGCGTTCATCCACTTTATAAATCGGTTCGATCAAATGGGGTACTTCATTCCATACCAACTCATCGCGGCATTCGGACTTTGTTGTTTCAGCCATATGTTTCTCCTAATCAAAAAGTTTATTTATAAAAGTGTAACTTTTTTTTTGACGGAATGAAATACTCCACAAACCATGTTAAAAGCTTTTAAGCGCAATTTAAAATTTTCAAAGTGTCAGGATCTTCTTCTCCATTAAAAAATTTATCCAAAACAGCTTTAAAAACCGCTTTGTCCGGATCGGCTTGATAAAATAATGTCATTGAAGATCTTAATTTCATATCATCCGGAAAATCAAAAATATTTTCCACGTGATCCGTTTTCAAAGACAACAACGCCAAAGAAATATCAATCAGTCTTTTTCCCAATATCGGATGAGATAAAAAATCCCGAGCTTCCTGCAAATCTTTAATCGCGTATTTCCCAGAAGTCACACTTTTCCCCAAGCCTTGTATTTGTGGAAAAACATACCACATCCAATGACTTTCCTTTCGCCCTTTGACGATTTCATTAAATGCTTTTTGATAATGACCTTCCTGAGCCGATAAAAAACGATCCAAAGACAAATCTTCCTCATTCCCAAAAAATTAAAAAAATATGATATATAATTTATGATATATAATTATTGTATCCATATCTATAAAAAGGAGAATGATCAATGAAGCTTTTTTTAATATCCATTTTTCTTTTTTTTCTCGTTTTTCCTTTTCCCTTTACAGGCAAGGGATTTTTTTCAATATAAGTATGACGATATCACCGTTATTCCGATACAAGAAAAGGAACGTCGCTTTCCTAAGAAGCTCTTCACATCAATCAACAAAGACGCCCTTTCCCCAAATGCGGAAGACTTTGAAGCGTCAATCAATGTTTTTTTGATCAAAAACAACGCCAATAATAAATATTCTGTGATTGATACCGGATTTGGCGACACAAACGGTAATATCTTGGCAAAAACTTTACAAAAAATGGACATCGAACCGACAGAAATCACGGCGATCTTTATCACACATATGCACTCCGATCATGTCGGCGGTTTGCTCAACAATAAGATTTCAAAAGACACTTCAAATGCAACCCAACAAACTTATTTCCCGAATGCGACAGTTTATTTGGCAAAAACAGAATACGACGCATGGAAAAAAGACAATACACGCTTATCTTTAGAAACTTTTTTAGCGCCTTATTTGCCGAAACAAATCTACCTTTTCAGTTATGAAACCGAACTAAGCGGACCGTTCGGAACAATCATTGCGCACAAAAAAGAGGGACATACTCCGGGGCATACCGTTTATGAAATGCAAGCGTCAGCAAATGAAAAAATTTATTTTATCGGAGATATTGTCCATGCCGCTGATTTACAAATTCCCACTCCCGAATTTTGCGCGCAATATGATATGGATCCTCAACAAGCCGTTCTTTCAAGAAAAGATGTTTTTAAAAACTATAACGGCACTTTGTTTGGAGCGCACCTGCCCTTCCCCGGAGGCGTCAAAGTCAAAAGTTCTATCGTCGACGACAAAGAAACATTCAGTTATCAACGAATCCTACCGTAAACAAAAAAAACAGCCCTTTTTCAAGGACTGTTTTGTTGGTCGGAGCGGAGAGATTCGAACTCTCGACCCCTTGCACCCCATACAAGTGCGCTACCAGACTGCGCCACGCTCCGACAATGTAGGGGGGACTATAATACGCTTATTTTAGAAAAGCAAGATTATTTATCACCTTAAATCGCCTTTTTTAAAAGAGCGCTGATTTCTTCAAGTTCTAAAATAACACTGTCTAATTCCGGCTTTGGTTCGACAGGTTGACCGTCTTCATCTACAGGAACAGGTGTTACTGAAGATTCCGCCGTTGCCCCTTTTTGCCGACTGTCGACGACAGCATTGATTGTTCCGTCTTTCAGCAATTTTTGCACCCCTTTAATCGTATATCCTTCTTTATGAAGCAGATATTCAATTTTTTTTAACAAAGCGATATCTTCCGGTCGATAATAACGTCTGCCGCCCACTCTTTGAACAGGAGCGACTTCGGAAAACTTTTTTTCCCAAAACCGTAAAACATGCGCCGGCACATTCAATTCAGCCGAAACTTCTGTAATTGTTCGAAAAGCTCTGGCCGCTTTTTTATCAAACAAATCAGGGTTTTCTATATCTTCTTCCATTATTTTTATTTTTTCTCATTGACCTGTTTTTTCAGAATATGGGACGGATGAAAAGACAGAATACGCCGTGGTGAAATCGGCACATCCACCCCCGTTTTCGGATTTCTGCCCATACGCATCTTTTTACTGCGAACAACAAAAGAACCAAAAGAAGACAATTTTACCGTATTCCCTTTTTCCAAACTTTTTGAAATTTCCTCAAGAACCTGATCCAATAATTTGGCGGATTCATTTAATGATAACCCCACTTCGTGATAAACCGCTTCTGCCAGTTCAGCACGAGTAATATTTTTTCCTTCACTATTTGACATGAAAAAAACTCCCTTACCACAACACATATCAGGGTAAGAAATTTTTATCTGTTTTTCAAGGTTTTATTAAACTTTCAAGAAAAATCCTGAAAAATCACAAGCGAATCAGGCTGGCTCCCCAGGTAAAGCCGGCTCCCATGCCCGGCAACAATAAAAGTTGTCCTTCTTTTATCTTGCCGTTTTTAACCCCTTCCGCCAAAGCCAAAGGAATCGAAGCGGCAGAAGTATTAGCATGCAAATCTACGGTTGAAATCACTTTTTCCATCGGAATACCCAAGCGTTTTGCCGTAGCTTCCAGAATACGTATATTCGCCTGATGCGGAACCAACCAATCGACTTCGTCCAAAGAAACACCGTTCTTTTGCAGAATTTCGGCGGAAACTTCTGCCATATTTACGGCGGCATGACGGAAAACTTCGCGTCCGTTCATCGTAATATAGCCGACATCATGATTTGTTGACGGACCGCCTGTCGAACACAGTTCGGGAGCATAGGAACCGTCGGAATAAATCAAAGTATCCAGAACACCTCTGTCTGCAGATGTCCCTGCGGCTTCTTCAGCTTTTAAAATGACGCAACCGGCGCCGTCCCCGAATAAAACGCAAGTGTTTCTGTCTTTAAAATCCGTAATTTTGGATAAGGTTTCGACACCGACGACCAAAGCCGTTTTCGCCTGTCCCAAACGCAACATATTATCCGCAGTTTTTAAAGCATATAAGAAACCGGAACAGGCGGCAACCACATCAAAAGCGCACCCGTGTTTCATTCCCAAACCGGCTTGGACATAAGCGGCAGTTGCAGGAAAAGTCTTATCAGGTGTAACCGTTCCCAAAACGATCAAATCCAAATCATCGCCTGTCAATCCGGCAGAGTTCAAAGCCTGTTCGGCGGCCTTAACAGCCATTACGGATGAAGACATATTTTCATCGGCGAAATGTCGGACACGTATTCCCGTTCGTTCAACGATCCATTCATCACTGGTATCAACGATTTTTGCCATATCATCATTTGTGCTGATATGAGCAGGTAAAAAGGATCCGATACCTATAATACGGGAACGCAGTGTCATTTTTCTTTTTCCTCATCTAAAAATTGCACAGAAGTCAACTGTTTGGCGATATTGCCGACCAAATCATTATTTACGGTATCAATCGCCACATTGATCGCATTGGCAAAGCCAAAAGCATCTGATCCGCCGTGACTTTTAATGGATATGCCTTTCAAGCCGACCAGCATCGCGCCATTATAGCGGCCGGGATCCATTCGTTTTTTCAAACGTTTCAGTGACGGTAGTGCCAATAAAAAGCCCAATTTTGACATAAAGCTTCTGGCGGACACGTCTTTAAGCAGGTTAACCATCAAGCGTGCGGTTCCTTCGATGGCTTTTAAAGCGATATTACCTGTAAAGCCGTCTGTCACAAAAACATCGACAGCCCCCAATGCGATTTCATCAGATTCGACGAATCCTTTGAATTCGTTTGACAAAGGGGAATCTCTCAAAATTTGGGCGGCTTGCCTGATCTCGTCACGTCCTTTAATATCTTCGGATCCGATATTCAACAAACCGATTGTCGGTTTCTCACGTTTTAGAACGGCGCGGCAATAAGCTTCCCCCATAATGGCGAATTCAACCAGATTTCTAGCACTGCATTCAGCGTTTGCCCCAAGATCCAAAACGACACATTCGCTTTTTCGAGTCGGCAGTATCGTTACAATAGCAGGACGATGAATACCGGGCATCGTGCCTAAAATCAATTTTGAGAACGCCATTAATGCTCCCGTGTTGCCGGAACTGACCACCGCGGCGGCATTTCCCTTTTTTACAGCATCGATCGCAAGCCACAAACTTGAATTACGTCCCGAACGAACAGCAGAGGACGGCTTTTCATCAGATGCGACATAATCCGGCGTATGAATAAATTCATAACGATTCGCATCAAGATGATATTTATTAATAAAAGGCCGAACCTTACTTTCGTCCCCGAATATTAAAAAACGGACGTTTGAATGCTTTTGTTCTGCCGATTTTATGCCGGCGACAACGCTGTCAGGAGCATTATCTCCGCCCATAGCGTCTATTGCTATGATAAGGGAGGGCTTTTCCACTTTATATCCCCGTCTCGGTTTTATTCTTCAGCTTTATCATCAGCTTTTTGAATAACGATTTCCTTACCGTTATAACTGCCGCAGCTGGGGCAAACGTTATGAGGACGTTTGATTTCGCCACAATTCGGACATTCCATAACCGCATTTGACTTCAACGCCAAATGTGAACGACGCATATCGCGTGCGGATTTCGATTTTTTACTACGAGGTGTTGCCATTTCTTTTACTTTCTTAAAATCTGTTATTCTTTGTTTTCAGCCCATACTGAAAACATCAGACTTCTGTCATATAAAAATTTTTATCAAACTTCAAGGCAATTTTACTTCAACTGCAGCTTTTCAAGCACACTGAATGCATTTTTTTCATTTTCGCCATCTTTTTTTGTTTGAAAAACCGCATTCGGAGCATGCGGAAACGGATCCAAAGCCAAAGAAAGATATTCCGAACTTATTTCTCCAACGTCTATTTTCCCGTTTTCCATAAACTCCGTATCGTCTTCATCGTCGGCGTTCAGATCTATTTCGTTTAATTTTAACGACGGATCTTTTTCTTGAGAAAAAATCACATTAAAGCTATCTCGCACTTCCTGAAGAAAAGGCGTCAAACTTACAACGCACATTTGTTCCACCTCGGCTTTTATATCCGCGTGCATTCGAATTCTGTCTTTGTTTATTTTTTTCAGTGTCGCTTGAACGTTAAAACTTTTCACCGCCGGAATACCGAATCTGCTCGCCAAAGCTTTACATTCAAACGCATTCGCCGTCAAATTGACAGACAATCCGTTTAACGGAATTTGGCGAACATCCACAATATACGAAAATTCAGGAGATATTTCTTTCATAACGCTTTCTTTCAATTTCTTTTTACGTTACTGTATATCATCTTTTCATTTAAATTAAACGTGGTTTTTTTATATGTTTTCTGTTCGATTGTCTGCCACCGGGGCTCTTTTGTTTTTTTTAACCGCCTGCTCCGCAATGATTGATACCCATGGAGACGCTCTTGATCCTGAAGATTTGACCTCTTTCGAACCGGGAAAAACTTCTTATCTAGACGTGCAAAAAAAAATTGGATCCCCCTCTTCCAAAGCCATCTTTGACAGCGAAGACTGGATATATCTTTATTCTCAACAAAAACGGATCGCTTTCTTCAAACCAAAAGAAATTAAAAGAAACATAACCGTATTTAAATTTAATCAAAACGGTATCTTGGAAACGATGGAAAATAAAAC
>CALXTY010000080.1 GCA_944391535.1 uncultured Alphaproteobacteria bacterium
TTTCTTGTTTGCGCCAACAGATCGTCTTCTTTAACGATGAAGCCTTTTCCTTTTTTAGAAACGATCAGCCTTTTTTCTTTGGCGCGATAAATCGTCATGGCAATGATTTCATCTTCTTCGGGCAGATCAATTGACAAACGCAACGGTTCACCGAAACCGCGTCCGCGCGGTAATTTATCCGCGGCCAAAGTGTAGCAACGCCCGTTTGAAGCAAACATCAATATTTTATCGGTTGTTTGCGCCTGCACGCCGCATTGCAAACGATCACCCTCTTTGAACTTCACATCATCGTCAAGCTGAATATGCCCTTTAACACAACGTATCCATCCTTTTTCGGACAGGATAACGGTGATCGGTTCACGTTCAATCAGAGATTCCAAAGGAATTTCGATATCCTCCGCTTCTCCGGAGATAAGAGTCCTGCGCTTTCCCAAAGCCGTGTTTTGACCGAATTTCTTTTTCATCAAAGAAATTTCCGCCGAAATTTCCTTCCATCTTAAAGCTTCATTTTCCAACAAAGCCTCCAGCTTTTCTTTTTCGCCGGCCAATTCCGTATGTTCCGATTTAATTTGCATTTCTTCAAGCTTACGCAAAGAACGCAAACGCATATTCAAGATGGCTTCGGCTTGGATTTCCGTTAAATTGAAAGCGTTCATCAACGCCGGTTTGGCTTCATCTTCTTCGCGAATAATTCTTATGACTTCATCTAAATTCAGATATGCGATCAAAAATCCTTCAAGAACTTCCATTCTGTGATTGATTTTATCCAACCTGAACTTTGAACGCCGGATTAAAACATTTTGACGATGATCCAAGAAAGCTTGCAACACCTGCTTTAAATCCATGACACGCGGCACGCCGTCTTTATCAAGGACGTTCATATTCATATTAAAATTGACTTGCATATCCGTCATGCGGAACAAATGAGCCATGAGTTGTTCAGGCTCGATATTTCTGTTTTTCGGCTCAAGGACAATACGGACATTTTCAGCGGATTCATCACGAATATCGGCCAAGAAAGGTAATTTTTTTTCTAATAAAAGTTTGGCGATTTTACTGATCAGTTCCGACTTTTTAACCATATATGGTATTTCCGTGACGATGATCTGGTACAAACCGTGAGACAATTCGTCTTTTTCCCATTTCGCTCTCACCCGCATGGCACCGCGTCCGGTTTCATATATTTTTAAAATGGTTTCAGGCTTTTCAACAATTTCTCCGCCTGTCGGGAAATCAGGGCCGCGCACAAACTTCATCAGATCGGCGACGGAACAATCCGGTTTTTTGATTAACAACTGCAACGCATCGGCTAGTTCACCGACATTATGCGGTGCGACATTTGTCGCCATACCGACCGCGATGCCTGAAGAACCGTTAGCCAACAAGTTCGGAAATGCGCACGGCATAACGACGGGTTCGATATCTTCTCCGGAATAAGTCGGACGAAAATCGACCGTTCCGTCATTCAATCCTTCCATAATCGCTTTGGCGACTTCGGTCAATCGGGCTTCGGTATAACGCATGGCCGCGGCACTGTCACCGTCGATATTGCCGAAATTCCCCTGCCCTTCGACCAAGGGATAACGCACGGCGAAATCTTGCGCCAAACGAACCATTGTTTCATAAACGGCCGTATCACCGTGCGGATGGTATTTACCGATGACGTCTCCGACGACGCGCGCGCACTTTTTAAATCCGGATTCCGGATCAAGGTGCAAAGCGTTCATCGCGTATAATAATCTGCGGTGGACAGGTTTCAGACCGTCGCGAACATCCGGCAATGAACGGGAAACAATCGTTGACATTGCATAAGCGAGATAGCGTTCCCCCAATGCTTCCGCCATTTTTGTTTCTTTAATCTGTTCATTTTCCATCATTATACACACCTGACTATCAACCGATAAAACCGACAAGTCGTCTTCTGACGGCCGGGATAGTGCAGTCTAGCGTTTTTACGACATAATTTTCAAGGAAAAATCCTGTTAAATTTAAAGCTTTTTTTATTTCTTCGTTTTGATCGGGTTCTACGTTTGGATCTCTTAAAAAAGCGGGCAAAAGCAACAGCTTGTCTTTCCACGGTTCGCCGGCTGTTTTACTGACGGCGCGTCCCGATTTCGGAGACACATAAATCAACTCTTCTGTACTGCCGTTAACGGCGCAAGCCGACAGATCCAGACCGAAGCCCAGTGTCTTCAACAGTTCCGTTTCCCATCGGCAATAACGCGTTTCCCAACCGTCAAAAGACAGCAAAGCGATTTGTTCCAAGGTATTGCGGAAAAATTTTTCAACATTTTCCCGTTCCGGCAACAAAGCGCTCATCGCGCACAAGCAAGACAAAGCGGTTAAACGTTCTGGATCTGACAGAACCGGAACACAATAAGCGTTAAGCAATTCGACTTTAGCCGTTCCCAGATGTTCTTCCAGTCGAGCCTTCCACGTCAACCGGACAAGGTTTCCGATTTGAAAAGTTCCGGCCGATTTTTTTGAAAAAACACTTTTGCATAAAGCGCGGCATTTTCCGTGGGTTTGAGTAAGAAAGGAAATGATCGCGTCACGTTCCGCAAACTTTACGGAACCGATGATAATGGCGTTATCCGACCATTCAGGCATTAAAATCCAACCCCCAAGAACGATAATGTTCCGGATTATCCGCCCATTTTTCCCGTACTTTAACGAATAAAAACAGATGCACGCGGGTTTCAAAAAGCTTTTCCAATTCTTCTCTGGCCTGCATGCCGATTTTTTTAATCATGGAACCGTTTTTGCCGATAACGATTTGTTTTTGATTTTGCTTTTCGACATAAATTGTCTGATCGATCCGGATTCCTTTGGCTTCTTCTTTAAAAGAATCGGTCAAGACCGTACTGATATAAGGCAGTTCCTGATTTAAGTTCATATACAGTTTTTCACGCGTGATTTCGGCGGCCAACAATTTATCGGGTAAGTCGGAAACTTGATCAGCGGGGAACATAAAAGGACTGTCGGGCATTTGGGAAATCAGATAATCTTCCAACAGATCCACCCCTTTTCCCGTTGCGGCAGAAAGCATAAAAGTTTCTTTAAAATCAAATATTTTGTTTAATTCTGCCGACAATTCCATTAATTTTGCGTCTTTCACCAAGTCTGTTTTATTTAAAACCAAGACCGCGTTAAGCCTGTTTTTGACAAGAGACTGAACAATTGAACGCGTATCCTCATCAATGCCGCGTCGCGCATCGACCAACAACAACCGGATATCGGAATATTCCGCATCTTGCCATGCGGCGGCGACCATAGCGCGATCCAGTCGTCGCTTGGGCTGAAAGATCCCCGGTGTATCAATTAAAACGATTTCGCAGTTTTGTTTTACAAAAATGCCTCTGATGCGTGATCTGGTTGTTTGCACTTTTGGCGAAACAATAGATACTTTTGCCCCCACCATATAATTGATGAGCGTGGATTTTCCGGCGTTAGGCGCGCCCAACAAAGTCACAAACCCGCATTTTTCGGAAGTATCATTCATGATTTTCCAACCTTTGAAGCAATTTTTTTGCGGCTTCTTGAGACGCCTCTCTTTTTGATCCTCCGGACGCACATTCAGGATCATACCCTTGGACGATGACTTGCATTGTAAAAACGGGATTATGATCCGGTCCCGATCTGTCGATCTGAGCATATACCGGCAAGGGCAAGCCGCGAGCCTGCGCCCATTCTTGCAATTTTGTTTTAGAATCGACGGGCGGAGCCGTAAATTGATTCATCGGATCCGTCCAGTAACGCACGACGAACTGTTGAGCCGTTTCAAATCCGCCGTCCAAAAACAAAGCGGCGATGACGGATTCACACACATCGGACAAGACGGCTTTTGTCAAATCCGGTTTATTTGAAGGAGTTGCAGAAATCAAGTATTCGTCAAAATTCAGATTTTTTGCGATAACGGCCAAAGTTTCGGCACGTGTCAAATCCGAAAAGCGTCTGGCCAGATCTCCTTCCGGTTCGTCCGGGAAAGTGTGATAAAGCATCTGGGCGACGATAACACCCAGCACTCTGTCCCCCAAGAACTCAAGACGTTCATAGCCGGAAAAGTGATCTCCGAAGCCCAGTGTCAAAGCTTTCTTTAAAAGCGTTTCCTCTTTAAAGGAATGCCCCAGACAGGGATAGAGATTTTTATATTTTTTCATTATTTTATACCGCTGAACAAACGAGACCATCTGACCGCCATCGGCCATTTCCAGATTTGCCACCAAGCAGCCGTGCCGTCATTGGAAAAGAAGAGAAATTTCGCTTTTCCGACCAGATTTACCTTGGGAACGAAACCGACTTTAACGGATCTGCTGTCCAAAGAATTGTCACGATTATCCCCCATCATAAAGAAGTGGTCTTCCGGAACGCTGAATTCTTCGGTGTTATCGAAAGGAGCTTCGTCCGACGCTTCAATAATGGGATGAGAGTACCCTTCGGGCAATATTTCCGTATATTTTTTGAAACGCAATGCTTTTCCGGACGGATCTCGCATCACATATTCACCTTCTTCGCGACGTTCGACCATATTTCCGTTAATGAACAGACGCCCGTTTTTGACCTGAATTTTATCTCCCGGCAGCCCGATCAGGCGTTTAATATAGTCCGTTCTGTTATCAGACGGCATTTTAAAGACGAGAACGTCTCCGCGTTTCGGTTCTTCATAGAAGATGCGCCCTTTGATCAAAGGAATGCTCAACGGCATGGAATGACGACTGTAGCCGTAAGACATTTTGGAAACAAACAAATAATCCCCCACAAGCAACGTCGGGATCATTGATCCGGACGGAATACTGAACGGTTCGGCAAAAACCGTGCGCACAAACAAAGCGATCAAAACGGCATAAATGACGGTCTTTGTCGTATCCCAAAATCCGCTTTGTGTATTTTTATCTTCCATTGTTCAATCCCTTTTCACATTCCGCACTGATAATCACGATCGCCATAGCATACGGGTATTCATCAGTCAAAGAAACATCTATTTGTGGTATAAAGCCTTTGGGGGTTAAGTCGTTCAAACGTTTTAAGGCTCCCCCCGTCAAAGTCATCATCGGCTTTCCGGTCGACAGATTGGTATTTTCCATATCCCGCCAAAAGACCCCTTGCCTTAATCCGGTTCCCAAAGCTTTTGAACAGGCTTCTTTAGCGGCAAAGCGCATGGCATAGGCGGAAAATCTTTTTTTCCCGTGGCGGGAATCGCACAGCGCCCGTTCGGATTGCGTATAAATCCGATCACAAAAGGACTGTCCGAACCGTTCAATCGAACGTTCAATGCGTCTGACATCCACCAGATCTGTACCGATACCGATAATCATTTTAATCCTGAGAGCGACGGACGGAACTTATTCCGGGGCTTGCGCGTAATGCCGCCATGATATCACTGAGATGCCTTACATCATGAACTTCCACATCAACGGACAAATCGAAAAAGCTGGGCGTCCTTTCCAATATATTCAAATTTGCGATATTGCCGTGGTTTTTCGCGATCACATTGGATAACGTCCCCAAACTGCCCGGCTGATTGACCAAAACGATGCGCAATCTGGAAATATGGCTTTCCGCGGCCGTTACTTCTTCGTTCCAGGAAACGTCCAACCAACGTTCCGGTTCTGCTGCGAATTTTTCCAAAGTGACACAATCAATCGTATGAATGGTGACCCCTTTTCCCGTTGTCACGATCCCGACAATTCTGTCTCCCGGCAAAGGATGGCAGCATTTTGCGAAATTAATCGCCATACCGGGAATTAAACCTTTAATGGGGCTTTGTTTTTTATTGTCGTTTTTGTCTCCGATTTTCTTTGCGCTGCGCTTGATGGCATCAACGACCCGTACAAATCTGGATTTGTGTCCGGGGAAAACGGATTCCACAACATCTGCGGGTTGAATGACCCCCTCGCCGACCGAAGCGATCAAGTCTTCAACGGTCGCCTGTTTGAAATTCGTCAGAACATTTTCAAGGCTTTTATCCGAATATTCGTAGCCTTCGGATTTATACGAGCGTTGCAACATCTGGCGACCGACTTCCAGATACTGTTCCCGTTTCTGAGCGCGGACAAAACGCCTGATCGCAGCGCGCGCTTTTCCCGTAACGGCGAAACGTTCCCATTCCGGTGAAGGCGTTTGCGTTTTCGATGTCAGGATTTCCACCTGATCGCCGTTTGTCAATATTGTACGCAAAGGACGGATTTTTCCGTTAATTTTAACACCGACACATTTATTGCCGACCCCCGAATGAACGGCATAGGCGAAATCAATTGCGGTAGCATTTTTTGGCAAAGTGATTAAATCGCCTTTCGGAGAAAAACAAAACACCTGATCCTGATACATTTCCATTTTGGTATGTTCCAAAAATTCTTCAGGATTATCGGATTGTTCCATAATATCGAGCAATTCGCGCAACCACGCGAATTGACGTCCGTCCGTTTTATAATCGCCTTGTTTATACCGCCAATGCGCCGCCAGACCGATTTCGGCGATATCGTGCATTTCCTGCGTACGGATCTGAATTTCAATTCTGTGTTTTTCGGGGCCGATCACGCCGGTATGTAATGACTTGTAACCGTTTGGTTTAGGCGTTGAAATGTAGTCTTTATATCTGCCCGGAACCATGGGGTATTTTGTGTGAATAATCCCCAAGACATGGTAACAATCCGCCACGGTCGGCACGATAATGCGAAAAGCCATGATATCGGACAATTGTTCAAAAGTCGCGTTTTGGCGTTGCATTTTACGCCATATGGAATACGGCGATTTTTCACGTCCGGTTACTTCGCATTGGATTCCGGAATCTTTCAGATCATTCTTTAAAGCCTCGATGATACGCGCAACCAGATCGCCGCCTTGTTCTCGCAGGAAAGACAGACGGACATTGATTGATTCGTAAGCTTCGGGATACAGTTCTTTAAACGACAGCTCTTCGAGTTCGTTTTTCATTTCCTGCATACCGATGCGTTCCGCCAAAGGCGCATAGATTTCCATTGTTTCCCGAGCGATACGCTGCCTTTTTTCGGGTTTTTTATGATATTTCAACGTCCTCATATTATGGACGCGATCCGCCAGTTTAACCAACAAGACACGGATATCTTCCGACATGGCCAACAACAGCTTGCGGAAGTTTTCGGCTTGTTTTGTTTGATCGGACTGTAATTGAATACGGCTAAGCTTTGTTACGCCTTCGACCAGCTTGGCGACTTCTTCTCCGAACATTTGTTTGATATCGTCATAAGAAGCGGCCGTATCTTCGATCGTGTCATGCAACAAAGCCGTAACGATCGAGGCATAATCAAGCTTATATTCAGTCAAAATACCGGCAACTTCGACAGGATGAGAAAAGTAAGGATCACCAGACGCACGCTTTTGAGAACCGTGCATTTTAACGGCAAAGACATAAGCTCTGTCCAACCCTTCTTCATCGACGTCCGGATCATAAGACCGAACGCGTTCCACCAATTCGAACTGCCTCAGCATAACGGTGATCCCCTTGTATATATGTTGGGAAGTCCGTGTTTATTCTTCGGTAACTTCGAACGATCCGGCTTGTTCGACGGCAGCTTCTGTATCGTTAATGTAAGAAAATTCCGTATCCAAAGCGGCCAATTCGGCATCGGCGGCTTTCATGTTTTCTTCATCATCGGCGGGGATTTCTTCTTCTTTAACGAATTTTTGCATACCGGTGACCAAAGTATTTTCCAAATCGGCCAGATTAATGGTTTCATCGGCGATTTCACGCAAAGCGATAACAGGATTTTTATCGCGATCCTGTTCAACGGTCAAAGGGGCTCCCGCGCTGATATTTTTTGCGCGCTGAGCGGCCAACAGGACTAATTCAAAACGATTGGGAACCTTTACAACACAATCTTCTACGGTAACGCGAGCCATTTTTTCTACTTTCAAAAAATTAAAGTGTACACAAAAACCTTAAGGCTTATTGTTATATCGTTAATTTATCAAAAAAAGCAAGTCCATTCTTTAATCAAAAGCGTTATTTTTAGTATGCCCCACATGGAAATAAAATCAGCTTGGCAGACGCGTGTTTTAGCTTTATCCTATAGTTTGTTATTTAAAGTATATTTTTGAAAGGATTACATTAATGCGTTGCTATGCAGGAGAGAAAATCGCTTTATTTATTGACGGATCCAACTTATACGCCGCGGCCAGAGCTCTAGGCTTTGACATTGACTACAAGAAGCTTTTAGACTTTTTTTCAACGAAAGGACGCCTCATTCGAGCTTTTTATTATACGGCTTTGGTGGAAGATCAGGAATATTCTCCGATCCGTCCGTTGGTGGATTGGTTGGATTACAATGGTTATACGATGGTAACCAAACCGACGAAAGAATTTACGGACGCGATGGGACGCCGTAAAATCAAAGGAAATATGGACATCGAACTGGCGGTTGACTTAATGGAAATGGCGGAAAGCATTGATCAC
>CALXTY010000081.1 GCA_944391535.1 uncultured Alphaproteobacteria bacterium
AGCTTGATTCTGAATCAACAAAAATCTGAAAAAAACAGCTTTAATGTCGATGTAAAAAGAGTTTCTGCGGAAAACGCTTTATTTGAACGTATACGGGCAAAGCTTTATGGTTTTTTATATTCATCTAAAAAGACGTTGGAATGTTATCCTGAAAAGGATACAAGTCTGCCGGCCAGATATGCTAGAACAATCGCTTTTTATAAAGACGGATACTTGAAAGAAGCTTTGGATCTGTTGGAAACATTGATCGCCGATTATCCCGGCGATCCTTATTTTTATGAGTTGAAGGGGCAAATTTTATTTGAATCGGGAAAAGCCGATCAAGCTGTTGAACCGTATCGGAAAGCAGTTGAATTATTGCCGGATTCTGTTTTGATGAAAGTCGGATTGATTCAAGCTCAGATTGAAAAAGGCGATTTGGAAAGTTTGATCCAAGCACAAAAAACATTGTCGTCGTTTTCTCATGTGGCTCATGAAATACCGTTGGTTTGGCGATTACAGGCGATTGTTTACGGACGCACCGGACAAACGGGAATGGCCGATTATGCGTTGGCCGAATATAACTTGTTATCGGGAAATATAAAACAGGCCGAACTGTTCGCTAAAAGAGCCGTCGAATCATTGGCGGAAAATTCTTCCGTACAGATGAAAGCTCAAGATATTTTGTATGCAATTCAAGATCATCGAATAAAAAAATAAAAAATCAGTAGATAAGTGTTTTCAGACAGATCTTTTTGATTTATTATCCTAACCTAATGTTCTCACAAAAAAAGGGTTTTGAAATGGTTCGTAAATTATCAGTTTTATTTTTATTCGTCGCGATTGCTCTTCCTTCTGCGGCGCAGGCCAAGTTCTTTCAGTTCGGATTGAATGAAGAAGAAGTAAAAGGGATCGTTAAAGATTATCTGTTAAATAATCCGGAAATTGTCAAAGAAGCTTTAGATAATTATTTGTTACAAGAGGAAAAAATCAGACAACAAAAAATGGCGGATACCTTAAAGACAATTAATCGTACCGCTTTGGAACGCGATCCGAATACTCCGGTCATCGGGAATCCTGACGGTGACGTGACTGTTGTTGAGTTCTTTGATTATAACTGCGGTTACTGCAAACTGATGTTCCCCAAAGTTTGGGAATACGTTCAAAATGACGGAAATATCCGTTGGGTGTTAAAAGATATGCCTTCTTTAGGAGCGACTTCCGATACGGCGGCTCGAGCCGGATTGGCCGCTGAAAAACAAGGAAAATACTTTGAAATGCATCAGGCAATGATCACCCATGAAGGATTCTTGACTGAAGAAGACATTATCGCGTATGCCCAAAAAGTCGGATTGGATATGGATAAATTTGAAAAAGATAGAAAAGATAAAGCCTTGGACAATGTTTTGAATGCAAATCGAGTTTTAGCTAACCGTTTGGGCTTTAACGGAATCCCCGATTTTATTATTGGCGATTATGTTTCTCCGGGCGCAATGATGAATGACGAATTAGATGTTAATGTCAAAGCTTTTCGTGAAAAAGCAGCCGGCATCACTCAATAAAATTGATTTTTTTAAACGCCGGAATGTTTCCGGCGTTTTTTTTGAGGATAAAAATGTTAATTATTTTCGGCGGTTTGCCGGGAACGGGAAAAACTACAACAGCGAAACAATTAGCTCGGAAGCTATCGGCTGTTTATTTGCGCATTGATACAATTGAAAACACTTTAACGCAAAAATATATCAAAAAATCTCGAATAAAGGATGCCGGTTACGCGGTGGCTCAAGAAATCGCCTTGGAAAATTTGCGTTTTGAAAAATATGTGATTGTCGATTCGGTTAATCCTTTGGAAATAACTCGAAAAGCATGGCATAAAGTAGCGGAAAAGGCTCAATCCCCTTTTCTGGATGTGGAATTTATTTGTTCGGATCCGGCTGAACATCGACGACGCATCGAAAACAGAAAATCGGATCTTTCGGGGTTTACTGCGCCATCTTGGAATAAGGTCGTAAATCGAACCTATGAACGACGAAGCGATGAACGCTTGATATGCGATACGGCGGTTCTGTCGTCGCAACAGGCGGTCGATTTAATTAATGAACGTCTTACTTTGTTGATGGTTCATGATGCAGGACATCTGTAAATTCCGTTCCGAAAAAAGGATTCTGAGCGGAAGGTTCTTTTTCAGAACCTTTCTGTTCGTGATGCAAGATATCTGTGAACTCTGTTCCTGAAGATAGATCAATCGGTTCATAAGAGGGAGCCTGTTTTTGAGAGGCTGTTTCTGCTTCGGTATCCTTAATATCTTCGATATTATTTGTTATTTTTCCAAACAAAGAGCGGATCGCTCCGGGAGCCAGAGCGGAAAAAGCGTTTACGGATATGTCCGGAGCCGGTAATTTGCCTTTGATCGTGTAGGTCGGCGCGATTAAACCGCCGCCTTTTTCACCGGAGAAAAGAGAACCGATTAAGGGGATTTTTCCAAGAAAACTGTTTAAAGTGTAAAAAGGAATCAAAGAGCCGCGTAAATTCAGATATCCCGATTGGCGATAATATTTGCCGTTTGCTGTAATTCCCAAAGACGGTCCCGCAATAACGGCATCATATACGGTTAAACTTTCCTTGTCAGTTGTGTAAGGAATGTCGGCTTTTTCAAAGAACAATCCTTCGCCTCGCAAAGTATCTATAATTCCGGTAAACGACGTTAGCATTAATAAGCGCGTTAGAATTTGTTGTTCTTCAAGGTAAAAATCCGAGACTGTTATTTTTCCTTCCGATCCGTTCGGATAGGTATACGTTCCGTCCAACTTTAATTTTCCGCCTTTGACGGTGGAAATATAATCTAATGTATTCAAAATATATCCGGCATCGTCAGATGTCATGGAAACCGTGTATTTATCAGCCTGTTGTGTCGGAGTTAAAGAAAGGCGCAACGGGACTTTCTGTACGCCGATATATCCCAATGCTTCCAATTTTTTCCATCCCGATTGATAATGCGCCGAAAGAGTATTATCTTCCGAAAATCCATTTTCACTGAGCCATATTTTATCAAGAGCGGCCTGAAAGATGAAACTGTCGGAACGACTGTTTTCATCTGTCTCGGAACGAATTTTTTCGGAAACGGTCGTTCCTTTTTTTATCATACCCGATATATCCAGCTCATTTCCGGACAAATCAAAGAAGATCGAATGTTCAGGTTGAAAGCGGACATTTAATCGGGCATTTGTCCGTCCGGTTTGTATCGGATTGATTTCAATTAAGTCCGGAGATCCGTTTTGTTTAAAAGAAATATTTCCGCGGATATACGTTTTTTGAGCGTCTGTGAGTTCAATCAAGGGGATATGATAGGGTTTGTTTTTTTTCATGGTCAATTGTACAAGCCCTTTGGCGTCAACTTTTGCGGGTTTATACCAACCGATTTCGGGAATATCGATGGAGGCTCCGGTTAAATCGCTTGTAATTTCGAGAAAACCGTTGCCGTTATTTTTATTGATTAAATGCAGATCTGTCGGCAAAACCCCGTTAATCGACGGCGGAGCAAAAAAAGAATATCCCAAATAAGAACGAGCGCGTTCGTTTAAATCAATATGCAACCGGATATCCGAAGTGATTTCTTTTGAATGGTCAAAAGTCTGAAAGATGGAATATTTGGCCGTTGATGTATAGAACAGAGCTGTTCCTTGCAGTTCCAGATCCCGATCGTTGATGGAAAGATCCAAAATCGCGTCTTGCAGTCCGTATCCTAAAGCAATATCGTTAACATCGGCATTACGGACATTGGCGGACGCTTTGATTTTGATTTGATCGGCGCTTTTAAAAGCGTCTCCGAGCGGAAAAGACAATTGCAAATTTCCTTGAGCCGTTCCTGTCGTTTTATCCGGTTTCAATCCCATATCCTGCGCCAGTTTTAAGGGCGGAGCATCCAACACTTGAAGTATGTCCGGCACATCTCCGCCGAGATTCAAGTTTAAATCGGCATAAGATAAAGGTTTTGTTAAATCCAGAAAAGTCAATGTGCCGCCGGTTGCGATTTGAATACTGTCCGTATTTCCTTTTTTAACGGTGATTGTAATGACATCGCGGGTTAAATGGACATTTCCGGACACATTGTTGATGACCGGCATTTGATCCATATAGTTGACTTGCGTATCGATGACATTGACACTACCGTCAACTTTATCGGCATCAATGCCGTTTTCATTTTTTAATCCGGCAAAATGCAAAGCGAATTTTGCATCGCTGATCAATCCGCCTTTTAAGTTTTGTTTTACCCAAGCATGCACATCAGGGCCGATTGAGGCCGGCCAATAGTCGGGAAGCATATCCATGGGAATATCTGTCGCCTGAGCATTTAAAACGGCTTGAACAGGTTCCCATTTTTGTTCGTCAATGGCTGTACCTATTCCGGAAACGGATAAATTCCCCCAAGCTTTTCCTCCGTTTTGCAAAATTAGTTCAAAACTTGAAAGATCAAAATTATTAGCCGAACCGTACCAAGAACCGTTCAGCATAAACGAATCAAGGTTGTAACGGGCGATGACGGGATCGGGCAGGTTGACGATACCTTTTCCCCCTGAAATTTTGAAATCGATTTTATCGACGGCATCCCGCCATTCGGCTAATGAAGTGCCGTCCATTAAAGGTAAAGCGTCGATGTGCGTGTTAACCGTAATACTGACGGGCGTTGTGAAGTTTTTCAAATAAGGGTATTTTTGTGCCGCAAGGGAATTGGTCAGATCCATATTGTCGACATTTAAAGAAAAGACGATTTTTTTGCCTTTTCCTTTCCATCGTCCTTTGACATCGACAACCATTAATTCATTATTTTTCATTGCTACGGCAATCGAACCGTTTAAATGATTTTTTTTAAATCGGCGCGAATAAGTCAAATTAACGGCGGGCATGGACCAAACGGCGTTATGTAATGTATCCGTTATTTTGATTTCAGCTTTGATTAAAGAAAATTCGATTAAATGTTCTTCGCGTTTTAAAAGCTGAAATATCGTCGCCAATGAAAAGGAAGAATGACTTTCTTCCGACACATCTTTTAACGTTCCTTTTTGATCGATTTGCAAATGCAGGTAAGGACGGTACAGAGCAATTGTTCTGGGGGCGATCGTTCCGCGTATCAGCGCGGCGAAACTGAAAGAAAAGTCCATTTGCGGTACGGAAAGCACCAATTGTTTTTTCTCATTAAACGCTTTAAAATTTTTTAAGGAAAAATCAATCGGATGTCGGATGCCTCCCCAACGCATCTGAGCGGATTCAATGGAAATATCGGAAACCGTATCCGTTGATACGGCCGCTTGTATCAAATAAGGAATATAGGGATTGATATCTATAGGAGCTTTGTGCAGGCGCCAAAAAAAGCCGCCCGCCGCCAACAAAAGGCATGCGACTGTCATTTGCAGCAGAATTAAAAAAATTCGGAAAGACTTGCGCAGCACGGTTAAACCCCTTAAAACAGATTCCAATATAGAAGCTCAACGACATTCTTGCCACAAAGAAGATGAATTTAGAACAAAAAAACACGTGTTTATTATCAAAAGACGATCCTGTTTATCAGGAATGGATAGACGGTTTTGCGGATTGTGATGAAAAAACGCGCCTTTTGTTCCAAAAAGAACAGTCGGATCAAATGATTCGTTATTGGTTGGCATGTTTAAAAGAAGCTTCTCCTTATTTGTTGCGATTGTTGTTTTCTCATCGTGATTTTGTTGCTCAAATTATTACCAAAGGTTATCAGACGGCTTTTGCCGATTTGTTGAAAGAAACTTTTCCGAAACTGTATGACGGGGAAGATATCGAAGAAACGGGCAAGCATTTGCGCCTATTAAAGCGTCGCAGCGCGTTGCTGATTGCGTTGGCGGATCTTTCGGGGCAGTGGGATTTGGCAAAGGTGACTCATGCCTTGTCGGTTTTGGCCGAAGCCTGTTTGAGAATAGCCGTCGCGGTTGTTTTAAGACGTTGGCATCATAAAGGGGATCTTTGTTTGACGGACGAAAAAAATCCTGAAAAAGACTGCGGATTTTTCATTATCGCCATGGGAAAACTCGGCGCCAGAGAACTGAATTATTCTTCGGATATAGACTTGATCGTTTTGTATGATGAAGAAAAAGTTCCTTATTCGGGGAAAAAGGAAATCGGATCTTTTTTCGTGCGTCTGACTCAGGAAATCATCGCTTTGTTGGACGATAAAACGGCTTACGGATATGTTTTCAGAACGGATCTGCGTTTGCGTCCCGATCCCGGATCGACGCCGGTCGCTTTAAGCACGCAGGCGGCAGCGTGTTATTATGAAAGTTTCGCGCAAAACTGGGAACGCGCCGCTTTTATCAAAGCGCGCGTCGTTGCCGGAGATAAAATCGCCGGTAATGCCTTCTTAAAAGAAATCAGACCTTTTGTTTGGCGCAGGACGACGGATTTTTATGCGCTACGCCAAATCAGCGATATCAAACGTTCTTTGGGAGCCAGAAGTTCCGAAAAACCCGATAAATCCGGCTTTAACGTTAAATTGGGGCAGGGCGGTATTCGGGAAATAGAATTTTTTACTCAACTCCAACAACTGCTGTGGGGTGGCAGAGATCCGCGTCTGCGCGCCAGAAGCACCCTTGTCGCTTTGAACGCTTTGACCAAAGCCGGTTGGGTTAAAACGCAAGACAGAGCCGATTTGATTGAAGCCTATGAGTTCTTGCGGCTTGTCGAACATCGATTGCAAATGCAGGAAGATCAGCAAACTCAAACACTGCCCCGATCCGATCGGGATCTCGAAGTTTTCGCCCGTTTCTGCGGTTTTGATTGCGGAAATGATTTTCTGAATGTTTTAAATCTGCATTGTCGGCGCGTGCGGGAAATATACGATTCCCTGTTCGCTCGGGAAGATCAGGAAAATGAACAAACCCTTAGCTTCAGCGGAACGGATCTGCCCGAACAAACCGTCGATTATTTAAAAGAACGAGGATTTAAAAACATTGATCCGATCGCGCAAACGGTTCGCGGTTGGCTGTCGGGACGTTATCGCGCTTTGCGCAGCGACCGCGCGCGTGAGTTGATGAATGATTTGTTGGATTTGATTTTTAACGCTTTGAGTAAAAGCCAAGATCCCGACGGCGCTTTTCTGGCTTTTGATGAATTCCTGCGCGGATTGCCTGCCGGCGTGCAACTGTTTTCCTTGTTTCAATCCAGACCGGCGTTGTTGGATTTGTTGACTGAATTGATTTCACACGCTCCCGTCCTGTCCGCCGAATTAACACGACACAGCGAATTGTTCGATGCGGTCTTAAGTCCTTCTTTCTTTACACCCTTTCCCGATGTCGGCGATTTGAAAACGGAAATGAAATCCGTCTTGGAATTAACGGACGATGATGAACAGGCGCTTGATGCCCTTCGACGTTTCGTGCGCGAAAAAAAATTCCGTTGCGCCGTCTTGTTCCTGCAAGGATTGATGGATCGCAATTCCTTGGGGCGGCATCTGGCCGATCTGGTGACGGCGGCTTTACAAATGATTTGCCCGATTGTGCTGAACGCTTTTGAAAAACGTTACGGAAAATTTGATCATTCCTCTTTTTCTTTTATTTTGTTGGGAAAAGCGGGCAGTCGGGAAATGAACTTTTCTTCGGATCTCGACATTTTGTTCGTTTATGATGTGAAAGGCGATAATCCTGAATCAACGGGCGGCACTTCTTCGCTGTTGCCAAGCGTCTATTATGCCCGTCTGGCACAACGGTTTGTCAACGCCTTGACCGCAAATACAAAAGACGGCATCTTATGGACGGTTGATATGCGTTTACGGCCTTCCGGAAACGCCGGTCCCGTCGCCGTATCTTTTGATTCTTTTGCCAAATATTATTCGGAATCCGCATGGACATGGGAGCTGATGGCTTTGACCAAAGCCAGAGTCGTCTGGGGCGAAAGTGAAAAAATGACGGCGGAAATCCAAAAACAACTCTCGCTTCGTCGCGATCCCGATCAAGTTAAACAAGACGTTTCGGAAATGCGTCAAAAAATGAAAGAACAATTCAAAACATCCTCCGTCTTACATCAAATCAAGTATGGCGACGGCGGCATGATCGATATTGAATTTTCTGTTCAATACTTGCAGTTACGCTATGGCGGACAATATCCGGATTTGTTGCAAAAGGCGGTTGTTCCCGTTTTGCAAAAAGCGCTTGAATATCATCTGATCGACCAAACAACGGCGGAAGAGATGATCAAAGCGTACCGTTTGTGGACGCTTTTGTCCGCTTTGTTTGCCTTAACCGGTGAAGATTCCAAAACGTCATGGGAGAATCTTTCTTTGCCGAGCGTTCGT
>CALXTY010000082.1 GCA_944391535.1 uncultured Alphaproteobacteria bacterium
GGTGTTGTTGCATACCTTCCGGATGCGAAGGCGTGTCTTGCAAATCGGGCTATTCCCCCGCGACCACATCAACGGGATGTTGTTGCGTGTAATAACCAATAAAAAAGAGCCTCTTACGAGGCTCTTTTTTTATCTTGAATTGGCATTCAATACTTTCTTCACAACGGCCTGCTGTGAAACAGGAGCCTTGTTTTGATATTGACGTTTCTTTTCTTCAATCGCGGCACGACGACTTTCATATGCTTTTTTAAAGTCTTCCGTCTTTTGAAGATCACGCTGTCTGCGTTTTTCGGAGAACTTAGCGGCAATAATTTCATAAGCGTGCGTTTTAAAATACCCGCTATTTGCCAAGCTTTCGTACAATTGGACGACACGCTTAGAGTCACGCTGTTTTGTTTCCGTACGCCCCGGACGTTTAAATTCCGTAATCTGCGGGTCTTTTACCTTTGAATTTTCATTTCCCGCCTGACGATAGCCGTTCAAGATACCGGCGATATCTTTAAAGACCGGAATTTCTTTAATTTCATTGACTTTGACATGCATTTTCGGACGCCAGTTCTTCCAAGGAATCAGGCTTGCCCCGCCTTGTTCAAAGACTTTATTGTCTTTACCGCCGACCTTGGATTCCGAACGTTGACGCGTACCCGGGATATTTCCCATATAGTTTGTACGGAACATATCCGAGAACGGGAACAGTAACATTGCGGAACGGGATTGTCCTAGATAATCGGCAACGGCCTGTTCGTATTTTTCAGGACAAGAGCGCGTATCATGAGCAGGATCCGTCATTGGTTGACCTCCGACTCGAGCCCAACAGCCTTTTTCATTCAATGCCCAGTTCAAAGCGCAACGCTGAGATTCATACTGACGGAATTCCATATCGCGCTGAGCGGCACTTTCGTAATACCCCAAATGTTCTTTCAAATGAACATCGCGAGCGGTCCATTGACTGGCCAAAGACGGCGTGTCATGCGTTGACGGAGCTGCCGTTGAATATTGCGGGTATTCTTCGGGATGACGGAAAGCGTTATTGTTTCCGCCATGCTGGTATCCCCATTCGCGTTCAAACGGCATCACACGATAAGACAAAATACCGTGATCCATCAACTTGTCTTGGAATCCGGGAGGTAGCTGACCCAAGTCTTCACCGATCAGCATACATTTGTTGCGGTGGGATTCCAAAGCGGCGACAGCCATCAAATCATCAACCGGATAGTAAACGAAAGCGCCTTCTTTTGCGGACTTACCTTCCGGAATCATATACAAACGAGCCAACTGCAAAACATGATCCAGACGCGTACAGCCTGCTGTTTTCATGTTATTGCGTAACATTTCGATAAACGGTTCGTAAGCGGTATCCTTTAAGGCTTTCGGCTTAAAGCCCATAACGTCCCAATTTTGTCCGTTCGGAGACAACACGTCCGCAGGTGCGCCGGCCGAAGCTTTCATATACAGATCCTTACAGCCCCATCCTTCAAATCCGAACGGAGCGGAACCGACGGCAATGTCTGTGTAAAGACCGATTTTCATTCCGCTTTCTTTACAGATTTTTTGAACGTTTTCCATCTGGTTCAGCGTTTCAAACTGCAAATAGGTATAGAAGCCTACGCGATCTTTATTAGCTTCGGCAAAAGCCTTGACTTCCGGCGTTTTAGAATCCTGAAATTCTTTCGGCCAATCGCGCCAATCGGTCAACTTCGGTTCTTCTTTGGCAAAATGTTCGCACAAAGCTTGGAATACCGCGAAATCTTGCAAACGTTCGCCGCCTTCACGTTTAAAGGCTTCGAATTTTTCTTTACGTTCCGGCGATCCGTTCTTGACGAACTGATCATAGCATTTTTCCAAAACCGGCGTTTTCAATTCAAAAGCCGCTGTGTAATCAACATCGGATGTGCTCTGCGCTTTACGGCGTTTTGCCGTATATTCCTCAGAATCATATAAAGCCGTTGCTTCTTTACTTTGTTCAAATTCAGGGACAGCCGTCACGTCCAAATAAACATGGTTGAAGTAGGTGCGGCTTGCCGGAGAATACGGCGAAGCTTCTTCGGCAGCTTCGGGGAACATCGCATGCAACGGGTTCACCCCTAAAATACCGGCGCCGCTTTTCCCGACCGTATCGGCAATTTCCGCCAAATCCGAAAAGTCCCCGATCCCTTGGTTTTCATCGGAACGCTGTTCGTACAACTGAACGGGAACACCCCAAGCCTTACCGCCATTCTTAATATCGATCGGGTCATAGCACTTTGTCGGGGCATAAATCATACGAGTCGAAGCTTTCGGCTGTCCGGGGATATCCATTTCCAACTTGTGATAACCGATATCAAAATCGGCCGGCATCGTGAAAACGCGCTTTTCATATTTCACGCCGTTGATTTCGCGAATCATCGGTTTGCCTTCGTCATCATACTTCAAACGGGTGTCCGACATCTTTACCGAACCCGTCTGACGGTTCCCGTTTTCTTCTTGTACGGACCACGTCAATTGGTCGTTATCCTTACCGGCGGGAACGACAAATTCCACTTCTTTTTCACGATCTTTACGCATAACGCAGACTGGTCCTAACGGTGAAGCGTACTGATCGTCAAGAGCTTTATTCAACGTTTTGTTGATTTCTTTTGCATAATCCTGATCGGAAAGACTGCCTTGCGGTTGCAAAACATCCAAAGCGATCAACAGCGATTGTTTGTTTTCGATCGTTGCTCCACTGTCGATACCCGCCATAACAGCCAGACGATGCAGTTCATACTCATTTAAAATAGCCATTTGTGACCCCTTATGAATTAGTTAATTCTGCGTTACTTAATTATGATGATATGATACTTTTTTTCTTTTTGCCACACTTTTTTTAGAAAAAAATTCATTTTTTTGGAAAAATTTTCGGCTAACCTTTCACTTAAAAACGCTCCGTTTTTTTATAAATTCTTTTTTTCCTTTTACATCAATAACATATGTTTACATATCTTCCCCGTCTTCATGAATTAATAAAAAAACATTAAACTTTTTTGACAAACCTCGCAAAGTTTGAAAACAAATTTTTATTTTTCTTTGTCTAACTTATGACCTTTCACTTAAAGAATCTGATCAAAAAAGAAAAAAATGTTCTTTTTCCGAAAATATTGACAAAATAACGAAAAGAAAAATCAAAGCAATCTTTTTGTTTTTTCTTGCTTTTTTTCTTTTCACACAAATATTTCCTAAAAACGAATGACGGCGGAAACTTGCGGTAAATAGCGGCAAACTCGATTAAATGCGTCTTTCCTGACACACAACAAATGCAAAAAAGTTTTTTCATTTTCAATTGGTCTTACAACCGCCGGAATATGTCCTTTTCCATAGCTTTCCAAACGACCGATTTCGTCAACGGCCAAAACGTCGCAAGATTTTCTGGCTTGTATGATTTTCCCTGCAGACCAATCAAAAGCTTCCGGATTAAAAAAAACAGAATCTCCTCTGCGTTCGGCTATCCATTTCCGTTCCTTTGTTTCAAAATCCTGAGCAAAATAAGTCCCCTGATCTTCGGGTTGACAAATGCCTCCGACACGCAAGTTTAAACTTTCAATCTTTTTTATTATCTCTAAAAAACGAGTCGTCTTTCCGCTCCGGACACCGCCTAAAAAAAGAAAGACTCTTTTCTCTTTTTTCGACGCGAAACGGCAAAGCCGAAAAAAATTTTCTTCGGATAATTCGTCAAAACAAAAAGATGACTTGAATGTATCCGACATGATTTTCCTCAACATTTATAAATAAAGATTGCAGACAGGTTATAAAATCTTTTTTTTATTTTCAATATGTTGATGAAATAAAGCCATCAACTTTCGATCTTTTTGCCGTTCCGCCACCCGCATTGCCGTCTGTCCCGCGTAAATGCGGGCAAAAGGATCCGCTCCTTTTTTTAACAAAAGGCGGACAATCTTATATTGATTTCTTAAAACGGCGTCCGCCAAAGCTTCATTCAAAGTATCGGCTTCGGTCGTCAATAAAAACCGGACATTTTCCAGACGACCGTGCGCGGCGGCACCGATCAAAGCGGCATTCAAATTCCCTTTACACTCTTTATATAAAAAGCGGACAAGGGCGGTTTTGGCAAAAGACGCCGCCGCCACAATCGCCCAATCATCACGGACACCGCTATATACAAGACACTTAACCAAGGCAAGATGTCCCTGCTCTGCCGCGTTTTTCAACGCGCCTTTTAAATCATCCGGAGCATTCTTTTCTTTTAATGCCAGTTTTAACGTTTTCAAATCGTTATTTTTGACCGCTTCAAAAAGCAAGCTCATAACTTTTTTCCCGAAAAAAGAGTAAAATTATCTTGAGTTAAAGGTAACCTGAAGATCTAGACTGTCGAATCATATAGAAAACAAAGGGTGAGAACAATGGACAGACGCGAATTTTTAAAAACAAACGCCAAAATCGCAGCCGCCGCGGCAATCGCGGGAACCTTACCGAGCCTGCCGGCAAAAGCGCAAGAACAAAAAGTATCAACGCGGGATCACAATCAAAAACCGGTTTCCTTACTAGGATTCGGCTGTATGCGTCTGCCGATGAAAAACGGCGAAGTCGACATGGAACTGACCGGACAATTATTCGATTACGCCGTTCGCCACGGTGTCAACTACTTTGATACCGCTTGGCCTTACTTAGGCGGAAAGTCGGAAACGGCGACGGGAGCTTTATTAAAAAAATATCCGCGTGAAAGCTTTTATTTGGCCGACAAATGCCCGACTTGGCTGATCGAATCTCCGGAAGATGTCGATCGCATCTTTGATAAACAGCTTAAAAAATGTCAGGTGGACTATTTCGATTATTATCTTGTCCACGCTTTGGACGAATCCCGCTACGCCAATGCCGTCAAACATGACATCTACGGCAAACTGTTAAAGAAAAAAGAAGAAGGAAAAATCAAAAATCTCGGCTTTTCATTTCATGATACGCCCGACGTTTTGGAAAAAATCCTGAACAACCACAAATGGGATTTCGTTCAATTGCAAATCAATTATGTCGATTGGAGTTTACAAAACGCCAAACGTCAGTATGAGCTGGCGGTTCAACACAACCTGCCTGTCGTGATTATGGAACCGTTGCGCGGCGGCAATCTGGCCGTACTCAACGAAAATGCCGTCAAAGTTTTAAAAACGGCCGACCCGAACGCCAGCGCCGCGTCATGGGCTTTGCGTTATGTCGCTTCACTGCCCAACGTTTTAACCGTATTAAGCGGCATGAACGTCATGGATCATTTAAAAGACAACGTCAACGCTTTGACGAATTTCCGTCCTTTGACCGACAAAGAACGCGAAACGTTGGAACGCGCCCGCCAGATTTATATGTCCGCCGGCGCCATTCCCTGCACGGGGTGCGATTATTGCAAAGAATGCCCGATGGGGATTCCCATTTCGGCCATGTTTGCGGCTTATAACACTTATAAAACGACCGATAAGGACAGACAGAACCACGTCTTTATGAGAAACTACAAACTGGCCACCCCGACCGGAAACACGCCGGACAAATGTATTGAATGCGGGTTATGCGAACAGCATTGTCCGCAGCATTTGCCCATTCGGGAAAAATTAAAAGAAATTGCCGCTTTATATAAAGAAATACAAAAACAGGCGTAACCTATGAAATTAAAAAAAACAGCTCTGCCCTATTTGTTGCGATTAGCGACGGCCTGTCTTTTTTTTGTCGCCGTTTGCCTGACCTTTTCCGGGTTTCAGGATTTTGATTTATCGGTAAAAAGCCAAATTTTTCCGGCTTTTGACAGAAAGACGTTTGCCGTTGTCGGAATGCTTTTGCTTTTCACCGTTTTATTCGGGCGGTTTTATTGTTCCGTCGTTTGCCCGTTCGGTATTTTGCAAGACATTATAGCTTTTATATCGCGCAGAAAATCAAAGCCCGACACCAACCGCTTTAAACTGCGTTACGCGATTGCGGGATTTGCTTTTGCGTCTTTGGGTGTCGGCTGTGTTTTTATCTTTGCCTTGCTTGATCCGTATTCCAATTTCGGCAGAATTGTCGCATTCTTTAAAAATCCGCATTATTTGATCGGAGGCGGCGTATTTCTTTTGATCTTGTTTTTGACGGTTTGGAAAAAACGCGTTTTTTGCACTTCCGTTTGTCCGGTCGGAACGATTTTGGGACTGTGTGCCAAAATCAGTCCGCTTAAAATGCGCCTGTCCGACAAGTGCGTTAAATGCGGAAAATGCGTTTCCGTCTGTCCGTCCGGATGTATCAATCCCGCCGAGAAAACTTTGGACAACGAACGTTGCGTACGCTGTTTAAAGTGTACCGCCGTTTGTCCGGTTCAAGCGGTCGGCTTTAAGAAAAAAGAAGTCACACCGCAAAAAACGGATCTCTCCCGCCGCGGATTTTTAACGGGAACGTTTACAACGGCGGCGGCGGTCGGAGCGGGAGTCGTCTTTGCCAACCATATCAATGCCGAAGAAACAGACTCTCAGACCCTTCGTCCGATTTGCCCTCCGGGGGCTTCGACACCGCAAGAATTTGCGGCAAAATGCACGAATTGCCAATTGTGCGTTTCGGTTTGCAAGGGAAAAGTTTTGCGACCACGAACAAAAGATTATGCGACGGTTCATCTGGAATACGGTAAAGAATACTGTTTATATGACTGTCATGCCTGTTGTGATGTTTGTCCGACGGGAGCTTTGACAACATTGAGTTTGGAGGAAAAACAAAAACGCCGGATTGCGATGGCTCAATTTTTCAAAGACAAATGTGTCGGTTGCGGATCTTGTGCCAGAAAATGCCCCAGAGGAGCCGTTGAAATCAAAGAAATCGACGGCAAACGAAAAGCCGTTTTATCCGCGCAGTATTGTATCGGTTGCGGTGCTTGTGTCGCGGCTTGTCCTTTACCCGAAAAAGCCGTGCGCGTTGTGCCGATCGTGATGCAAAGCACGGCTTCAAAATCCAGAAAAGGAGAATAAATCATGCATATGGCAGACGCTTTGGTTTCCCCTGCCGTCGGCGGGACGATGATTGCGGCTTCGGCCGGAATTCTGGGATACGCTTTATACCGGACACGCCACGAAGACGACAATCGCACCGCTTCTTTGGCCGGCGTACTGGGGGCTTTCATTTTTGCCGCGCAAATGATCAATTTTGCCATTCCCGCAACAGGTTCCAGCGGTCATTTGGGCGGAGCTTTGTTCTTAGCCGTTCTTTTAAAGCCGTTTCGCGCCTTTATTGTCATGGCGGCGATTTTATTGCTTCAGGCGCTGTTATTCGCGGACGGCGGTTTGTTGGCGTACGGTTGCAACGTTTTTAATATGGCTTTTTTCGCCTGCTTTATTGCTTATCCGCTAATTTTCAAACCGATCATAAGAAAGTCCCCTTCCCCGAAAAAATTGATGATCGCAAGCGTCTTATCCGCTTTGATTTGTATCGAATTGGGGGCTTTCGCGGTCGTGGTTGAAACTTTTTGTTCCGGTATCGTACAATTGCCTTTTGGCGTTTTTGCGACTTTGATGTTGCCGATCCATCTGGCGATCGGATTGGCGGAAGGTGTTGCCACCGGAGTGATTTTATCATTTTTGTACCGTTATCGTCCCGAGATGTTTCAGGAAAACAATCAGGCGGTTGAACCGAAAGCCTGTTTCGGACTGGCTGTCGGCGCTTTCATTATGGGAGGAAGTCTTTCTTTGATTGCCAGCGAACAACCTGACGGACTGGAATGGAGCATCTTAAAAACAGCCGGAGATTCTTTTGATTTGCCCGCTTCCTTTCAAGCTGTCTTTGCAGACTATTCAATCGCGAACAGTACGGCCTTAGCGGGAATTGTCGGTATTCTCATTACGGCAAGCGTCATCTTTGCTCTGATCAAAGCCGTTTGCAAGAAAAAGGCTCCCTCAACGTGATGTTCGCTTTTTCCAAGTTGATCCTGACAATCGCCTATTTGATAACCGTTGCGGGATTGCCTCAAAACGCATGGAAAGCGGCTTTGCTTTTTACCTTTCTCCCTTTAATCGCTTTGATTAAAGTCAAAATCCCGTTGTCGCGTTGTCTGCTAATTCTGATCCCCGTTTGTTTTTTGGCTTTGGGAAATTTGTTTTTTGCGCCCCCTCTTTCGGGAGCCGTCTTGGTGTTAAAGGCTTTGGCGTGCTGTTTAACGGCTTTGATTTTTTCGGCAAGCGTCCGTATCGAAGATGTTTTGTCCGT
>CALXTY010000083.1 GCA_944391535.1 uncultured Alphaproteobacteria bacterium
AGAACCGTTGCCGACGTTGAAAAAGACCTGATTATCAGCACGTTAAAACATAATTTGGGCAACAGAACGCACGCCGCGAACATTCTGGGAATTTCGATCAGAACTTTGCGTAACAAATTAAAACAATACATGGAAGAAGGAACCGAAGTTCCTGCCGCGCCGAACGATTTCGGGTAAGGATCTTAAATGGCGAACGATCCGGTTAAAATCAGCTCCATGCCTTCTTCTTCCGATATAAAACAAGGACTTTTCTCTATCGGGAAAAGATCGGACATCGCTTTGGCGTTGGGCATCGTCTTAATGCTGGTCATCTTGATTTTGCCTTTGGCGCCATGGCTGTTGGATATTGCTTTGGCACTGTCCCTGACGTTTTCCGTTCTGGTTTTAATGACGTCCATCTTTATTGAAAAGCCCATTCAGTTTACTTCCTTTCCGTTGGTTTTGTTGATCACGACTTTGTTTCGATTGGCGTTGAACCTGTCTTCAACCCGATTGATTCTGGCCAACGGCTACCGCGGTCCCGAAGCCGCCGGTCACGTCATTGCGGCGTTCGGCGGATTCATCATGAGCGGGAACTTTATCATCGGCGTGATCGTGTTCGCGATTTTGGTGTTGGTGAACTTTATGGTGATTACCAAAGGGTCGGGACGTATCGCCGAAGTCGCCGCCCGTTTTGCTTTGGACGCCATGCCCGGAAAGCAAATGGCGATTGACGCGGATCTGTCTTCGGGATTGATCGACGAACCCGAAGCGCGCAGAAGACGCGACGAATTATCTCAGGAATCCAGCTTTTACGGAGCCATGGACGGTGCTTCGAAATTCGTGCGCGGAGACGCCATCGCGGGCTTGGTCATTACGGCGATCAACATCATCGCCGGTATTTTAATCGGCGTTTTGCAACAGAATATGCCGTTTATGAAAGCCGCCGACACTTATATGCGTTTAACGGTCGGTGACGGTCTGGTTTCCCAAATTCCGGCGTTGATCGTTTCCGTTGCCGCCGGTATCATGGTATCCAAAGCCGGTATTTCGGGCGGAACGGAAAAAGTTTTGTTCGGTCAATTGTCCCACTACCCGAAATCGTTGGGCATGACGTCTTTTCTGTCGTTCATGCTGGCGACCTTACCGGGGACTCCGGCTGCTCCGTTCTTGTTTTTAAGCGTGATCTCCGGCGGAACGGCGTACTTTTTAATCCGTCAGCAACAACAAATCAAAGAAGAAGCGGAACGCCAGAAACTTGAACAACCCGAAACGCCTCCGCCGATTGTCGAAGAACCGATCTCGAGCGTTTTAAAAATGGATCTGGTGCGCTTGGAACTGGGCTACAGCCTGTTATCGTTAATCAATGACACTTCGAACCGCCGTTTAACCGACCAGATCAAAGCATTAAGGCGGGCTTTGGCGTTGGAAATGGGCTTTGTCATGCCTTCGGTGCGCATTCAGGACAATATGCGCTTACCGCCGAACACATATGTGATTTACATCAAGGAAACGGAAGCCGGTCGCGGCGAATTGCGTCCGAACAAACTGTTGGTCATGGATCCCAGAGGCGAAGAAATCACCTTACAAGGCGAAAAAACCAAAGAACCGACATTCGGTCTGGCGGCGATGTGGATTGACATGACGGCGCGCGAAGACGCGATGTTTCGCGGATACACGGTTGTTGATTGCCCGACGATCATCACGACACACATCACGGAACTGGTCAAAGCCAATATGTCCGAGCTGTTAAGCTATACGGAAACGCAGAAACTGTTGCACGAATTGGACAAGGACCAGCAAAAACTGGTGGAAGAGCTGATTCCCAAGCGTATTACGATCGGAGGCGTACAGCGTGTTTTACAGAACCTGTTGACGGAACGGATTTCCATTCGGGATCTGCCGACCATTTTGGAAGGCATTTCGGAAGCCTGTTCGGTCACGCAAAGCCTGATGTTGATCACGGAACACGTCCGTTCGCGATTATCGCGCCAGATTTCAAACGCGGTGGCGGGGCCGGACGGGATCATTCCGCTGGTGACTTTATCGGGCGAATGGGAACAGCATTTTGCCGAGTCTTTATCGGGACAGGGCGAAGAAAAGCAATTATCGATGCCGCCGAGCCAGATTCAGAAATTTATTTTGCGCGTGCGCCAAGTCTTTGAAGATCAGGCAGCCCGCGGAGAATCACCGGTTTTACTGACCAGTCCGGGAATTCGTCCGTACGTTCGTTCAATTATTGAACGATTCCGTCCGACAACTGTGGTAATATCTCAAAATGAGATTCACCCGCGTGCCAAAATCAGAACGGTAGGACAAGTTTAGAGACACATAAATGAAGATAAAGACCTACACCGCCCCGACAATGTCCGAAGCTATGGATTTACTCCGCCATGAGCTGGGTGAAAACGCGATTATCGTTTCAACGCAGCGGCTAGGAACGGGAGCCGGCGTCCGCCTGACCGCCGCGATTGAAGAAAACGCACGTGATGATGAAATCGAACGATTATACAGCGAAGAACCGCAAGAATCCGAATTTCAACAATCCGTACGCGAAACATTGACCTATCATGCCCTGCCGTCTTCCTTGATCGAAAAGATCATTTTGCACGTCAAGGAATCCAAAAAGAAAAACGAGCTGGTGGCTTTTGCTTCGGCTTTGGATACGGTCTTTAATTTTCATCCTTTGCCCGAACAAATCAAAGGACAGGCTTTTATGCTGACCGGCGCCGCCGGTGTCGGCAAAACCGTCATTACGGGAAAACTGGCGACCAGAGCTTGTTTGTCGGGCAGAAAAGTCGGTCTGATTTCGGCAGACACCGTTCGCGCCGGCGCCACCGAACAGTTGGTCGCTTTTACAAACATACTTGACATTACTTTATTAAAAGCCCGTTCACCTCAAAATTTACAGTCGCATATCCGCGCTTTGCGCAAGACGTGCGATCTGATTTTTATTGATATGCCCGCTTTCAATCCTTTTCAACCCAGCGATATGGAATATCTGACGGCTTATATCGAAGCCGCGGACGCTTTACCGGTTTTGGTCATGCCGGCAGGCGTTGATCCGACAGAGTCCATGGAAACGGCCGAAGCGTTCGCCGAAGCCGGCGCCATTTATCTGTTGGCGACAAGGTTGGACGCCGCCCGCCGTTTCGGCGGAGTTCTGGCAGCCGCCGATGCGGGACGATTAACTTTATGCGAAGCCAGTATGAGTCAAAACGTTGCGCGGGGCTTGTCTCCGATTAATGCGGTTTCTCTGGCTCGTCTGCTTTTGATGTCATCGGAAGAATCCGATTCTGTTACAAGGAAAAAATCATGAATACGTCAACAACGCAAAATAATTCTGAACAGATATTGGCTTTGGCACCCAGAAAGGTTGTCCGCCCGCAGGTGCGCAACATGATCGCCGTTGCGTCCGGAAAAGGCGGTGTCGGAAAGACTTGGTTTTCAATTACGTTGGCGCACGCTTTCGCTCAAAGCGGTCAAAAGACACTGCTCTTTGACGGAGATTTGGGCTTGGCGAACATCGATATCCAGCTGGGATTGATGCCGACCCATGATTTGGGCAGCGTCATTGCCGGAAAAATCACGTTAAATCAAGCAATCTGCCATTACGACGACGGCAACTTTGACATCATTGCCGGACGTTCGGGATCGGGCAGTCTGGCAAACGTGCCGATCAGCCGATTACAATTAATCAACGATGATCTCAGATTATTGGCGGGCGGATATGACCGTGTGATTGTCGATCTGGGCGCGGGCGTTGAAAAACCCGTTCGTTTGTTTGCCTCCTCCGCCGCCAGTCTGATGATTGTTTGCACGGACGAACCGACTTCTTTGACGGACGCGTACGCTTTTATTAAAATGATTTGCATGGAACAGCAACAACCCAATATCAGCATTATCGTCAATTCGGCGAATTCTTATCGCGAAGGAGAACGGACTTACACGACTTTGTTGAAAGCTTGTCAGGGCTTTTTGCGTATTTCTCCGCCGTTGGCCGGAGTCATTCGCCGCGACACGCGCGTCCGTGACGCCATTCGCAATCAGACGTCCATTTTGCGCCGCCACCCCAGTACGGAAGCCGCCGAAGACGTTTTGGCCATCGCCGCCAGATTAAGCAAAGAATAAGGTGAGCAATGAGCAGTCCCGTCACAACGTTTCAAACTATGGGAATGACTGCTCAAACTGCCGTCGCAACGGCCGTTTCCATTGCGGACGCGCCGATTGAACTACGATCTTTGCCCAGCGGGACAATATTGCCGGCCGTGATTACGCCGCCCGAAAAAACCACCGAACTGCCGACGATCAGTGTTTCCCTGCCGAACGGAGAACAAATTTCCTTTAACGTCAAACTGCCGCACACACCTGTCGTGGAAATGCCGGTCAGCTTGAAGATCCTGCCCGAAGAAATTAAAAACGTTCTTTCGTTCAAGATTCATTTTTCGGCTCCCCTGCCCGATTTACGGCAAGCCGCCATCGGTTTGGAAGAAACCGTTCAAAGCCTGACAACTGACAGTTTGCCTTCCGCAGTTGAACCGATCAGAACGCAAGCTTTTGTTTTGCGTTCCGTTCCCGAACAAATCACGGCTCTGATCCCCGATTTAAACGAACCGACCTCTATACCCGTTTTGCCCGCGGACAGTAAAATCAACATCGAATTAACCCCCGATCAAAACGCGATGCCGGCTTTGGGGCAACAGGAAAAGCCCGTTTTTGAACCGAACGTGCAAAATACGCCGATGCCTCAAGCCCCTCATGATGAAACGGGAAAAATCATCAGTCTGCCCAAAGATCAATCGCCAACGGGCAATACCCCGACACTTCAAAACACGCCCGTTTTGCAACAAAGCGAAGAAAGCTCTGTTTTCTTTAAAACCGAAATGCCTTTTTCTCAACCTTCGCCTGTCGCTTCCGGCATCATACCGCCCGAAGAAACACCGCGACACAATCCCGTCACTGTGAAGCAGGAAAAGGCATTGTCGGAAAAAACGCCTTTTATTCAAGAACGCTCAGCACCTGTCAAAACAGAAAAAGAGTCTGTTTTTTCAACGAAAGAGCAGACGTTCTTTTCAACGGTCAAAGAAAAACTGCAACCGTTTGTTTCAACAATGAAAGCTTCTGTCGCAACACCGCCGGATATTTCCGGAAAAGTTCCTCTTCCCGATATGAAAGAAGATGTTCCCTTTGCGAAGCGCGTTCCTGAAAAAGCGCAGGATTTTTCTTATCCGACCATCAAAGGCATGACCGTTTCGGCTCTGGGAAACGAAAAGACGACTTTGATTGCGACAAAGATCGGCGTGTTGGCGATCGAAGATCCCGTTCGTCTGCCGCCGTTGACGCCCGTTAAGATTCAGGTGGTATCCGTTTTACCGCCCGAAACGGAAGTGTTGAGTTCACGCAAGGATTTGCCCGAATTTAAAACGACTTGGACAATCCTGCAAAACGCTTTGGAAACGCTAAAACAAAGTGATCCGAACGCTTTTGAGACCGTGAAAAATATTTTGCCTCACGTGGGGAACAAACTGCCCGCTTTGATGTTGTCTTTTATGAATGCCGCGGCGCAAGGAGCAACCTTTTCCTCTTTTATCGGAGAAGCCAACGTAGCGGCGTTGCGTTCAACCCCGCAGGCAGAACGTTTATTAAAACGATTGGAAAAAGAATTTTCGTCTTCGCCCAAAAAAGCCACGGACGGTCAAAATTCATGGAAAGGCTGGGACATACCGTTTTTAACGGGATCGGTTGTCGAACCGGTGTCTTTGTATCTGCAACGTCCTTCCGACAGAGATTCATCAAAAAAAACGGCGCAGAACAATCAACACGGCATACGTTTTGTGTTAGACTTGACTTTAACCCGATTAGGCAAGCTTCAAATGGAAGGATTGGCGCGGCGAACAGAACGGCGGTTTGATTTAATCGTGCGACACCAAAACGATTTGCCGTCTTTCTTTGATGACGATGTTCAGCGCATATTCATACAGACTTTATCGGCGTTGAATTATACGGGAACGGTCAAAGTCGACCGTACGGACGATTTTATTTCGTTTACGGCCGCAGAAGAAAGCAACGATATTAAACGAGGGGTTCTGGTTTGAGCGATAAAAAAGGATATTACGCGATACTGCATTTATCCCGAACGGCAAGCGAAAAAGAAATCAAGGACGCTTTTCGCCGCGAAGTCAAATTGTACCACCCCGATAAGAATCCCGATCCGAAAGCCAAAGAAATATACTTAAAGCTCAATGAAGCCTATCAGGTTTTAACCGATCCCGATGCCAGAAAAGCTTATGACAACGTGCCGGAAGCTTCGGCGGAATTCATTCCCTGTTGCCGTTGCGGGAAACACGCCCGACAGCCGCGTTATATTTTCTTTGAAGAAAACGGCACGATGCACGGCGGCGTTTTTTGTCGCGACTGCGCTTCGAAACAACAATTCCGTTCGGCGGCAAAGATCTGGAAACAATTTTTTTCGGCGCCGGTTCAAAGTTGGTCTTCTTTAAAAAACAACTATTCATTCAAGCATATGCCGCCCGAAGAAAACTTCAGCGTTTTAATGCAGAACGCCGCTGCGTTCAGAAAGGAAAAACGCGTGGATCTCGCGCGATCTTTGGCCGAACAGGCGCGCAAGTTCGCCAAAGAACAAACGCAACGCGTCAAAATCAACATCTTTTTAAACGCTCTGCCCGAAGTCCCCAGACGCAAAGAACCGGACTTTTGGGAAATCCGTTGGACGGACACTTTACGCGTTTATCTGCCGTTGTTCCTCTGCCTGATTGTCGGACTGGTCATGCTGACAACGCCTTATTTGCACGAACTGATCCGTCCTCAGCATCAAGCTTCCCGCATCAGCGACTATAAACCGCAAAACGTTGTTCCTCTAAAATTTGATTTGTTGGACGAAACTCAATTATATCATACGGTTGCCCCGCAGACTTCCGCCTACCAGGCTCCTTATACGGACAGCGGCATCATTTCTTCGTTGCCTGAACAAACGACCTTAAGAATTACGGGATATGTCCCCAAAACAGATTGGCTTCAAGCCATGACCCCGTACGGTATGGTCGTATTCGTTCGGGGAAAAGAGTTAAAAAAAGGCATCGGGAAAGCCCCGATGCCCTATAATTCCAAAATCCTTTTGCCCAAAGATTAAGGAGCGTTTTCTTTTATAAAGGCTTTAATGTCCTGCCTCATTTGATCGACAGTAGGTTCTTCGCTCAATCGATAACGCAAGATATTGACACCGGCATTCTGCAACATTTTTTCGCGGCGCAAGTGACGTTTTTGTTCGTTGTGACCTTCTAATTCAACGACGCAAACAATATTTAAAGCCGCATTACAAATCACGAAGTCCACCCGTTTTAAATTAAAGGGCGCCCACATATCCCAGTGATTCGTTTCAATCAAGGCCCGCATCGAAACATGAGGAAAAACACTGCAACCCACAGGAACGGCCTGACACAACAAATTGAAGAACTTAGCCTCCGTTTCGTTTAAGATCTTTTTGGGTCTGTAGTATTTACTGATGATATCGCGTTGCTTATCGGAAACCCAGGCAAAGACACACAAGATAACGTATCCGATAATCAGTAAAGCAATAATCGAACCGATTAAGTAAATCCCGTCGCCCGTCAAAAGGGTCTTAACCAATGATGTTAATGTTGTGTCCATTGTCGCCTCTTTTTATATGCATATACCAGTATACAAAAAACAGTATAGAACAGTAAGTTACCAAAGTCACATTTTCTGTAACTTCTGATTTTTATAAAACAACATAATTGTTACAGTTTTGTGACAAATATACCTCCCCCCCCCCCCCATGTTTTTGTGGATATGCCTTATTTTTTCGCCGAATAATCGTAAAGACACCACTATAACCAGGAGGGTATTATGATATGAAAAAGATACTGTTTTATCTTGTCTTCCTCTGTTCTTTCGTGCCTCTGGCAAGTCAGGCAGAGAAGTTTTTAAACTTAAATGAAAGCTTTACCGTCGCAAGAGCGGTCAAATTGGGACGAAGCTCCGCCGTGTCAAGTCAAACAATCGCCATTCAGAACACCGGAACGATATCAATGCTTAAAGAATGCGATCCGAATTGCGCCAACTGTAACAAAGTCTCGGGTGTTTGCAATTCCTGTACGTCAAGCCGATATCTGTCAAACAA
>CALXTY010000084.1 GCA_944391535.1 uncultured Alphaproteobacteria bacterium
ATCCTTAATCCCTTCTTTTTCCGTCATTGTCGACACCAACTGATACGGTTCGTCCGAAAAAACAATCAACGCCGTCGGGATTCCGGTTAATTCATCAAGCAAATCATAGACTTTAAAAACAGCCTGACTGAAACGGTTGGGAACAATATCGCGCACTTTCATGGACAACGACATATCCAGAACAATCACGGCGGGAGATTTCGGACGATACAACTCGTTTTCTCCGCCCTTTATTCCGATGCCGACCAAAGCACACACGACCGAAAGACAAACCATACTCAAGATAATGATTTTAAAGGTTTCTTTAAAGCGCATATAAACACGCACCAACAGCGGCTTTAACAGATGGTCGTCAACAATGCCCAACCAAGTTTTGACGGATCTTAAATAAAAAAAGCAAAACAAAACGGCCGGCAATAAAAAAACAAAGCCCCAAGGACGCAAAACAGAGATTTCCATTAACCGTCCTCCCGTCGAAAAGCAATCCGTTGCATCACACGTTTAAAAACAACCGAAGAAACGATTAAAGCAAAAACCAGTAACGGCCAAAAGTAAAGTTCTTTCTGCCTGATCAAATACACGGAAGCCTCTGAAAGCGGTTCATTTTGAGAAATCCGTTCATAAGCCCGTAATAAAGATTGTCGGTCATTTGCCATAAAAAACAGTCCGTTTGTCTTTGCCGCAACGCTTTTTAAAAAAGCACTGTCAATGGCGGCATATTGGTGTTCTGCGGAACCGACACCGATCGTATAGATCGTCACGCCTTTTTGCATTGCCTCATTTAAAGCATCTTGAGGAGCGATATTACCGGCATTATTGACACCGTCCGTCAACAAAATCACAATTTTATGTTTTGCCTGACTTTTTTCCAGATATTTCAAGGACAGCCCCAAAGCGTCCCCCACAGCGGTCAAAGATCCCAACAGTCCCGCCTGAACGCCGGAAAGCATTGTTTGAAGAGCTGATGTATCGACGCTTAACGGCATATACAGATTGGTTTGCTCCGCAAACAAAATGATTCCGATCCGGTCGTTTTTACGATTGGCGATAAAAGACGATGCCGCCTGTTTGACGGCGTCCAACCTTGTCTTTGCGCTTTCTCCCATATCTTGATGCAACATCGATCTGGAAATATCCAGCACTAAAATAATATCGCGAACGGGCATTGTATAGTTCTGTATTTTATCAGGAATTTGCGGTCTGGCCGCGGCGACAAGCAACAAAAGCCACAACCACCAAAGCAACCAAGAATTTTTTTTTGTCGTCGAAAAAACGCTTTTTTTCTTTGAAATCGCCTTAATTTCAGAAAAGAACGGTACTTTAATCGCCGCCGAATTGTCCCTTACGCCCTGTCTTGCCCAACGGTCAATCAAAACCGGTAAAGGAAAACAGAGAAAAACAAAAGGCCATGCAAAATGAATCATGTATTGTCAGCTATCCATTCTTTTGCCGCATTAATCAAATCCGGCATATTTTCGTTTTTAAACCGGTCGGGAGGAATAAACATCACCGTTTCGATGATATCTCCCGCCTGCCCTTTAAACACAGGTTTCTTTACCGTGTTTTCAAGAAATTGACGCCACTGTTTTCCCGATAAACCTGAAATTTCTTCCCGAGGGTATTTCATCAAAGCGATCCGACGCATCAACAAAGACAATTCAGTCGCGATTTTATAGTCATCGTGCGGAAAACGTTTTATTAAATTTTCCACTTCCCTGTTCGCATATTTTCTTGCGGTAAGTTTGTGTTGTTGCACCCAGATCAAACGAGATAAAACAATAACGGCGATCACCCCCGACAACACCGCCCAAAACGTAACGGGCAAAGGCCAAACGGACGGAACGGCTGGCAAATGAATATCTTTTAATCCGGACAGATCTATTCCTTGAGGCTGCATTATTTTTCTCCGGCACTCAGAACGCCGCGACGCACGGTCTGAACCATATCCTTATCCGTGCGCAAACCGATATAGATAATATGTCGGCTTTTACAGAAATTTTCCAGATCGCGACGAGGTTCTATAAAAACTTTTTCATATTCTTCCCGCCACTTTTGATCGTCCGTGTAAATCGTGACGCTGCGTTTGCCGTCACTGATTCTGTATGTCCCCGGTGGCGGCGGGACTTCTTCCAAAACATCGAAAACCTGAATGCAAACAACATCGCAATGGCGCGAAATGTAGGTAAGATGTTTTTTACATTCCTCGTCAAATCCGTAAAAGTCGCTGATAATATACACTCGTCCGCCGTTTTTACTGACACGCCTTAATTCAGCCAAAGCGTCGCTGAATAACATTCCCTTGTCGTTTTTTTCATCGTTGGCAGCGCAAACAACGGCATTGAACACTTCCATCAAACGCCGCATCTGACGGTGCGGAGCAATCTTAAAATAGTGATCTGCCGACATGATAATCGCACCGATCTTGTCTCCGTGTTCCCGAGACGCCCAAGCCAACGCCGCCAATATTCGCGCGGCAATAACGGATTTAAACGCCTTGCGCGTTCCAAAGCGCATTCTGGGACGAAAATCGCCTAAAAACAAAACAGGACGATCCCTTTCCTCCCGATACAGCTTTGTGTGAGCTTTGCCCGTTCTGGCCGTCACACGCCAATCGATCAGGCGTATGTCGTCGCCTTGATGATAGGCGCGGACTTCGTCAAATTCCATTCCTCTGCCGCGAAACGGAGACCGATGCAATCCCAAACCTTCGGCCTTTGAAAAACCGAGCGTGTCAAAAGACAATAAAGGAACATATCTTTTTTGCGCCAACAGTTCGGGCAAAGAAACATGAATGCCGTCTCCTTCCGCCATCACCGGACTTGAAGAAGACAAGGAAGATCCGGAACGTAGAAATGTTTTTAATTTGTCAAACATTACGGCAACGGCACCCGAGATAACAGTAAATCAATAAAGCTGTCCGGCGTAATCCCTTCAGCTTCGGCTTCAAATGTCAGAATAATGCGATGACGCAAAACATCATGAACAACCGCGTGAATGTCTTCCGGCAAGACGTAGTCTCTGCCCGCAAGCCATGTTCTGGCTCTGGCGCAACGATCCAAAGCGATCGTGCCGCGAGGGCTGGCGCCGAAAGCAACCCAGCGGCTGAATTTTTCATCATAAGCTTCGGGACGTCGCGTCGCCATGACCAACTGAACGATATATTCTTCCAACGCCGACGAAAGATGCACGTTCAAGGCTTCTTGTCTGGCCGTAAAGACACGTTCTTGCGGCATCACTTCTATTTGAGCGCTTTGTCCGTCCGACAAAGCTTCGTTTCTGACCAGTTCCAAAATTCTGCGTTCTGCCGCCGCATCGGGTTGACCGATTTTCACGTACATTAAAAAACGATCCAATTGCGCTTCCGGCAAAGGATATGTCCCTTCTTGTTCAATGGGGTTCTGCGTCGCCATCACCATAAACAAACGGGGTAAACGATAGGTCTTGCCGCCAACGGTCACCTGACGTTCCGCCATGCCTTCCAATAAAGCGGATTGAACCTTTGCCGGTGCGCGGTTGATTTCGTCGGCTAATATTAAATTATGAAAAATCGGACCGGGTTGAAATTTAAAATCTCCCGTTTCAGGACGGTAAATATCACTGCCGGTAATATCCGACGGCAATAAGTCCGGCGTAAATTGAATACGCTGATCGTCGCCTTCAATGGCTTCGGACAACTTTTTGATCGCTTTCGTTTTTGCCAGACCGGGAGCGCCTTCGACCAAAAGATGGCCGTCCGCCAACAAAGCTGTCAACAGCTTGTCCACCAAATCCGCCTGCCCGACAATACAGCTGTTCATGTATTCCTTTAAACGCATAAAACTGCGCCGCGCATTCGTGATTTCCGTTTTCGGTTCATTTTCGGTCAGCATAAAAAAAACTCCTTTTTTGTCTTCATAGCTGTTACACTGGCAGCTATATTATATGATTTCGTTTCGCGGGACACTACAATTTATGGTCATACTGCCGTTTTATCAAATTTTAATCGCTTCTATCAACGATCTCAAGACCGATTACACCCTTTTTATGACAGACGGCAGAACCGTCGGTATGAATTGTAACTTAAATTATCCCGCCTATAACCAGAACTCCAAAAATATTTGCGGCGTCCGTGAAAAAGACAACAAAAATATTATTTCTCTTTGCGAACTGCATTTTTCAAATCTGAAAGCGTCGGATCTTTTTTCTTTATCAAACAAACGCATCCTGTATCCGGCAATTTCACCGGACAATCAAAAAATCGCTTTTATCGTTGAGGATATTAACACGCAAGAAGTCTTTTTACGCGTTATCGTCCGCGAAGAATTCGGCTGGTTTCCGATGCCTTTCGTTAAATTACCCGCGTCGCTTTGCCCTGTTTGTTTTTGCACGCCGGATACTTTGATGTACACAAACGACAAAGGAGTCTTAATCGCCGCCCTGCTAACAAAACAACCGAAAACGGTTCAAATGCAGGAAAAAGGGCGAAACCCCGTTTATCACCAAAACGCCCGTTTGACGGCTTTTGTGCGAAATGAAACCATCTTTGTTTGCGGAAGCCTTTCCGATGAAATCAAAACAAACGGCATTACGGCCTTATCCTTTTCAAAAGACGGAAAGCACTTGCTGTATGCCGAAGGGAACAACCTTTACAGATATACTTTGCATGAAAGAAAAAAAGCTTCTTTGCTTGAAAATCCGACAGGACATCCGGTCATTTTTATTGCCGAAATCTAATAACGACGTCTGTAAGAAACAAACAAAAGCCAAAAAGCCAAAAACAGCTGAAAAGGAGCTATCGTATATTCACTGAAAATGCTTTCCATATAAATGGAACAAAAAGCGGCCATAAAAAACAGTCCGTCTCCTTTTAAGAACCCGCGTTGATCCGAATCTTTAAGCAAAAAAGCCACTCCGGCATACATCAAACCGAAGTCGGACAAATAAAAAAACGGAGAAATCAAGCATCCGGCCGCACACAGATAAGCGTCTTGAACGGCTTGAGGACAAGAGGGGTTTAAAAGCAGTTTTACGGCTCCGTATAACACGGCGATCCCGATCAACACTTGAAAAATCAGCGCGAAGATTGCAGGAAAGCCTTCACAAGACAATATCCCGTACAAAGAAGAAAAAGAACACGGACGATCAGTCAAAGTTTTCACAGCCGACAGCCACGCGGTTTTAAAAGCGTCTGATCCGTAACGCATTACGGAAAACATTAAAATAACGGCACCGCCACCTATACCATAAAAAGCGGCTTTTTTTTGTTTTCGCAAGATGAACGCCAGAAGGATTAACATAAAGACAAGCGGTTCTACAATACACAAAGCGGTCATAAATCCTGACCATTTGGGATAATCGTCCGCTAACACCAAAGCCAGTATCGTTCCAGCAGCGGCATAGACTCCCCATCCGCCTGTCGTAAAGCTCAGAAAAGCCGCAGGTAAAGCAAACATCAACAGCAAAGCTTTGGGCAATGCGAACATGGAATATAAAGCGACCCCGAATAAAAATATGCCCCAACAGATCCATGTTTCGCAAAAAACATCATAAGCGACCGACAGCCACGGTACGAAGACAAACGATTTCATCGGAGAGGCAAAAGAAGAAAAATGACTATCGACATGAGCCGTCTTATATAAAAAATCGGATATATTTCTACTTTGATAAGCTTCTTTAGGCGGCGTTTTGTTTTCCAACAAGCGGAATAACGCGTAATCGCCTGCCAGATTTTCTCCCATAATACGAAGAACACTTCCTTTTTCATAAGGAAAACCCTCTTCATTATAAAAAGTAGCTCGTAGCAAAAACGTATAGCCGGTCATAGCGGCAAAAAGAATTAAAAATAAATATTGAAAAAATTTTTTTTCCGCATTCATAATTTTTATCCGATCTTATAAAAAAATCACGACGATTGTCATTTTTAATGCTATGATTATCTTTAAATTTTCCATTTCTTTCAAGGAGCTTTTTAAAAATGGGTGTTTGTTTAAAAGGCGGAATGATCGTTAATGCGGATCGTTCTTTTTATGCCGATGTCTATTGTGAAAACGGCGTTATCCAAGCTGTCGGTCAAAATTTGGACACACCGGCCGGAACCGAAATCATTGATGTTTCCGGCGCTTTAATCATGCCGGGCGGTTTGGATCCGCACACACATATGGAATTACCGTCGATGGGAACGGTTTCCAGTGACGACTTCTTTACCGGAACGGCCGCCGCCGCCGCCGGAGGCACAACAATGATCATTGATTATGTCGTGCCGGATAAAAACGACGCCTCCATGTTTCCCGCCTATCGGGAATGGCGCGAACGGGCTCAAAAAGCGGCGGTCGACTATTCGTTCCATATGAACATCACCGCATGGTCGGATCAAATCGCCCGAGAAATGCAACAATTTACGGATCAGGAAGGGATCAACACCTATAAATTCTTTTTATCGGCGAAAGGTTCTTTGATGTTGCCTGATGAAAAGCTGATATCAGGCTTCGAACACTGTCGTAAAATCGGCGCCATGCCGGAAGTTCACGCGGAAAACGGCGATATGATCGAATTTATGCAAAAAAAGCTTTTAAAAGAAGGCGTCTTGGCTCCGATCGGCCATCCCCTTTCCAGACCGCCAAAAGTTGAAGGAGAAGCCACGGCCAGAGCCATTATGCTGGCTTCAATGGTGGATTGTCCGATCTATGTTGTTCATATGTCCTGCAAAGATTCCGTCGATGCCGTCCGTCGCGCTCAAACCGCCGGACTTAAAGTTTACGGAGAAACTTGTCCGGGATATCTGACGGTTGATCAGTCCGTCTATGAAAATCCTGATTTTACTTTTGCCGCGGCTCACGTCATGAGCCCGCCTTACAGACCGAAAGAAAATCAAGAACCTTTATGGAATGCCCTGCACGCAAAAACCGTTTCCGTCGTTGCGACGGATCATTGCCCGTTTAAAAACGAACAAAAGGCCGTCGGCAAAAACGACTTTACAAAAATTCCGAACGGTTGCGGCACCGTAGAAAACCGCTTGGATATTTTATGGCATTTCGGTGTCAACACAGGACGTTTAACCGCAAATGAATTTGTCGCTCTGACTTCTGCCAATGCGGCACGGATTTTTAATGTTTATCCGAAAAAAGGTCGTATCGAGACGGGGGCTGATGCCGATATTGTTGTTTGGGATCCGACAAAAGAAAAAACAATCTCGGCAAAAACGCATCACATGAACGTCGATTTCAGCGTATTCGAAGGCGTAACCGTTAAAGGATGTGCCGTTTACACGCTTTCACACGGAAAAATCGTTTATAATAACGGTTCCTTATGCCCTCAAAAAGGCGCGGGACAATACGTTAAACGCCCGAAATATCAACACTAAAAGTCCTTTTGTTCAACATCAGGTCTTTTTGTGCGCTGTTAATAAAATGTACGGTTGAATATTTTATTCTTCCGGAACAAAAAATCAGTTTGCTTTAAAAACGACTGATTCGCTTTATTCCAGAAGATATTATATGGTTTTTCTGGCATTATTCAGCCGTTTTTGATACACTTTCCGTCAGACCGTTTAAATCAACGGTTCAGGGCTTCAAACACCCTTTTACAGATAGTCGCAATGCATATGGCGACTGTAAATATCTATGCCGATTTCTGTCTTGTACGGGCGGATGTCGGCGCTATAAGGCTTTGCGCGAAAACGCCGAGCCGTAAATCTGTATACGGTGTTTGAACATCCGCCCGCCTTTGTCGGCGGGTTTTGTCTAACCAACAAAACTAAAGGATTGTTCAAATGAAAATTCAACTCTTATTTTTAATTGCCGTTATATGGTTATTTCCATCAAACGGACAAGCTTACCTTTGTTACGGTCCGGGACGCGATTATATATACAGTGATGTCTGTAAAGATTCTTCCGCTCCCGCCGATATCTGCACAAAGGCAGGTTATAAACTGAATAAAGTAACATCTGTCTACGTCTACTGTATGGATAAAAACTGCTTATTAGGTCAAGGAGACACAGGTTGCCAGCTTTGTTCTTCAGATCGTATGTATGTAAAAGGACAGACTTGCGCGGCTTGTCCCTCAAACGCGATATGTGACGGTCAAAATATAGTTGGTTGCCCCAGCGGTATGTTTATGAACGGATCTCAATGCAGCGCCT
>CALXTY010000085.1 GCA_944391535.1 uncultured Alphaproteobacteria bacterium
GCCCGTCCCTTGTGTCGCCGTATAAGGGTAAGGCTTGCCCGCGATATGATCGGCGATCAGTCTTCCCTGACGGTTGGCGGGGCCGGCCAGAGCAATCATCACCGTTTGATTTGAAACGAAATCCTTGACGGCGACATTATCACCGCACGCATAAATATCATCAAAGTTGGTTTGCATAAACTCATTGGTCAAAATCGAACCGCGTTCGTTCAGTTTTATCCCGCTTTGTTTTAAAAAGTCGGTGTCGGGACTAACGCCGATCGCCAGGACAACCATGCCGGCTTTAACCGTTTTTCCAGAATTTAAGATCAAGCCGTTCTCGGTGATTTCTTTTAAACCGTCCGCCAGATACAGCTCTACGCCGTTGTCTTTCATTTTTTTCTGAACGGGGCGAACCATGTCGTTATCCAAAGGCATCAGAATTTGATCCGCCAATTCAACCAATGACGTCTTGATCCCTAGGTGATTCAGGTTTTCGGCTACTTCCACGCCGATGAAACCGCCGCCGACAACGACGGCGTCTTTAATCGCGTTGTTTTTGATGAATTCTTTGATCTTGTCGGCATCGGACAAGTGCTTGACAACGAAACAAGGCAACTTTTCCAATCCGTTGACGGGCGGAACGAACGGCTTTGCGCCGCTGGCAATGACCAGTTTGTCATATGAATATTCTTCGCCTTGCGCCGTTGACACGGTCTTTTTTTCGGGATTGACCGCCGTGACTTCGCAACCGGTTTTAATCTGAATGTCAAACAGCTTGTCAAATAATTCGGCAGAAGCCACCTGCATTTTCCCGCGGTCGGCGATCACGTTCCCGATGTAGTAAGGCAGACCGCAGCTGGCAATCGAAGTTTCTTTTGTTTTCTCTAAAATGATGATGTCAGCCGAATTGTCCAGACGTCTTAATCTGGCGGCGCAACTTGATCCGCCGGCACCCCCGCCGATAATAAGAATGTTCATTATGTTTCCTCTTTTTTTTGTTAAAACACATTTAAGAAAGATTTTAAACAAAACTGTAACATATGCAATAAAAAAAATATTTTTAAATATAAAAATTGATATTGAAAAGCTGAAAAAACTTGTCAAGAGTAAGGGAAAAGTTTTATTTTCATTTCCAAAGTTAAACTTGTTGAAAAAAATACGGAGAAAACGATGCTGATCAAATGCCCCGACTGCGGCAATATGAGAAGTTCTGACGCTGATGCCTGTCCGTTTTGCGGATGCAAACGAAAACCGGGCGGCGGCTGTATGGGGGTTTTGGTTTTTTTAGTATTTTTAGCTTTTATGTATCTGGCGGAGTCCAAAGAAACCTATGTCGTCGTAAAAAAAGCCAATTTCCGTGAGGCGCCGAACGGGAAAATTTTAGGGCAAATGTCCAAAGGAACCGACTTGGGTTGTCATGTTGAAGACGGGTGGTGCCGGACGACATACGCGGAAAAGACGGTATATGTTTCTTTGAAAGTATTGGAAAAGCGCAGTGCGCCGAAAGAAACGAAAAAAGTGACATCGTCGGCTGCTGAAAATGTTTCGTCTTCTTCGGTCACGCAGTCAACCGGTTTGGTTCAGGCTGTCGGAAATTAGATCGGATTTGTCGGATAAGGTTTTATGAAAAAATATATTTTTGATTTTTTAAGAATACTGTTTTCTTCTCTTGTTATCTTGTTTTTCTTAATGTTGCCGGAAATTCTATTCGGCTTTTTGAATTCAAAACTGGCTGTTTGTTTTGATCCGGATAAGTTGGGAATGGTATTTTTATTGTCCGTCGCTTTATCCGTTGTGAAAAGTAAAAAGTTTTTTATCCGCTTTTTAATCGTTTTCGGTATCTTGCAAATCGTTCAGTTTTGTTCAATGGCTTATTTCGGTGTTTATTTAACGCCGTATTCCATTGATTTCATCTTTTTGGAAACCGGAGACATTTTGACGGAAATTAAAGATGTTTGGTATAAATATTTGTATGTTTTTGTTTTAATCGGCGTTCCTTATTTTATTCTGGGCTGTATTGTTGCCAAAGATGTTTTAAATCGGGTTTCATTTAAATACGGTTGGGTTCTGCCGATGATTTATGTCGCCGGATTTTTTTATCGCGCAACGACGCCGGACGGTATTTTTCAAATGTTGTTTAAAAATACGTGTTACGCGTCTTATAACACGGTCAATTCGTTTTTCGCTTATTTTGCCAATATTCTGCCTCAGAAGCTGACGGGATATCAAACCAAGGAAGTTTTTCCGGATTATCAATTGACGAATATCGAAACGGATCCGAACAAGCCGATGAACATCATATTTGTTGTCGGAGAATCGATTAACGTCAATCATTTGTCTTTATTCGGTTATGATCGCCGCACAACGCCCGAATTGGAAAAATACGCCGCTCACGACCCTCATTTCATTTATAAAAAGGCTTGGGCCGCGGGCGTGAACACATTAATTTCTTTGCCGATGATTTATAATATTCAGGTCAATCCGAAAAATTATCAAAAGTTGATCGAACGTGACAGTTATCTGTTTAAAATGGCTCGGGAAAACGGGTTCAAAGTGACATATATTGAAGCCCAGAACGCCTCTTTGTTTAAGAAAACGTCTTTAAGCCATTATGACAAAGCTTTCGTCTATTCCTCTTCCGACGGAGAGGAGCTTAAAGGGGAAAGCGGATTTTTGGATCAAGTGTTCAAACAAATCGATCTGACGGGACGAAATTTGATTATCGTTCATAAACGCAATGTTCATTCTCCGTATAATGATAATTATATGTATGAGTCTGAAAAATATACGTTTTTTGATGATCCGAAAACGGATGCGCGCATTAACGAATACGATAACGCGATGCTGTACGAGGATATGCTGTTGATGAAAATTTTAAATTTCGCGCGCAGTTCCGATCAGGAAACCTATTTTTATTATCTGTCGGATCATGGAGAAGCATTGGGAAAGAACGGTATTTGGGGGCATGGCCATTTAGATCCGGCCGATCTGGAAATTCCGTTTATGTTTACGATGTTTAACGTTCAAGACGAAGCCTATCTGTCCCGTTTAAAAGCGTTGGATCAGCCGTGTACGCATGATATCTCTTTGCTGATCGCCGAAAAACTGGGGTGGAAAGTTGAAATCCCCGGAGAAGATTTAAACATCTGTCAGGTTAACGGTCGGGACACGATGGGGCGCGCGGGAATATTAAAGATTATCAAAAAATCGGACGGCAGCGCCGAATTTAAGTTGGAACAATAGGGATCAGCCCAACTTTTCAAGCTCTTCGGACAATTCCAACCATTCTTGTTCGACGTTTTCGATTTCCTGATTTAATTGAGCCAGAGAAATCTGCAGATTTTTAACTTTCGCCGCGTTTAAACCGATCATATATAAACTGGGATCTTCAAGCATATCTTCGATTTTTTCTTTTTGAGCGTTCAGTTTTTCAAGCTGATTTTCCGTTTCTTTTAATTTTTTGCGCAACGGTGCGGACATTTGCCTTTTTTCGGCGGCCTCTCTGCGTTCGTCTTTACGGGAAACGGCGATCTTGTCATTTTTATCCGTTCCTTTTCCGGCGGCTTGGATTTTTGCTTTTTGAGACAATAATTCTCTGTAGTCTTCCAAATCGCCGTCATAAGGCAGACATCGCCCGTTGTCAATCAGCCACAACCTGTCCGCCGTCAAATCGATTAAATGCGGGTCGTGCGTGATCAGAATAACGGCGCCTTTATAGTTGTTAATGGCTTCAATCAAGGCTTCTCGGGCATCGATGTCCAGATGGTTTGTCGGTTCGTCCAATAAGAGAATATGCGGAGCGTTTCTGGTCATGACGGCAAAGAGCAAACGGGCTTTTTCTCCGCCGGAGAGTTGTTCGATCCGAGTATCGGCTTTTTGCTGAGTTAATCCGAACGCTCCCAAATGCGCCCGAATTTGCGTTTCGTTTGATTCTTTCATCACTAACTGCATTTGTTGAAAAGCCGTCAGGTTCGGTGATAATTCTTCGGTCTGGTGTTGCGCATAATAACCGACTTGCAGTTTACTTGAAGCTTGCAAGATTCCGCCCATCAAATTTAATTTGCCCGCCAACAGTTTGGCGAACGTTGATTTTCCGTTGCCGTTCGCGCCCAATAACGCGATTCTGTCGTCGGCGTCGATACGTAAATTAAGTTTGGATAAAACGACCTTTTCCCCGTAACCGACACTGCCGTCTTCGATTTTGATTAAAGGAGAAGGCAATTCCGCCGGAGACGGAAATTTAAAGTGTAAACAGGCTTCGTTGAAAAACAAAGTTTTCGCAGGTAGTTTTTCCAACATTTTAATTCGGCTTTGCGCTTGTTTTGCTTTTGTCGCTTTATAGCGGAACCGATCGACAAAAGACTGTAAATGTTTACGGGCTTCTTCCGTTTTTTGCGCTTGCTTTTGTTCGTTTTCCCGTTGCAAGGCGCGAGTTTGTTCAAAAGCGTCGTAATTGCCGCCATAGCTGATAATTTTTAAATTTTCGATATGCAAAATATGAGTGCACAGATGATTCAGCAAAGACCGGTCGTGACTGATGATCAGCAGTGTGCCGGCATATTTTGCCAAGAAGCTTTCCAGCCATAAAGTCGCTTCCAGATCCAGATGGTTTGTCGGTTCGTCCAACAAGAGAATATCGGACGGCACAAACAAAGCGGCGGCCAACGCCACACGCATACGCCAACCGCCCGAAAACGAGTTTAGCGGCAGTTTTTGTTGCTCGGCGGAAAATCCCAGTCCGTATAGAATGGCGGAAGCTCTGGCTTCGGCGGAATTGGCGTTGATGGCGTTTAATCGTTCGTGTATTTCTCCGATTTTAATGCCGTCGTCATTTTGTTCCGCTTCCGCCAATTTTTCTAACAAAGCGGTTCTTTCGGTGTCGGCTTGCAGGACGCAATCGATTAAAGAAACGTTTGTATCGGGAATTTCTTGAGCAACGGTTGCGATTCGTTGTCCTTTTGTGATATTGATTTCTCCGTCGTCAAGCCCCAGATCGCCCAGAATTAACCGGAAAAGCGTCGTTTTCCCCGTGCCGTTTCTGCCGGTCAGACCGACTTTTTGGCCGTCCGAAATATGAGCCGAAGCCGCGTCAAACAGCAACCGGCCGCCAAAGCGTAAAGTGATTTCGTTTATATCCAACATAGCGACAGGACTTTAACCGATCATGATCTGAAAATAAAGAATATAAAGTTGAAAAATGCGCTTTCTTTACGAAAGAAAACTTTTTAAAATACCAAAAAAACGAAAAGTGTCTGGCCATGGGAAATCGTCTGTATTATGCAAAAGTTTTTTTCCTGCAGTACAAATCATATTTTGTGCTGGGAGTTTTTATTTTTCTTTTCGGTTTTTTTGTCGCGGCTTCGGTTTTTCGCGGTCCCAAAGTCCCCAAAACGGAACAAGATTATTCGGATGCTTTGGACACGGGGACGCATTTGTTTGAAATGAAAAGATATGAAGAAGCTTTCGAATATCTGATTTATCCGGGAGAACACGGATATCCCAAGGCGCGTTTTTTGTTGGGAGAAATGTATTACAACGGTTTTGGCGTTGAAAAAGACCTGAAGCGTGCTTTTGACAACTACAGAATGGCGGCGGATACATTGATCGAGGCCAAATATATGGCGGCTTCGATGGCGTTCAGAGGCGAAACGAAGGAAATGCCCAAAGGGATCGCGACGACTTATTTGACAGAGGCGGCTTATCACGGCTATAAACGGGCGCAAAACGACTTGGGGATATATTCTTTGATGTCCGGAGATTACGAACAAGCCTATTTCTGGCTTTCTTTGGCTGCGGGCGGCGCTTCGGAACGCGCGCAAAAAGCTTTGGAAACAGCGGCTGAAAAGTTGACGGATTATCAGCGAAGTTTGTTGGATGTCGAAATAAAAGGCTTTGTTGCGCGAAAATAAACAATTTGTCGGTTGAAAGGTTTGCTTTCGACGGGTATAAAGGAGTTCATATTTTTTTTAACTTTAATCTAACAGAGGATAAAAATGACAGTACAACGTACTTTTTCCATTATTAAACCCGACGCGACCCGTCGTAATCTGACAGGAAAAATCAATGCCGTGATCGAAGAAAACGGTTTGCGCATTGTTGCGCAACGCCGTGTGCGCCTGACAACCGAACAGGCAAAAGCTTTTTATGACGTTCATGCCGGTAAGCCGTTCTATGATGAACTGGTTGCTTTTATGACGTCCGAACCCGTCGTCGTTCAGGTGTTGGAAGGTGAAAACGCCGTCGCGCATTATCGCGAAGTCATGGGGGCGACGAATCCGGAAAAAGCCGCTGAAGGCACAATTCGTAAAATGTTCGCCGTTTCCATGGGCGAAAATTCCGTTCACGGATCCGATTCCGAAGAAAACGCCGCACGTGAAATCAGCTTTTTCTTTTCACAGTGCGACATCGTCGGTTAATATTGTTTAATTGAAAAACAGGAGCCGCTTATGAAAGTGAAAAAAATGTATTTTCTAGCTGTTGTGACAGTGTTGCAATTTTTATTGCCGTCTGTTTGCAATGCTCAGGCGGCTCCGATTGATACAAAAATGTTTTCCGCCAGCGGTATTCAAGTCGACGTGACGGCTAAGAATGCCGCCGCCGCGCGTGAACAGGCAATGCAGGAAGGACAAAAAAGAGCGTTGATGGTCGTCATGGAACGCATTACGCCCGATTATGTCATAGAACAATTGCCCGAACTGGTTCCCGACGATATCGTGAACTTTGTTCAGGATATCAGTGTTTTGAATGAAAAAACGTCCTCTGTTCGCTATATGGCGACTTTGGAGGTGCGCTTTAACCCCGATGCCGTTCGGGAATTATTGCGTCAAAACGGTTTGCCTTATGTCAGGACTTCCGGAAAACCATTGTTGATTCTGCCCATTTATAAAAGGTCGTTTTACGCGTCCCCCATTTTATGGGAAGAGGAAAACGCTTGGTTGCGGTCTTGGATCAATCGTTCGGTCGAAAGCCATATGGTGCCGTTGTTCGTTCCGATGGGCGAATTGTCCGATTTGCAGACATTGACGGTGGAACAGATTTTAAACGGCGATCTGGTTGCGGCTCAAGCTTTGGCGAAAAGGTACGAAGCGGAAGGTATTCTGATCGTTGAATTGATCAGAAACGGGCAAACGTTTACCGTAAAAGCGCGGGCGATGGACGAATTGACGGCTTCGGAAATTCCTAATTTCTCATTTTCTCTGCCTTTGACGAAAAATACGGCGACAACGTTTGCGCGAGCCGTGAAAAAAGTCGTCGAACACTTGGAAAGCGTCTGGAAAAGCGAACAAATGGTTCAGTTCAACGAAGCCGCTTCCTTGGTCGCTTTGGTTCCCGTGACAAATCTGGAACAATGGGAAAAAATCAAAGCGCGTTTGGACAGAATCCCGATTATCAGTTCTTATTATTTGCAGGCGGCGCGCGCAGGCGTATTGCAGTTAACTGTTTTCTTTGCGGAAAATCTGGAACGTTTGCAAAAAGAAATGAGTAAAAGAAGATTGTCTTTGACTGTCTTGCCGTCGGGTGTATTTAAATTAACCGAGATTGAATCGACTTCTTATTTGCCTTCCGTACACCAAAAAGGAAACCTTTCTATTGAAGCGGAGAATAAAACCATGATGCCGACTGTTGAAAAACATCATCAAACCAAGACATCGCCGGAAATCGCTCATTAAGGAAAAATCATGTCAAATACGCAAAAATTATCAGCTTGGGGCTTTGCTTTTATCCTGTTTTTAATAGGTATTTATGTTCTGCGTGATGTGTTGTTACCCTTTGTTGCGGGAATTGCCATTGCTTATTTCCTTGATCCGTTGACTTCCAAGCTGCAAAAGAAAATGCATTCACGAATTGCGGCCGTTTGTGTCATTTCCGCCATGCTGATTTTACTGGTGTTATTGTGTATTTTCATTATAGTTCCGATTGTTCAAAAACAGCTGAGCATTTTTATCGCCAATCTGCCGATGTATGCGGGGTTGTTGTGGTCTAAAATCGAACCGTACGCCATGGAACTGAAACGTTTGTTTCCGCAACAAGCCGATGATTTGCGTCAAACGCTTGCCGATCATTTTTCCAGCGGATTTAAAATCTTGTTAAAAACGGTTCAAAAGCTTCTTTCCAGCAGTATGGC
>CALXTY010000086.1 GCA_944391535.1 uncultured Alphaproteobacteria bacterium
ATAAAAGGCAATCTGTTCGGCATCGCCGGTATGGTCATCGCATTGGGGGCGACTTTATCTTTACCGTCCGTCACGTCTTACGGCTTTATCGTTGTCGCGTTGATAGCAGGAGCGGTGATCGGTTTATCCATCGCCAAACGCATCGCTATGACCGCCCTGCCCCAATTGGTCGCGGCGTTTCACAGTCTGGTCGGTTTAGCCGCCGTTTTTGTGGCTTGGGCGTCTTTTGTCTCACCGGCCGCCTACGGGATCGGCACACCCGGACATATTGCCGTTTCAAGCTTGATTGAAATGTCCTTAGGCGTCGCAATCGGTGCGATCACTTTTTCAGGATCGGTTATCGCTTTTGCAAAGTTGCAAGGCATTTTATCGGGAAAACCTTTACGTTTCAAAGGACAGTCACTTTTAAATGCTTTGATGAGCCTTGTTATCATCGCTCTGATTATCCACTTTACAAAGACTGAATCGGGCTTGTCCTTTTTTGTGCTGACGTTTTTATCTTTTATCTTAGGATTTTTGCTGATATTGCCGGTCGGCGGAGCGGATATGCCTGTCGTTATTTCAATGCTGAACTCTTATTCCGGTTGGGCGGCGGCAGGTATCGGATTTACCTTAAGAAACAGCTTACTCGTTATTACCGGAGCTTTGGTCGGATCGTCGGGAGCCATTTTGTCTTATATCATGTGCAAAGCGATGAACCGCTCCATCTTAAATGTTTTGTTCGGCGGCGCCGGACAAAGCGGCACGCAGGAGAGTGTCTCGGATAATGACAAAAGCGCCAATATCGGCTCTCCGGAAGATGCGGCCGTCTTGTTAAAGAACGCCCAAAAAGTCATCATTGTTCCGGGTTACGGTATGGCCGTGGCTCAATCCCAGTTCGCTTTGGAAGAAATGGCGGCGGAACTGAAAAAAGAAGGTGTTGATGTCAAATACGCCATTCACCCCGTTGCGGGACGCATGCCGGGACATATGAATGTTTTGCTGGCAGAAGCAAAAATTCCTTATGAGGACGTATTCGAACTTGAAGAGATTAATTCGGCTTTTTCGGAAACCGATGTCGTTTATATTATCGGCGCGAATGACGTCACCAATCCTTTGGCGAAGACAGATACTTCCAGCCCGATCTACGGCATGCCTGTCTTAGACGTGGAAAAAGCGCGCCATATCATCGTCGTCAAACGTTCTTTAAAAGGATTCGGGTATTCCGGCATAGACAATCCTGTTTTTTACGCTCCCAACACAATGATGTTGTTGGGTGATGCGAAAAAGGTTACGGAGGAAATCAACCACTTTTTGAAGGAATAAAGATAAGCCGGCGCAACAGCCGGCTTAATTTTTTATAATATTCTAGACAAAAAATATTTTTTTCTCCATAATACTCTTAATCAACATAAGAGGAAAGCTATGGAATATATTCACGCAAAGCGCAAATCAAAAGGCAATCGCCCTGTCAACCATAATACCAGACAACAAGACTATGTTTTCAAATGGATCCCTGTGAAAGGGATACGCTTATCCTCTCAAGCGAACAGAGCCGTTTACGAAGAATATAAAGAGGCTCGTTCTCAACTGCTTAAAGACACCGTCTATAACAAAGACGGTACGGAAAATAAAGAGGGGATCGCCCGTTTACGTCAAGTCGGCTTAAGCGATAAAGATATTTATGAGGTCATCGGAAAAGGCAAAACGCCGAACGGTTATAATTATCATCATATGTTTCCGCGTGCGATCAGCGGTTCATTCAAAGAAGGCCCCGTTCAGTTCGGTAACGATCAATTAACATCGATCCACGACTGGCGTTGTATGCTTCCCTTGCCGAACAGCGCGCATAATGACATTCATAAAAACGTTCATGCGGCGATGGATCAACGCAACGGCGTTTTGCCGGAAAGACCGGGAACGAAACTGACTTATTATATTGCCGTTCCCTTATCCGCGGAAGAATATCAGATGTATAAGGAAAATCCGAAATCCGTCAAAGCGGAATTATTGGTGGTCAACGCCCATTCGTATCAGACGATCAATCAAAATCAGACGAAAAAGACAATGAGCGTGGCGGATATTGCCAAATTAAAAGCGTCAAAGATCCGCTAAACAATAATAAAAAAGAAAAATCCCCGATAAAACGGGGATTTTTTTATCGCATTATTTTTTATTTTTCTCTTTTTTCGGCATCGGCAGAGGCGCGACGGTAACCCGTTCCGGGAACATATCGATATTGCGAACATTTTGATAATCTTTGCATTCGGAAGATCCGTCGCAACGTTGAATCACGGTGACACGGGAATTCGGTTCCGCCCCTCTCATATCCAGAATGGTTTTATAGCCGCGCATGACCTGAACGGTAATAAAGATATAGGCGCTCATTTTCTTGCGATTGCGCGCGGTCACTTTAATTTCATATATTCCTTCCGAAGTTGCCGGAGGCTTTCCTGACAACGTAATCGTTTTTGAATCAAAGAACAACCACGGCAATAATTTTTTCCCGTCGCGCATTGTCGCCGTATAACTGACTTGATGCCCCAAATCGGCTTCGGCAAAAGTTGTCGGCGGAATTGTCATAATGAAGCGATCGTCTTCAAGGACTCTTTGCATCGGCAGATTAGCATTGATGTACACCGGCGGTCTGCGCATCGGAACCGGAGGCAGACGCGGATAGTCTTCGTTTGTGAAACGCCCCATATCCCATGCCGTCATCACGCGTTCCAAAGCACGGGAAATCGTTCCCAAGTCGTTCGAGGCGAAATCTTCCGGCAACGGATCCAACCCCAACGTCACAAAGACATAGCCCGTTGCTTCTTGCAATTCGGCAAAATTCATCGCCATTCTCAGCTTAGCGAACAAAGCTCTGGCGGCGGAAGATATTTTTTCGGCTTCGGCCAAGACATCTGTTTTGGCGTTATCCGAAGCCTGTTGAGCTAATTTTTGAGCCACATCTGCGATTTCGACACTGAGCTGATAGGTTTCTTTTGCTCCCTGATACCGTCCCCAACCGACATGAGTTTGCGTCAAAACAGTCATGGCAATGACTTGACGGTTCAAATTATCGACGGCCTCTTTGACTTCACCGTACGCAAGCGTCTTTTGCATTTGCTGAGGATTCAGTAAATTCCACCCCAATTGAGCGGCGGCCTGCAGCCACGAATTATTGGACAGGAAATCATCGCTGTCATAATTTGCCGACGCCGACAGGTTTATCCCCGGCAACAACTTCAGCAAGGCTTTTTTTGCCGCCAGACGCGTATTTTGTAACTTATAGTCTTCTTGGCGTAATTCGGGTCTGTTCATCAAGGCAAGCCATTCCAGACGATCCAGACTTGACCGGATTTCGGGCAAAACGAAATTCCCCTGTTCGGATCCGACCAGACGATACCGTGTCCCCGGTTTTAAATTCATCAAAGCGGCCAGTGTTTCGCGCGACAGCATCAATTCTTTTTTCATTTCGCTTAAGTCGCGCATCGTTTCCATCAAGCCCATTTGATAATTCAATAAAACCGATGAAGCCGAAAGCTTTTGATCGTCCATTGTTCGAAGATTTTCCAGAACAAATGTCGCTTCTTCCATCAAATCGTCAATTTCCGAAGACAAACGTTCCGCCGCCAAAGCGCGCCAATAAGCCGCTCTGACGTCTTGCAACAACGCCTGAACCTGTTTGCGCCGTTGTTCTTTCGCGATCAGGATATTGTTGGCGTCTTGCTTCGCCTGATAATAGCTGACCCCGAAATCCAGAATGTTCCAACTGATCTGAGCATTGGCGATGCCGTGAGATTTAGCACTGTAAGCTTCGGGATCGGCGGACATCACACCGGTTTGCATCGACTTGGAAACAACGGCCTCATAATTGCTGCGCGCCGAATATCCCGCACCGATAGAGACCTGCGGCAACATATCCAAGGACGTCAGATTGAATTGTTTTGTCGCCAACGCCGTTTGCATCATTTTCAATCTGGCGTTCAAATTATACTTCAAAGCGCGCGCCATTGCGTCATACAACGTCAACGGTTTGGCAATTCTTTGCGAACGCTGATCCTGAAACATTTCGCGAATATCCTGATCGACGCGAACGGCTCGTTCCCAGTCGCTTATCGGTTCGGGTTCAACCGTGCAGGATGCCAGCATCAGAGCCGCGACGGACGCCGTCAAAAAGGACGTTTTTTTCCAAAATTTCTTTTGCATTAAAAAAGTATAAGATGATTTATTCATTGCACGTCCTTAGAGTTGTGACCTTTTAAAAATTTTTCCAACCGTTTAAAGAAAGCTTTTCGCCGATAAGCCGGATCGCTCAAACGACTGTGATCAGTTTTTTGTTTTCTGTCAAGCAAAGAGGCAGAACGATACGGACTGTCGATCGAAAAATCCGACAACATATCATCTTGATTCATCATATAAAGACCGGTTGACAAATCCAGCATATCGTTCACCAACAAAGAATTAAAGACATCGTCGATTTCATTTAATCCTTTTATTTGTCGCGTTTCCATAGAATAGATATCCCGGGCTTTTTCGAGTATTTCCGTTGACAACAAAGCACGATTAATTTGTTGAAACAAACGATTTGTTTTTTGATCAGCGTCCTTGAGTTCGTTTTTCAACATTAGCAATTCGAAATCCGTTCTAGCAGTTTGATCCAGAACTCTCCAAAAAGCTCTGAGATCAAGCAAGTTTAAATCCAACAGATTTTTTTCTTTTTCGGCGTCTTTAATGCGCCTTTTATTATAAAGAGCATCTTTTTTATCCTGATCCAAAGAGGCTTTTTCCCCTGCCAGATCAACGATTGGAATCAGATCAATTACAATTTTTGAAATACCCGACCAATCCGAAACCGGATTTTCCCGAGCAATCATGTTAAAAGATCTTCGTTCATCCAAAGCCGGCAATTGCCATGCCAAAGATTCCATTTGTTTTTCGGCTGGTGTTTTCGGGGTCATAGCGTCAAGCCAGTCTTGTTTAAATTTTTCCGATTTCGAATCTGTCTGCCACACCTGCGGGATTGGAAAGTTTTGTAAAAAAGGCCGGACAAAAACTTTTTTTAATGAATAAGAATTGTCGGCAGGATCCGAAAAAACACCCGCAACGACAGAAGTTTGGCTTCCGAACAGCAAAAGAGGAAAAGCCATTGAAAATATATATTTTTTTGTTTTATTTCCGCGTATCAATCGAACAGACCTTAAAAACATATTATTTCTTTAAAAATATTTTTTCAGATAAAAGCTAAAAAAAGGTATAAAGAAAAGAAAAAGATTCTTTTTGACAGGAGCTCCATATGGCACAAACGGCACCGCGCGGCGAACGATTGAATATCGGTCTGTTCGGCAGAAGAAATGTCGGTAAATCGTCTTTATTAAACGCTTTGTGCGATCAGCAGGTTTCCATTGTTTCCGACACGGCGGGAACGACAACGGACGCCGTATCTAAAATTTACGAATTGATCCCTGTCGGTCCGGTCACGTTTTTTGATACGGCCGGCATAGACGATATCGGAACAATCGGAGAATTAAGAATCGCCGCGACAAAAAAAATCATGAACAAAGCCGATATCGCTTTACTGGTGACCGACGAAACGGGAATCGGAGAATATGAAAAATCCTTGATTAAAACGCTACAAGATTTAAACATTCCGTTTATTCTTGTCATCAATAAAAGCGACAAGGCCAAACCCGACATCGATCAAAACCTGCCCTGCTCTGTCATACGGGTCTGTGCAAAGGACGCTAAAAACATAGAAGAATTAAAAGTTTTAATCAAAGACACCGTCCCCGACCATTTAAAAACCGCGCCGTCATTACTTCGCGATTTGATCACGAAAGGGCAGACGGTTGTTTGCGTTGCCCCGATTGATTCTTCGGCACCGAAAGGACGCTTGATTTTACCTCAAGTCCAAGTTATTCGGGACATTTTAGATGCCCATGCTTTTGCCTACGTCATTCAGAACGATCAGGACTTTTTAAAAATCCTGCCCGATTTAAAAACACCGCCCGCTTTGGTGATCACGGATTCCCAACTGATCCGGCAAGTCAACGCCGTTGTGCCAAAAGAAATCGCGTTAACGACATTTTCAACATTGTTTGCGCGTTATAAAGGAGATCTTAAAATTCTTTATGACGGAGCCAAAAAACTGCAACAGCTTGAAAACAACAGTCGCGTTTTGATTGCCGAAGCCTGTTCACATCACGTTCAGGACGATGACATCGCCCGCGTTAAAATGCCCGCTATAATCAAAAAGGCTTTGAATAAAGACATTCATTTCGAATGGTCTGCCGGCAGCGATTTTCCGTCCGATTTAAACCAATTCGAGCTGGTTATTCACTGCGGCGGTTGTATGCTGTCACGATTGGAAACTCTGCGTCGATTAAACGAATGCGTGCGCAACGGCGTTCCCGTAACAAATTTCGGTATGGCTTTATCCGCGATGCAAGGGATTCTGGATCGCGTCATTCAACCGTTTAAAGGTCAATTATGAAAAAAATTTTCTTTTTAATTCCTTGTTTTATATGTACTGCCTGCACACAACAAGTGACTTTTTTTTCAAAACCGGAACCGCCGTTTTATGAAAAAGCCTATGCCTTACCGGTTGAAGCGCGCGAATGGGCAAAAACAGCTCCATTAAGAGATTTGTGCCAAGGAACAAAGAACTGGCGTCATGAACATATTCGTGAAGCCGCCTTAAATGAAATCAAAGAAAGAAATATTGACACGCGTCAATGCTATTATACCGGAATGGAATTAACCCCTTAAGGAGAAAATGTCATGTCTTGGTTGGAAGAAGCTCAGCAAAGAATTAAAGAAAAACAGGAAAACGCTCAAAACGATCCCGTTTTTTGCCCGACAAACGAAGATCAGCGGGAAAAGCTGGTCAATCGTTTAAAAATGTTTTACGACAATGCGACAGAGCGAGAAATCAACAAAGCGATTGATGATGCTTTGGATAAATTCGATCCGCCCTATGAGGAAAAAGATTTTATGAATTTCTTGCGTACAAAATTAGAGGACTGATTATGAACGAGCAACTCAATGAAAAACTTAAGCAAGCCCGACTTTTAAAAAGACATTTCAAATTAGCCGAAACGGTTGAAGTCTTAAAAGAATGTCTGCAACTGGATCCCGACTGCCTGATCGCGGCGGCTCAAGCCGGATTGTGTTCTTTGTTACAAGGACAGGCGAAAGAAGCGGAAACCTTTTTTCAAAAAGCTTTTGACGGGTCAAAAAAAACGGATTTGCCCGTAGGTGCTTATCTGGCCGCCTGCATGACCGCTTTGGGTAAAGAAAATGAAGCGGAAAATGTTTTAAAAACAATTCATGAAAAACAATCCGATTTTTCCGCGGCGTCAACATATATGCTCAGCGCCGAAATGCTGGCCGAAAAAAAACAATACGAACAAGCCGTCCGACTGATAGACGCCTTATCCGTTCGGTTTCCTCAAGATGCTTTTTTCACATCACCGCTGAATCACTATCGCATGATCCGCGTTCTGGCTTTGGCCGGATTGGTCGAGATTGCCGCTCCTTTGGCGGAAGCTTTACAGGAAAACACACAAAACAGTTGGGAAGGACTGGCGGCGGCATCTTCCGTTGCAATGGCTCAAAAAAAATACGAAGAAGCCTATTCTTTAACAATTCAAGCATTGCAAAGCGGCGGATCTTCTTATCCTTTATTAGCGGCTCAATTACATTGGCTGGCAATGAACAAATAACAAGAATTAATACGTGCGACCTTTTTGTTTAATGGCAGCGGCAATGGCGGCATTTCCTTTCTTTTCCGCCGTTTTTACGGGTTCCGCTTTTTTCCTGTCCGGCATTCCCAAAACAGATGTATCCAAAGGCGTTCCCGTTTCTTTTGAATATTTTTGCATTGCCGTCATCAATCTCTTTTTTTCGGACGATTTCAGATTAAAGGCTTGCGGCGAAGAAAAAAACTCGGGTTCGACATACGGTTTTCCTTCAAAAAGAAAAACATTCGCATATTCCTGATCCGTTTTTTTATTCATGAAACAGCCCGATTGCTTCTCTTGAATTAACTTACCGACAAC
>CALXTY010000087.1 GCA_944391535.1 uncultured Alphaproteobacteria bacterium
AAATATATTTTGTGCACAATGCCGAAGCGTCACGGTGTCTCCGGCGTTTCCAGCATCTGAATCTCCTCCGGCGTCATTTCTTTCGTGTTTCTGAATTGCTGATACGCATTGTCAATCCGGACATTAAACCCGTCGCCGCCTTGAAGCGGTTCAAATTTAGCCCATAATTGATCCTCTTTTGCATAAACGGATTTCACGCGAACGGCTTCAATTTCATATCCCTTGAATTTTTGATCCTTTCCGAACTCGCCATCAAAAACGGGACGTCGGATCAAACCTTCTTGTCCGGCTAAAATATTCTTTGTCGCCTCTATTGCGTTATATTGCTCTTCCAAACTTTTTTCCTCACTCATCACAAGCTCCTTCGGATGTTGACAGAATGAAAGCCTCTCAACTCTTTCAAACGTCTTGTTAAAAATAAAACCGCATAAAAATGTCTTCATCGCATTTTTATGTTGCTTTATTTTGGATGATATTATACTGTCTTGTAAATAGAAAAAATCAATAACATCAAACACTTACGCACGTTTCAGCCGTATTCGGAAATATTCCGTTTTTTAACGAAATCATTCCGATCAAACGACGAAATCAGAACGGTTTGCTGTTATCCGGTTGTTTCGCGCGTATGAACCAACCGGAGTTTTTTATGACAAAACAACCTCGTTCTTTTGCGTTCTTACCGCAAATCTTCCTTATCGCTTTAAGTCTGCTTTTTCTGTTTAACGGTGCTGACGCTTTTGCGGCGATGCCAATCGGAAACGTAAATATTTTTACGCAGACGCAAAGCATTCTTCAAAAAATCGCCGAAGGATTGATGGACGTTGCCAAATGGGTCGCATTAGTCGTTTTATTGGCAGACCTTATCCACTCCACCGTGACAAAAAAGCCTTTGATTATGGGCGCGCGCCCTCTGATGATTTTGCTTTTCATCGTCTGCGCCGGATTTGGCATTGATATGGTCGGAGGATTTTAATGTCGTCTTCCGTTTATCAAAAGCTGGAAAAACCGGCGCGTATTATGTTTGTTGCGCCCCTGCTCTTATTTATCGAAATCGTTTCCTTCTTTCTTTTGCTGATTATAACGAAAGAACCCGTTTTGGGTATTGCCTGTTTCGTTCCTTTGCATCTGTTCTCTGTCCGGTTGACGGACAGAGAACCTCATATCAACAATATCCTGCGTTTTTATTTTGAGCGTTTGATCAATGCTTCTTCCGGCAAACGTCCGAAGAATAAAACGCCGATGATTTTTAAAGATGAAGAGGCGGTCTTTTACTATGACATTTAGTTTTTTCCTTCCTTTAATCGGTGCTGGTATCGGAGCCGCATTAACGCGACGAAAGACATTCGACAGAAAGCCTGATTTGGTTTTCGTCAACGACGAAATTCCGATTAACGACATCTCGGACGATCTTGTTCGGACAACAAACGGAATCACTTTTAAGGTCATCCGTTTTTCAGGTCGTTGCGTCGCCGGAAAACGATTTGATGAATTGGAATCCGATTTGTCAAAACTGCGTACTTTCTTTATGCGATTGAACGAATTTGACGTTGAAATAAGAATTTATTCGCAACGGTTTGAAAAAGCGGAAAATCCTATAAAATCCTGCGGTAATCCGTTTTTGGACGAAATCACGTCAAGATGGGAACACCGTCTTAAAAGGACATTTGACATCACACACTATATGATTGTCCAAACAGCTGAAGGCTCGGATGAAAACGATCGTGTAATCAAGGAGGTCAAAACGCTTCTGTCGGATTTTAAACCGACGGTTTTAAGCGGAAACGATTTAACGGCGTTTTTAAGCACTTTTTACAATCCGACACCGCAAAAAGAGCTTGCAGCATCCCGAATTACCATTTTGAAAAACGGAGAAATCGTTTTTCAAACGAACGGATGGGAAACACATCGCTTAATTTTCGGCATCAGGTCGTTCGGAAGCAATGTTTCGGGACAAATCATAGAAAACCTTCTTGCATTGCCGTATTCAATGACGCTGACAACTCATTTGAAGCCGATCGGGAAAACGCAAGCATTAACCGATATTAAAAATCGGGATATTCAAGCTAATTTTTTGCGTAAGCCGGAAAACCAAACCGATAAATTTCTGGAAATACGAACAGCCATTGAAGACGATACCGAAACCCTTTTGACAACCGAAATGACCGTCCACTTAAACATCGAAACAAACGGAAGCAAAGAAACGGCTATTGAAAGTATTTTAGGCTGTCTTGGAAATTTCGGCGTTCGTCCCGTTTTAGAAAGACAGTTCGCTCTGCCGATGTTTTGGGGACAATGTCCGGGACGGGATATTTTTAATCGCGAATTGCGTCTGACTGCTTCCAATGTTGCCGATTTGCATCCGTTAATCCGATGTGAAACCGGTTTGGAACGATGCGATTGGGGAGAATGTCCCGTTTGCCGTTTTCCGACCGCTCCAGCCGGGAATCCATTCGGCTTCACTTTCCACGCGACACCGGAAGATCAGGCTCCGCCGCATTGCGTCGTTTTTGCCCCGACCGGAAGCGGAAAATCAGTTTTAATTTTGCATTTGATAACGGAATCTTTGGCTTTCTATCCCGATTTATCCGTTTTCGCTTTGGATAGAGACAACGGATTGACCGTCTATACCGAAATGGCGGGCGGTACATACCATCAATTAAGCAAGAGCGGTAATATTTGCTTAAATCCGTTCGATTGTGATGCTTCTGACGAAACAAACCTGATTTTGTTTTTAAAAATCCTGACAAACGCCGAAACCGACGAAGAAGAAAAAGACATCCGTTTGTTCGTTTCGGAAATTATGAAACAGCCTCGCATCAATCGACGGATGAATGTTTACTATAACGAGCTTGTTCCCGTTGGGAAATTTAAGGAAAAGCTTGAAAAATGGGTATCCGGAAACACGTTGAACGCAAAATTGTTCAACGGGGAAAAAGATACGCTTGATATGACAAAAAACCGATTGAATGTTTTCGGCGTTGACAACATCAAAGACGATCCCGCCGCTTGTGCCGCCTTTTTCTTTTATCTGTTCAAACGAATTGAACAGAATGCCCAAACCGGAAAACCGTCATTATTGATTGTGGACGAAGCTCCGACTTTATTATCCACTCCCGCATTAAAAGAACTGATTGAAAAACTTCTGAAAACGGCGCGAAAACAGCGCACCGCCGTTTTTATGGCTTTTCAGGGGACGGCGGATTTGAACTCTCTCGGTTTGAAAGAAACCATCCTGACAAACTGCCACACACGTTTTTTCTATTCCGGAGCGGCTTCTTGCGCCGAAGAACTTTCGGGTTTCAGTTTAACGGAAAGCGAAACGGATTTTGTTTTGACAAAAGGAAAAAGCATTAAAGGAGCAAAACGCCCGATCCTGATGCAGCGAAGCGGAACAAACGTCTTTTTGGACACGGATATGTCATGTCTCGGAGAATATTTGAACGCCTATAAAGGCGGAGCGAAAACAGTTCATTTGATGAATGAAGCGAAAAAACTGAAAAGAAAAGACTGGATAGCTTACTACCTTAAGCATTACGGGGAAGAACAATGAAAAGATTACTTATTTTTCTTTTATTCTTCGCCCGCACGGCAAGTGCTCAAATGGCGGTCATCGACACAAACGGCTTGGCTGAAAGCATCAAGCAGAACGCGACTATGGCGGCGATTTTGGAAAACGGCAAAGCGATTTGGGACACGACCAAAGAGGGTTTGGAAGCGACAAAACAGATCACGGACACGGTCGGAAGCGCGGTTTCTCTGGCGTTGACGGCGCAGAGTTTTATCACGAACGCCAATCAGTTGCTTCAATGCGTTACGCCGCAGTTTCTTTTGGACGGTATGAATTTTGAAGTAACGAACATCTGCACGGCGCAGGACTATATCCGTCAGGCGTTGGATTTGCCGACAAACGAGGACGTTCAGGGTGCGGCGAACACGGTTTCCGGCGTTGCGGGCGGCAGTTATTCCTGGCGGGGTATTACGACGGGGAACAACCGGACAAAGCAACAATGGCGGAAAGTCAAAAAAGCCCGAACGGACTTTCATAAAAAAAGCGTGGACGACGGTCTGGCGAACGCTATGGCGGTCAAGGCGGAAGCAAACACGCTGACAAAGGCGGCTTCTTCGATCATTCAGGACACGAACACGTCTTTAACGGTTATGGAAAAGCTGTCGCAGACGAACAGGGCTTTGGCGGACATACACGCCGCGCTTGTTCAACAAAACATTCTGATCGCGAACATTCTGCAAGTCATCGCCTCGAAAGAGAAACTGATCGAGGGGACGATTGCGTTTGACGCGGCTTTGACACAAACGGAGGAGAAAAAGAAATGAAAAAACTGACGATATTGGCTTTGTTGACGGTTTTAACGGCGTGTTCCACGTCGCAAAGCGTCAAAGGGATCGGTGCGGGAACGGACAGCTATAAAGAAAGTCCGTGTGCTTGCTTGATTATTCCTCAACCGAATCTTTCAAAAGGATAAAACAATGGCTTCAAAAAAAACTCTTGCCGTGTCCCAACGGTATTTCGGCATTGCCGAAATTGATGCTTTACAAACCAGTCTTGAAGAACGGTTAAGCGAACCTTCCGACAGCGAATTGCGTTTGGACCTAATGATAGTGTTTTCCCTTTTAAAAGATTGTTTCCGTCTCGGTTTAATTAAAAAGGACGAAATATGACGGAAGAAAAACTTCTTTCCCATCCTGAAACAAAGCACATCAGCTATCTTCGCCGATTGGAAAAAAGCGTGGATGTCCTGACAAAAATCGCATCCATCAGCGTTTTTGCCGTTATTGGGAGTTTTTGCACCGTTTTAGCCCTATTTCCGTTAAAGACTACGGAAACGGTTTTCGTATCGCTTCAATCCGGTCAACAGCTAGTTCGGCTTTTACCGGAACAAATCGACCGTTCGACTTTGGAACAATATGTCCGTTCCACGTTGTTTGAATATGTGGAAAAAAGAGAGACCATCAACTTTGTCAATGATGACGAACGCTATACCTGGGTTCAGGCATTCACTCAACCGCAATGGTTTAAACTGTTCGCCGAGCATATGAGTTCAGCCAATCCGAACAGTCCTCTTGTTTCTTATGCCAAAAACGAATTGACGCGGGAAGTTAAGGTCTTAAGTCTGGAAGAACTGCCGGAAACGAACGGCATCTGGCGGGCTGAATTTGTCGCGATTGATCGCAAAAGCGGTGTTGCCGTCCGCAACAAAGAATTTGTGGCGACATTCAAAGTATCAATAACGTCCACACAGGGAAAATCTTCACAAGCACAGATCAATCCCTTCGGCTTGATTGTTGAAAACTATGCGGTAACCGCCAAAAACCATCCGAATGACAAGGAAAATTTCTTATGAAAAAACTGCTTTTTATCACAGCATTATTACTACCTGCCACAAGCTTTGCCGCGTCTGTTTCCCCGTTAAAAACGGAAATCAAGCTGGAACAACCAGTCGATTTGATTAAGAACATAGACGATGCTCTTTCCGGAAAATTTGCAAAAGCGGCAGAGTACCGTCCGCCCTTACCGTTGACGCAAAAGGCTTGGAGCACACAAAGAGCCGAAACGAGAGCCGGAAACAAAGTTTTTGTTTGGATACGCGGGCGGACGTTCAAAGTGATTTTACGCGAGGGTATGGGAACGATGTTTAAAATACCCGATTGGGACAGCATCGATCAATCCGTATTGGCCGATTCTTTAAACTTCCGCCAAAAGGAGATGAACAATCCGTCTTTATTATACGTCGAAGCCGTAACAGCCGGAGCGGATACCAATCTGACCATTATAGGTAAAAGCGGTAATATTTATAATTTTTATCTGGCAAGCGAGAGCGTCTTGTCTGAAAACATTTCAGATCAAGTCGTTTATGTTGAAGCCGCCGAGCCGAATATTCTTGGTAAAAAACCGGAAGAAGCAGCTCAAGCGGAAAGCATTACATCACTTTTGAAAAAATCGAAACCGGAATGGGTGCGGGAGCTGAAATTCGATCCGTCAAAAGTGCGACACGATTTAGAAATGCACGGCGACAAACTGCTCGCTCCTGTTTTAATCTTTCGGGACAACCGGTTCACTTACTTGGATTACGGAATTGAACATGACCGATCCGTCTGGCCGGTCGCCTATCAAGTCATAGATCGGGTAGATCAACCCGTCAACGTCCGAAAATCTCCGGACGGCCGCTTTATGGTCGTTGAAACGATCAATCCGATAACCCTGCGATACGGGGAGAAAACGGTATGCATCAGGCAAAAATCTTCAAATTGATTTTGTTTCTCTTTTTTTCAACAGGAACTCTTGTTTCCTGCAAAAAAGAAAAAAACTCGTCAATGCAACAACCCGTTTCGATAACGGTTCAGTATCCTGCCGATTACTATACCGTTATTCCGGAAGTTCAGAAAAAAGAAATCGTTTGTCCTGCCTCAAAGCCGGAAGAAATGGAAAAGAAAATCGAACAAAAAGCCAAGGAGATCATCCGGAAACAGGAAGAACGCAAAAAACAGATTTTTAGAACGGAAAAGAAAAAAGAGGAAAAACAAAAAGAGGAGAAAAAAAATAATTTCAAAGAATACGCCTTGTTAAGAGCAGAGTATATCCGTTCTGCCAGAAATCTGGCCGGAGCGACAGTTTTAAACAAAACCGATGTTCCGGAAACCGTTTCCAAAAAACATTCCTTCCAAACATATCAAACGTCGACATTTCAAGATAAATCTTATACAGCGGCGAACATAACAAGTTCCTATCCGGTAGACAGGTCTTTCATTTTAACGGAAGACAGAACTATCGCCGCCGTATTGTTGGACGGGATCAATACACAAATCGGAGGAACCGTTCGCGCTTACGTTTCCGAAGATGTCTTCGGGGCGGACAATCGATACAAACTGCTTGAAAAGGGCGATGTCGTGCTCGGTCGTTATGAACCGACAAAAAAAGTCGGGGAAACAAGGGTTCAAGTCGCTTTTTACCGGATCATCCGTTCGGCGGACGGGGCGGAAATCTTTTCTGCGGGAACGGCGTTCGCGTATGCGGCGGACAAGATGGGACGCGCCGGACTGGTCGGGGACGTGGACAATCGGAATTGGGAAAGATACGGCTTAGCGTTCGGCACATCATTGATCGGAGGATTGGCGGGCTTGGGAAAAGCCAAAGTCAAAGGCGACGAATACGAGGAGTTTTGGAACCGCCTGTCCGACAACACCACGGAAATCACGACGAAAGTGTTGGAGCAGTATATGAACATCGCCCCGGTCATCACGATTGCGCAGGGCGAACCGATTTTGATCCGTCTGGCTGCTGACATTGCGTTGAAGCACCCGACGGGAAAGGAGGAAAAATGAGTTATCTTCAAAAGAAAAGGAAAGCGCGGAACCGCTTGATTGCGGCGGTTGCCGCGTCCGTCATTGTTTTGGCGGCGTATAAATGTTTAGGGGAAACGGCTCCGACGCCTGTTGTCGAGGAGAAGTTCAGCGTTTCGGTCAAAGAGGACACGACATTGGAACCGGACGCGCCGACGGCGGCTTCCTTTGTCGGTTTAGAGGACGACCGGCGGTTTCAAGCCTACGATATGACGCAAATCGAACTGACGGGCAAAATCACGGGAACGGACAAAGAGGCTTACACGGTCGAATGGACGGAACTGCACCATATCGGAAACGATAGGACAGCGAATTTGATCGTTCCGATGACGACAACGGAAAAACCGGAAGAAGACAGCGTTATCAAAGACGGAACCGTTTTGCCCGTTTCTGCCGCAAAAGACCAGTTGACGAGCGTTTTGCCGTTATTGTTCCTCACTCCCAAAGAAGAAAAAAAGAAATCGGAGGAAGAATCTTCTTCTGCCGCAGCCGATGGAACAACGGCTCCGGTCATCGCGGTTCCGGTCGGCGGTTCGGGGGAAAAGTCTTCAGACGAAAAGAACGACTTTGATTCTTCTGCGATCGAGATCGCCGAACAACCGGCGGACGAAGTCGGATTCCGACTGGAAAACTGCCC
>CALXTY010000088.1 GCA_944391535.1 uncultured Alphaproteobacteria bacterium
AAAATACGTCTCGATGGTGGACGGAAAAATCCGCATTGATCAGACAGTTTCTAAATTCAAAAGATTACCAAACTGCCTACACAATTGCAAAAAACCACCATCTGAAAAAAGGAGCCGATTTTGCAGACGCCGAATGGACAGCCGGTTGGATCGCTTTAAGAAATCTGAAAAAGCCCCAAAAAGCTGTCGAACATTTCAAAAAAATGTTAAATGCCGTTTCTTCGCCGCTCAGCGTTTCACGGGGAGAATACTGGTTGGGCAGAACATACGAAGAAATGAAAAATCAAGACAAGGCTCGATCGTATTATGAAAAAGCCGCCCAAAAAATCACGACAATATACGGACAATTGGCGGCAGAAAAAATAAAACAGAACACTGCTTTGCCGACGGAAGACGATCCGGACGACATTTTGGTCGAACAATTCCGAAAATCCGAATTGTTTGCCGTTATGAAAATGCTGGAACAAGCAGAACAGTATGATCTGGTCGGATTGTTCGCCACCCGTTTGTTTCTGGACGCTCAAACGCCGAAAAGCGTTACGGCATTGGCTTATGTTCTATCCCACGATCTTAAACGCGATGATCTGGCGGTAACAATAGCCAGACGAGCTCGACAAAACGGTATTGATATTATCTCTTTGGGCTATCCGGTTCGAGATTTAAAACATGACGAACGAGCCGAAACTGCGATTGTTTTATCTATTATACGCCAAGAAAGCAGCTTCGCGTCTCACGCCGTTTCTCCCGCCGGCGCGCGCGGACTGATGCAAATCATGCCCGCAACGGCAAGACAAGTCGCTCAAAAAAAACGAAAAGCTTTTTCCGTTCAAAAATTGAATGCAAATCCGGATTTCAATGTCGAGCTGGGAAGCACTTATTTCGCAGATCTTCTCAAAAGATTTAACGGTTCGTACATATTGGCCATAGCCGCCTATAACGCCGGACCGACAAACGTCAACAGATGGCTGCGTTCCTTCGGACATCCCCAAAAAGATGTCGATCCGATAGATTGGATTGAAAGAATACCTTTTTCTGAAACCCGCAACTATGTTCAACGCGTTTTGGAAAATCTGCATATTTACAGACGGCATTTAAATTATCCGCAAGAAGACATATCTCGTTGGGAACAAAAAAAAGAAAAAATTAAAGCCGATCCCGATCTTTAACGGGTTTTAAATAATGCTTTGAAATTTTCCATTTTTGAACCGCCTGAACAACAGTCGGATCGGACGCGTTTACAAAACGCCACCCTTTTTTCAACAGTCTTTTAACCGCCCATTCATTTCCTTTAAAAGCCAACAAGACAGCAAAAATTAACAACAACAGACCGGCTGCGGAATCAATCGGATCCGTTTCTTGAAAAGCATAATATTCTTCAACAGTCGTCGCAGACAAGAGTTGTTTAAAACGCAAATAAAAAGAAATGACCTGCACGGTTGATAAACAAAACATCAACCACGCCCATCCCCACAATCGTTTAAAAAACAAAGGTAATCCGAAAAAACCGCCCAAAAGCAGAAATTGCCAGTTAAAGCCGGTCTGCATTTCTTTTATTTCACCGTTCAAATCCCTAACCATTTTCACTTTCGGTGTTTTTACAATCCCCAAAAAAATAAATTTCAAAAAATCTTTCATTTCAGGCGCCTTTTCTGTTTTTTCTTTTATATAACGAAAAATGAAACGGCTCAATTTATCTTTTCTGCACGTCATAAAAATCAACCAATTTATCCAACATTTTGTTTATAGCCCTATACACCATGCCATATGTACGTTTCGATCCTTTATTCAAGACAGGATAACGAGATAAAAATGTTCTAATGTTTTGTTCGTCTCTCAGAAAATGCAAAGCATAAACGCTGTATATCCCGACAGCCTTCAACGCTTTCAAATATCGATCCGCGGCATTGTAAGAAAGATCTGAAAAATCCCCCTTTCCTTTAGCGCCGGCAACAAACAAGCGGTCATAGTTTCTTGTTGTTTTCTGAGAAAACATTGACAGTCTAAAATCTTTCATAAACATCATCCCCGCCCTTAAACGGTTTTCCGCCTGAGGAAATTCTCCCAAACGTCCTTTTTGATATAGCTTGATCAAGGGAGATACATCTGCCGATTTTTCTTTAATTTTTAAAGTGTTTTGCATTTTTTCTTTCCTTATTTATCAACAAACGACCATTACGGTTTATCACATTTTGTTTATATAATCAACAACAAATAGTTAATTTTATTCTGTGATAAACTATGCCACTATACTTGAGTGTTAATTCTAAAGCAGAGGATCATTATGATAGGAGAACGCTTACATCAAAGAATTTCCGAATTGGGATTAACGCAACAAAGGGCAGCGGATCAGCTTGAAATCAGTCAAAGCAGACTTAATCAGTATTTAAAAAATAAACGAGAACCGGACGCGCAAATGTTTTGCAGGATTTGCCATACGTTCGGCGTGTCACCAAATTGGCTGTACGGATTCGAAGAAAAACCCCCTGAAATATCTAAAATAAATAAAACAGCTTTGGAAAGTGCCGTTTTATTTCTAAAAAAATACGAAGAAAGTCATCATAAGTCGTTTTCAGCCGAACAAGCTGCCCGAATCGTTACCGTTGTGTACGATATTATCGTAACGGAATCAACGGACAATGCTCAAAAAGCAATCGAATGGGTAATAGAGGCTGTTGCATGATAAAACAAGATAATCGACCAAACTCAGACACTTTTGAATCTCGTTTAAATTCACTAAAATGTCTGTTGAATGAACCGACAGAAGATCAGATAAAAAAAGATACTGAAGATCCTGTCGGTTCCAAAAACGCCGAAAAATCGGTTTTTATATCGGTTAACGGAAACAACAACATTATTTCAGCGGGAAAATCGCAACATATTATTTGGAAGAAAAAGAAAAAAAACGCTCTTTTGGCGGCTATAATTTGCTGTATGCTCTTTTTTTAAGCCCCTTTTCTCGTCATAATTTTGACTACCAAAGATACACAACCAAAAGTTGCGAATTGTCGTTTTCAGATGTTACTCTTCTGAAAGAGTATGTAAAAACTGTTGCTCGTCAACAAAAAAGACATCCGAATTCGATTTGGGCTGAATTAAAAAGGAAATACGACTTTTATTCTTATAAAGAGATTGACTGTCAAACGATGGAGACAATAAAAAAAGATTTAAATCTAATAAAAATATATAAGCAAACAGAGTATATACAATAGAATAAAAAAAATTCTATCGTTTTATATCTAAAATGGCATAATGACAAAACAAAACAAAACGGTAACATATTTTACTGTAAAGAGATGTTTGTACTTTTATCAACTCTTTATAAGTACATATATATGTGTATTATTTGAACTATGAAGGAGAAAAATATGTTACTAAAAAAAGTCTTTTTAGGAACCGTAGCATCCGCTATCGCTTTATCGGCTTGTGTTTCTTCGGCAAAAGCCCAAGAACCTTGTGGCGACCGTCCTTATGTCGCTGTCAGAACCGGTCTGGCGATGATCAAAAATCACATTGATAAAAATGCGTGGGAAGGTTCCGCTGCCGTCGGTATGCAAATGAATTCGTTCCGTACGGAATTGGAATACACTTACCGTGATGAAATCGAAGGGCATCATCATGATGCAAAGCACAAAGTTGACACGATGAGCTTAATGGTCAACGGTTATTACGATATTGATACCGGAACGGCTATGACACCGTATGTTAACCTGGGAATCGGAGCTTCTCGTCTGAAATTAAGAGAAATTGATGTTTCCTCGAAAACAGACTACAAATTTTCTTGGGGCGGCGGCGTCGGTGTCGGCTATGAAATCACAAAAGATATGACTTTTGATGTCGGATACCGTTTCTTGGATCTGGGTAAGGAAATCAAATCCAACGAATTCTATGGCGGTTTGCGCTTCTCTTTCTAATTGTTTCTACCGTATAAAAGCCGGAAGTTTTATTCTTCCGGCTTTTTTTAATTGACTTTTTTTTAAAATGAAATAACATTTTGTTATAAATCGGTAAGGAAAAAATTATGTCTATCTGTGAAACTGACTTGGAAATCTTATCTTTGATCTTAAGAAAAGAAGAACTTTTTTTTCAAGAACTTCAACAGTTGACGCTCTGCCTGCAATCAAACGACTTGTCCGATTATATTGCCGCCTTAAAAGATTTGAAAAACGATTTTCTAATCCCTTTAAAAAAAAGACTGTCAGAAAAATCTTATGAAAACCTTTTTTCAAATAGATACTGGTATTTCGATCGAACTTAAGCCAAACAAAGAAGCTCTGCAAAAAAAGATTCTTCCGCCGGTATAATTTGCGTCTTTGATAATAATATATTTTCTATTTTCGTAACGGGAACATCATATTGACGCACAATCTCGGAAGAATCTTCCGGTGTTTCCAAAAAACGAACTTTCCGTGACATCGATAAAAAAGTGATAAAATCCTCTCCCAAAGAATCAATCAAAATCACTTGCCCGGGGCGACGCAACAAAAAAACCTGTTTATCTCCGTCAAATAAAAAACGAGGATTAAGCGGTTCCCCTTCATAAGAGCGAATTGTAAAGCCTAAGATTCCGTCCGAATCTCGAAAAACAAAATACAGTTTTTCCTGAATAATTTTCCTCATGTCGCCTTCCTACTCTTGAAGGTTCAAGAATAGCAACACATTTTTAAAATTTTATTACCGTCAATTAAGTTATGTTATTTTTATTGATAAAAAGATATGATAAAAATAAAGGACATAAAATGGTTTTAAAGTTACCACTCTTATTTATCATTGTTTATATTCTGATCAGTCTGTTACAAATGATTGCCAGCATTGACGGCATTATGCATTTTTTCGGGCTTCATTGGATTTTCGCCGGATTTGCGGCTTTACTGTTGTTTTTTGTGCCGACCATCAGTCCTTTGGCGGGGGTTTACGGAGCTGTCGCCGTCTGGAATTGGCCGCCGATACTGGCTATACTGTTATTTTTCTGGCCTTATCTGTTTTATCTGTTTTTATTTTTGTTCGGAACAACCGCTTCACTGATGTTCTGGAAAAAAGCCTTTTGGCCTTTTTATACGGGGCGTCCTTTCAAATCACAACGGCCTCGGGATATCGAGCCTGAATTCAGCGTCAAAGAAGAAAGCCGCAATCCTCAAGAACAGACTACGGCTTTGATCGAAGATAAAAGAAACAACGATTTTTGATTTATTCTTCACGTAAAATCTTTGCCAGATGATCCAAAATACCGTTCGTCACTTTGACTTCGGGACCGGCATAAAAACTTTTGGCAATATCAATATATTCCGTAATGATAATCGCCGTCGGCGTTTCGGGATAAGCCAACAGCTCGGCCGTTCCCGCCTGCAAAATCGCCTTTAAAGTCAATTCGACACGATCCGCCGGCCATTCTTCGGTAAAAGAAGAATTAATCATTTCATTGATTTGATCGGCGTGTTCCGCATAGGAAGACAATATGCCCGCAAACAAAGTCGGCTCGGCCGGCATGACGGGAATGAAAGTTTCCGTTCCTGTTTGTTCGTCTTCATCTATGACTTCGCGCCCGATATCTCCGGCCATGAATGAACGGGCGATTTCATCAATGGTTTTATCCGCAAACGCATATTGATACAAAGCCTGAACGGCGGCCAAACGCGATGAACTGCGGTTGGTTTTGACTTTAGACATCTTCTTCTCCTTTTAACTGACCGGCATCGGCGACGGCTTCCAAACTGCTGATGAAAGCTTTAAAGTCTTTGGCTTCCCTAAAATCACGGTAGACCGAAGCAAAACGCACATAGGCCACGGGATCCAAGCCGGATAAGGCCTCCATCACCATTTCCCCGATCTGATCGGACGGGATTTCGCTTTCGCCCGACACTTCCAACTGACGTTGAATACTGTTAACGATCAACTCCACCTGTTCTGGACTGATCGGGCGTTTTCTGACGGCAATCGTAATCGAACGCTGCAGTTTATCGCGATCAAACGGCATCTTGCTTTTATCTTTTTTAATCACGGTCAGTTCACGCAGCTGGACTCGTTCAAACGTCGTAAAACGCGAACCGCACGCCGTACAAAAGCGTCTGCGGCGAATGGCCGAGTTATCTTCACTGGGTCTTGAATCTTTAACCTGCGTTTCTTCAAAACCGCAAAAAGGACAACGCATGAATTACTCCTCCATCAATCCTTCATAAATCGGGAAACGACGGCAGAGTTCCAAGACGGTCTGTTTGGCTTTTTCTTCGGCGGCAGAATTATCTTCCGGATTTTGAGACAAACCGTCCAACACGTCTCCGATCAGATGAGCGACCTGACGAAATTCTTCGGTTTTAAAGCCGCGTGTCGTTCCGGCAGGAGTCCCCAAACGGATCCCCGAAGTCACCGTCGGTTTTTCCGGATCAAACGGAATACCGTTTTTATTGCACGTCATATGCGCGCGTTCCAAGCTTTTTTCCGCGATTTTTCCGGTTAAATGTTTCGGACGCAAATCCACCAAGACCAAATGCGTATCCGTTCCGCCCGAAACCAGATTCAGGCCTCTTTCGATTAAAGTTTCGCCTAAGACTTTCGCATTGGCGACAACGTTTTTGGCGTATTCTTTAAATTCGGGTTTTAAAGCTTCGCCCAAAGCGACCGCTTTTGCCGCGATCACGTGCATCAAAGGCCCGCCTTGCAATCCGGGAAAAACGGCGGAATTGATTTTCTTGGCCAGATCTTCGCGGTTGGTCAAAATCATACCGCCGCGAGGCCCGCGCAACGTTTTATGCGTTGTTGTTGTCACGACATCGGCATATTTCAGCGGATTTTCGTGCACGCCGCCGGCAACCAAACCGGCAAAGTGCGCCATATCCACCATTAACAAAGCTCCGACCTCATCGGCGATTTCACGGAATTTGGCAAAATCGATCGCGCGCGGATAAGCCGAACCGCCGGCAATGATCAATTTCGGTTTGTTTTCTTTGGCCAGTCGTTCAACCTGTTCAAAATCAATGCGACCGTCTTCTTTGCGCACGCCGTATTGAACGGAATGAAACCACTTGCCCGACAAAGCGGGAGCGGCGCCGTGCGTCAAGTGACCGCCGGCGTCCAAAGACATTCCCATCAACGTGTCTCCGGGTTGCAACAAAGCCAGCTGAACGGCTCCGTTCGCCTGCGCGCCCGAATGAGGCTGAACGTTGACGAATGCGGCGTCAAAAAGCTTTTTTGCCCGTTCTATCGCCAGATTTTCAGCAATATCGACAAACTCACAGCCGCCGTAGTACCGTCTGCCGGAATAGCCTTCCGCATACTTGTTCGTCAATATCGTTCCTTGCGCTTCCAAAACGGCTTTGGAAACGATGTTTTCCGAAGCGATCAGCTCAATTTGATTTTGCTGACGGCGCAATTCCTTCACAATGCCTTCATATAAATCGGGATCGGCTTGTTTCAGCGACATGGTAAAAAATGAATTTGTCATACAGATAGTCCCTTTCTAACACATATGGGATAATTTTTCGACGCGTCTTGCGTGACGATCTCCCAAAAATTCGGTATTCAGGAAAAGATCGACACACTCATAAGCGACTTCGACACCCGTTGTGCGCCCGCCCAACACCAACACATTCGCGTTATTGTGTTGACGACACAAACGCGCACCGAAAGCATCATGAACCAAAGCGGCGCGGATAAACGGAAAACGGTTGGCGGCGATACTGATGCCGATCCCCGTCCCGCACAGTAAAATACCCCGTTCGGTCTTGCCGGTTTTAATCGCGTCCGCCATCAAAGCGGCAATATCGGGATAGTCAACGGAATCTTTCGTATGAGTCCCCAGATCCAAAACATCATAGCCGTCTTTTTTCAATTTTTCGACCAACAGGTTTTTCAATTCAAAACCGCCGTGATCCGAAGCAAGAGCGATAACTTTCGACATACGAACTTCCTTTCTTAAAATTTCAGTTTT
>CALXTY010000089.1 GCA_944391535.1 uncultured Alphaproteobacteria bacterium
TGTTGTTGCGTCAGCAATTGCAGCGGCGTTTCCTGTCAATCGGGATATACGGCTGTTGCCAACGCAACAGGGTGCTGTTGCGTGTAAAAAAAAAGCAGGCTGCAAATTTTTGCAGCCTGCCACAAATAAAACTTTGATTAACGTTTGGAGAACTGATAACTGCGGCGAGCTTTTGCCTTACCGTATTTTTTACGTTCAACAACACGCGGGTCACGCGTCAAGAAGCCGGCACGTTTCAAAGCTGAATGCAGTTCGGGTTCAAAGTTGTCCAAGCAACGGCTCAAACCGTGGCGAACAGCTCCGGCCTGACCGGACAAACCGCCGCCCGTAACCGTAACAACGACATCGAACTGACCGACGCGGTTTGTTACTTCAAACGGTTGATTAATGATCATACGCAAAACGGGACGTGTAAAATACTTTTCGATATCAACACCGTTGACGGTAATTTTACCGGATCCCATTTTAATCCAAACGCGGGCGCTGGCGTCTTTACGACGCCCCGTTGCATAGGCGCGGCCGAATTTGTCTTTTTTCGGTTCACGAACAGCTGTCGGTTCAACAACCGCAACCGTTTCCATTTCTTTTTTCAAATCTTCCAAACCAGCCATGGATTAATTCCTCTTGTTTTTCGGGTTCAAAGCAGCAACATCCAAAACTTCCGGATTCTGAGCGGCGTGCGGATGTTCGGGACCGGCGTAAACACGCAAATTCGTCATTTGTTTACGACCCAACGGATTACGGGTAATCATGCGTTCGACGGCTTTGATGATAACGCGTTCGGGATGTTCGCCCGTAATCACCTTACCGGCCGTAATACCTTTAATACCGCCCGGATGTCCCGTATGACGATAATACACTTTATCTTCCATCTTTTTACCGGTCAGATGAACTTTTTCGGCGTTGATGATGATAACATAATCACCGCAATCAACGTGCGGCGTGAAACAAGTTTTATGCTTGCCGCGCAAAATCTTGGCGACAATGCTGGCCAAACGTCCCAAGACCAAATCTTCGGCATCAATCAGATACCATTTTTTTTGGACTTCAGACGGCTTAACGGATAAGGTCTGCATTTAGTTTTATTCCTTACAATTACAGTTAAAAAACTGGTGTTAAGGTATAATGGGACGCCACAGATGTCAACATTTTTTATTTAAAAAAAAATATTTAAAATCAACATGATATTATATTGGTATTATTTTACCTACATTCAAGCGTTTATTTTTCGAGCTTTCGAAACAAAATGCGAAATTCATTAAAAAACGTTTCATTCCTGATTTTGATCCTTTATACTGATATCGTTTAACGATCCGGAGAATGTGATGTCTTTAAGAGTTGCCGTTTTAATCCCTTGTTACAATGAAGAGAAAACCATCGGTTCTGTTGTGCACTTGGCCAAGAAGGTCTTGCCTGAAGCAAACGTTTATGTTTATGACAACAATTCGACTGACGATACGGTAAAGATCGCATTACAATCCGGGGCAATCGTGCGTCATGTGTCTCGACAAGGGAAAGGTTGCGTTGTTCGTCGTATGTTTGCCGATATTGACGCCGACGTTTATGTGATGACTGACGGGGATATGACCTATGATTTGGAATCGACTCCTCGATTAATCGAGATACTGATCAACGGACAAAAAGACATGGTTGTCGGCGTGCGCAAAGAACAGGAAAAAGAAGCCTATCCGTTGTTTCACCGTTTCGGGAATATCTTTTTAACCCGCTTGGTACGCTGTTTATTCGGTATAAAGCAGACGGATATGTTATCCGGCTTGCGTGTTTTTTCAAAAAGATTCGTAAAAACATTTCCCGCCCGTTCAAACGGTTTTGAAATAGAAACGGAATTAAACGTCTTTACGGCGATGAACCGTCTGCCCTTTGATGAAGTCGAAACAAGGTATTTTGCCAGACCGGAAGGGTCTTTCAGAAAACTGTCAACCATAAAGGACGGATTTAAAGTTTTATTTATGATCTTCAGATTGTTTCATTCGGAACGCCCCGTTCTGTTTTATGGAATCTTCGGTTTTATTTTTGCCGTTTTAACGATTTTTCTCAATAATCAATCTTCTCCTCGCGCCCCCTTTTATACTGAAGGGTTCTTGTGTTTTTTGTTTACAGTTTTATGTTTTTTCTGCGCTTTGCTGTTCGGCAGTCAGAACAAAACAAAAAGAGAAAATACCCGTTTGACCTATTTGTCCTATCCCGCTGCGAACAATCAGGATTAAATATTGATTTTTAATAGATTATAAGACATAGTTTGAACAATGATGATACAGAACGATACAAATTCAAATGCTTTTGGAATCGACTTCCCTTTCGACAAAGAACGGGACATCCTGTTTGGCGTTCCCATTCATATTGAGCTGGATGACAACGGCGGAATTGTTGAGTTACGTTCTTTTTATGAAGCCGGCGTTTTTGCCGTTAATGAATTAAAAGCGTGGCATGATATTATCGGCTCTGAAACCTCAGACAAACCATTCATTCAAAAAATCATCGATTTCCAATTACACACCCCTCGATCGATTTTGTCTGTCGCGCAAGCCGTTTTAAGGTCGGAAATGACAACCGCAGAAGGCTTTACCATTATCCGAAAGGATTTGAATGCTTATTTGTGTTTTAAGTGTATTCATTCTCAAGGTACTTTGGGGCAGATGGCGACAATCATGTATCGCTATGAACCGATGTTGATGGGATTGTTGGCCGGTGCGACCGGTGCGGCTTCGTTGGAAGACGCGGCAAATTTCGGCACTTCGGCAGACGCGGAAAGTTTCACATTCGGTTATGCATTCACGCTTCAATTCAGAACGAATGTCCAGCCTGAAATGTTGGACGGTAAAGTTTCAGAAACATTGCGAAAGATCAATGGCATCATTCGTCGTGTCGAATTGGCCGAAAAACAGATCAAACCGATTGAAAACGAACATTTTGCTTTGCAACAAGGCATTGAGGAAGCCAGAAGACAACTGCAAATCTACAGAAACGACGTTGCTGAGTACGTGTCACAGCTTGTTGCCGAAATAAAACAGACTTCGGACAGTGCCGTCAATGCGATGTGGGATCAATTAAACTTGATTCAAAATGACCATGAACGACAATTGGCCTCTTTACGTCAAAGCGTGGCCAGTCGCATCCGTTACGGGACGGCTCTGGATTATTGGAACGATCAATTGATCCAAAATCAGACTAAAGCCAATCAGATGACCGGTTGGTATGTCATTTCGGGATTATTTTCGATTACTGCCGTTTTGGCGATTGTTGCGGGGATTTCTTTTAAACTGACGAATATTTCAACGTTTATGACGATTGTCACGTTGGGATTGCCCATTTTGATCGCCTGCGGATTGATGTTTATGCTCATTCAAACGCGTACCCGCTATGAAAAAACGGCGGCACAAGCGCAAGAAAAAGTATCCATGTTGGAAACTTTGGCGGCCTTGGAAACCGAAGGAAAAGCTAAAGATGAAGACCGTGAGGGCATTTTGGAAAATGTCTTTAAAACCAGCTTTACACCATCTTCTCAACCAACCCAAAAAGCCGAAGAAAATTAGTTTTTCTTTTCAGGACTGACCGTAATTACGGAAATTTCAGACGGAGCGAACAGACGCATCGGCGGTCCCCAGCCGTTGACGCCACGGGAAACATACAGTTTCATACCGTTGACATCATACAATCCGGCGACAAAATCATTAAATTTTTTTACAACAAAATGAAAAGGGAAAATCTGCCCGCCGTGAGTGTGACCGGAAATTTGCAAATCTATCAAAGTATTGTCCAATTTTTGAATAAAACGCGGAGAATGTGACAAAAAGATTCTGAAGGCGGATGACGGTGCATTTTTTAACGTATTTTCAATTCCCTTCATCGCGACATCATTGATTTTCAACAGTTGAGGATCCGGCAAACCGGAAATATAGACATGGGGCTTCCATAACATCAATCCGTCATTTGCCAGATAGAAAAATCCCATTTCCTTAAATTTTTTTTCCCACTGAAAGCTACCATGATAAAATTCGTGATTTCCCAAAGTAACAAAAGTGCCGTATTTAGCTTTTAATTTTTTTAAAGCTTGCATCTTTTTTTTTAATCGGTTCGGTTTGGCGTCAACGATATCTCCGACTAAAACGATGATATCGGGGGTCAATTCATTGACCGTATTAACGATTTTATCAATGCGTTTGACAGAGCTCAAAGGCGTGATGTGCGTATCCGTCAACGCGACGATTTTAAACGGGGTTTCGATTTTTTCCGAATAAATAACCGTTTCTTTAATATCGGGGAATTTCATTCCTTCGTATAAAGCGTATCCGCTGAGAAAAAATGTCAAAAAAACCGTTATGATATTCGCTTTTTTTATGGCCGAAGGCTTCATCGGATCAAAAGTTGCAGAAGCTTTTTTTAATTTTTCCGCGATTTTATAACCGTGTATCCAGAAAATATCTCTGATCATCAAAAGGCATAACAGAAAAAAAGCCGTAATAAAAAAGACATAAAACGATTTAGAAATAAGTTGATTGGTATCCGAAGAAAAAAGATGCAGTCTGCGTAAAAACCTGCTGACAGCGGGACTAAACCAGACAAACACAACCATTCCGGAAATAACGCATTTCCATTTTAGTGCTATTTCCGGATTATAACCGATTAAAATTTTTAACGTTATGATGATAGCGGCCAGAGCAAAAATAAAAGACAGAATAAAAAACATCTTTTTCTCCGCTTTTTAGAGCAACATCAGACTTTTCTGATATCTGCGATCAGCTGACAAATCCTTTTCATGTCTTCATCATTATATAAATTTTCAATCGTTTTAGGCAATTTATATTGCCAGTTCGGATATTCCCGGTTCGTTCCGGGCATATTCATCTGCTCTGATTGCCCCAAAAGATCTTCCAACTGAACCAGTAATAAACGACATGGAGCCTCTGCCAAGTACGAATATAAGACTTCTGTCAGGCGATACGGCAATTGCCGCCCGTTTATTTCTTCGTCAAAATTCATGGGGGAAATAAACCATTTTCCTTTTGAAGCCAACGTTTCGACCATGGCGTAGCGATCTTTCATGCGCATGGCCAAAGCCTGTTCATATCTGCCGTCATCGCCCATCAATCCGATTTGCTTTGCCGTTTCGATATCCGTCCCCAACCAATAACCGCTCAAAGTCGGCATATCATGGGTTCCGGCGGCGACCAGAGCCGTTGGCGGATACATACTTAAAGGCTTATAGCGTCCGTCACCTGTTTGTTCATAACGAAACACTCTGAAAGAAAAAATACCCGCTTTTTCCAGAATTTCACGGAAAAAGCTTGGCACAACCCCCAGATCTTCTCCGACAACCAGACACTTGTTGCGATGACTTTCCAAAGCGACAATGCCGATCAGATCATTGACGTTATATCGTAAATAAGCCCCCTTCTCGCCTTTAGGGATACAGAACAACCGTACCAACCCCATGACATGATCGATACGAACGGCTCCGGCACGTTTCATATTGGCACTCAGGACTTTTCTGTACGAAAGATAAGCTTCTTCACGCATCACGTCCGGACGCATCGGAGCAACGCCCCATTCCTGCCCGTTCGCATTAAACATATCCGGCGGAGAACCGATGCTGAGATCGATTGCAAATAAATTCTGATTGCCCCACGTTTCAGCGCTTTCAGAAGCAACACCGACCGCCAGATCCTGATACAGCCCGATCCCCAACCCTTGTTTTTCACTTTCTTCGGACGCCGCCTGAAACTGTTCGTCCGCCACCCAGAACAGGTATTTATAATACGTAATTTTTTCCGCATTTTCTTTGGCAAATTCGATACTTTCCTTTGTATCGGGAGACGCATACGCTTTTCCCCATGACTTAAAACCGATTTTTTTCTTTTCAGCCACGAAATAATCCGCCAACACCTGATACAAAGCTGCCGTTTGTAAATCTTTTCCGCCTTTTTCGCAGAAACTTTCAAAGGCTTTTTTTCGATCGGCGGAAGCGTTTTTAAAATCATCAAACAGGAAATGAAAAGCTTTTGTCTTTAATTTGGCAACGGTTTTATAATCAACCAAGCGATCTTCTCGTACTTTTTTTAAAGCCTCTTTAAATGACTTTGATTTCAAATACTTTTGCAAAGCTTCACACTTTTTTGCTTCCGGAACGGCTTCGACATCAATATGCAAAGGATTTAAAAACAATCGACACGAAGAATAATACGGACTGGCCGTTTCCGGCTTTGCCATAAAAGCGACATTGATCGGATTAATTCCGATCACATCGGCACCGAACGATTTGGCGACAGAACTCATTTCTTTAAGATCTGAAAAATCGCCGATTCCCCAGTTATGCATGGAACGCAACGCATAAAGCTGTATCGGAAATCCCCAAGGTTTCCCGCCGTTTTGCACCATTTCCGGCATATAACATTTTTGCGGAGCGATAATCAAAGTCATTTCCCTGCCCGCTTCGGGGATTTGGGCGGAACAAACGCGTAATGTATGATACCCGTACACATCGGGCAATTCGATCCTCAAAGAGCGATGTTCGTATTCGTTTCCTGCAATGATCAGCGTATCTGTGACAGGCAGATCGGAAGGATTTGTCTGCCCCGTGATTTTTTTGCCGTTTTCCAAAACGATTTCAAAAGACAACGGCAGATATTCTTTTGATACTCTGAAAGTGACGGGAATTTCGACAGTCTTTTTTTCAAGACAAGCGACACTGACCGGCGGCAAAGCTTCCCGATAAGGCTTTTCTAAAATGTCTTGTAAAGAAACCGCCGCTTCTTTGACCGTTTTAACATTCACGCCCAAAGCGCTCAGTAAAGCTTTCTTTGTTTCAAACGAAGTAATATAAATTCCTCCGTCCGCTTCAAATTCCGGTAAGATCCCGATTTTTTCAGCCAAAGCGTCAACCGTTTCCGTATAATCCAAAACCACTGTCTGTCGTCCTTATATCAAGCGGGTAAATCCGTCTTTTTCCTCTTCTTTTTCCAGATCCGCCGGTGTTGCCACAGGCCCCATCGGACCGTATGTCATAAAGTCCAGATTGTCCAGATCCTTTATTGTTGCAACCAAACGACTGCTTTGGACGTTTTGATAAACACGCCCCAGAATTCCGGTCATTCCTTCGCGAGAATGTAAAACAGAATTTTCTTCGTCTGTCAACGGAGATTCAAATAACAAAACAGACCAAGCCGGTACATTAAAAGAATCTCCCGCTTTATAAAATTCGTTTTCAACGATCGGCTTGTCACGTGACGTATCCAAAATCAAATTCCAAACCGTTTCTTTTTCGACTTCCGGCAACAGCCATTCAACGCTTTCATTAAAGGCGTTTAAAACAATAAAGAAATGATTGTCCGGACACACACAGCCTTCTTCCGTACAAAAAGCGACACTTAAAGAACCGGAAATCAATGCGGACAAGCTTTGCGCATACGGCTTTGTCCAATCGGCATTCGACATTTCCAATCCTTCGGGCGTAATCCAAGTAATATCTTTAATCGGAGAATCAGCCGTCTTTTTGCCCGTATAATAACGTTTACGCCTAAACACATGATGTTCTTTACGCAATTTGATCAAATAACGGAAAAATTCACGAAAAGCCTCGTCTTCGTGATTGATCTGATCCCAGTTCAACCAACTGATCGGACTGTCCTGACAATACGCGTTATTGTTGCCTTTTTGCGTACGACCGAATTCGTCCCCCGCCGTAATCATCGGAACGCCTAAAGACAGCATCAACGTTGCCGACATTGCGCGCATTCTTTTACGGCGCAAACTTAAAACGGCCGGATTCCCCGTGTCGCCTTCGACACCGGAGTTCCACGATTTATTGTCATTTGTTCCGTCTTTATTGTCTTCTGCGTTCGCTTCGTTATGTTTTTCATTGTAGCTGACCAGATCTTTTAATGTAAAACCGTCATGT
>CALXTY010000090.1 GCA_944391535.1 uncultured Alphaproteobacteria bacterium
GGACGCTTTCTTGAAACGCGAGCCGTTAAAAGTGTTTGTTTCCGGCGCGCGCAAACCAAATGAACCCGTTCATGTCTGTTATTTGATCAAAAATCATCAGAAAAAAACGGTGAACCAGACCGCATATAAAAATACGGTGCTTCAAAGCAAAACAAGCGGTCGTTAAGGGCTTTTAATAAAAAAACCGCCGAAGAAAAAAGCTTCGGCGGTTTAATTTATTTTGTGGGCAGAACCGGCATTTCTTGGTATAAATAAAAAGATCTCGTCTTTTTTGGAAAGGGACTGTTTCATGAAATCCAAAAGTGTTGTTTTCTATCTGGTTTTTATTCTTTTGGGCGTTTTCCTGTCTGGAAGAGCGCAAGCGGCGAATTCTTTAAAAACAGTTGAAAAAGTTGAATCTCCTCATGAAAAATTGTTGCGTGAGTACCGTGAAAAAATGGGAATAAAAACAGAAACGGAAAAAGCTGCCGAAAAACCGAAATCCATTTGGGACGATGATTCTGCCGCCAATCCTTATTTCAAGTCTTCATCTAAAAAAGCATCGGTCAAAACAACAAAAAAAGAAATAAAAAAAACCAAAGAACCCAAAAGATCAACCTTTAAACGCCGTGTGTATACAGGGCCGTCAAAGGAAGAAATCAATGAGGCGGCCTCTCAGAAAGCGGTCGAGAATTTTAAAGTTTATCTGGCATCAAAAGACTATGACGTAAAATTCGGAAAAATTTCTTACAATGTTGCGGCAGATTCTTTATCGGTAACCGATTTTATGATGGTTCCGAAAAAAGGCAGTCCTCAAGAAGAAAAAATTCCGTACTATTTGACGGCAAAGGAATTGATTTTCAGAAAGTTTAATATCGGAGAAAAAAACGCAAAGCCCGTCCTTGAAAACGGTGAAATGAAAGCCAGAAAAGTTGAAATTCCCGTCTGGGACGAAAATAATGTCAAAAAAGGAAAGGTCGAAATCGCTCAGTTGATTATGAGAGGTAATGTTCCCGCATATATGAAAGCGCAAGGGGAAGGGAAGTTGTCCGCTGTCGAATTAAGAGATTTTCGTTCCGAAACGATCATTAATGAAACGATTTTGAATAATGTGGTGCGTTCAAAAATCTTTTCGGCTTCGTCAGCGGCATTTACAGGGGTCGATCTGAAGAAAGAACTGATCGATTCCATAAAGCATCAAAGTCTTGACGGATTAAAATTTGAAACGGCTCGGATTGACAGCCGGAATATTCCGTCTTTAAGCGGTGCCATTGCGGCGATGACGTCTTATTCCGCGCGTATTTTAAATACGGATCTGGTGCTGGGTGCCAGACTGGAAGCGCAAAAGGATAAGCCTGTGGCTGATATGGAACAGTTAAAGAAAAACGCGGAAGAAAATAAGGCGGCGATTGTTGCCGTCGAAGCGGAAATGAAATCGAAATAATAAAGAACAGGCATGACCGAAACGACGCAAAACGAAAAAATCGAAGGCGTTTACAGCGCATTGACAAAGCGTCCCGCTGCGAAAGTGACCGATACGTCGGATTCCGGAATCAGTTATGTCGCCGGCGTGCGCATCGTTGACGAGATGAAGCAACGAAAAGACCGCTTTAACGGTTGGGAAAACGACGATAACGCGCTTTTGGTCGTGCGTTCTTTGGCTCAAGGTGAAGTTGACAAGTTTGTCGGAGCCGATCTGTCCGAAGTCGATTTTTCCGGAGCCGATCTGTCTTCCATTAATTTGCAAAACGCCGATTTGAAAAATGCCAATCTGGCCGGAGCCGATTTGCGCGGAGCCGATCTGCGCGGAGCCGATTTGCGCGGTGTCAATCTGGAGGAAGCCGATCTGGAAGGAGCCAATCTGGAAGGTGCTCTGTTAGACGGGGCTTATCTGAAAAACGCTAAAATCACCGGCGTCAAACTGGCAAAGCAAGCTTTAAACGAGCTTGAAAAAATGCAGCAAATGCAAAAAGACGCCGAAGACGGGAAATTGGATCTGCGCAAAGTCAATCTGAAATATTTGGACCTCAGGCGTTTGGATTTGCGCGGGATCGATCTGACGGGTGTCGATTTGTCAGGGGTCAATCTGGTCGGCGTGAATTTGTCCGGCGTTAAAATCGATCCGATGTATTTGGACGGCACGTATGCTTTTAAGCAGGGCGCCGGACGAAAGGTGGAGATTAAAAAAGGGAATATCGCCGGATTGGATTTAACATCGGCCAATCAAATGCAAATGAAAGCAAACCTGACCGAATTGGAAGTGTTGCGCAGAAAAAGGATTGTCAATCGAGAAGAAGAACAAAAGCGCTTGGATGAAATCAATCGAGCGACGGAAAAATTGCGTCAAGAGGAAGAACAAAAAAAGGTTTCTTCGGTCATGCCCAAGAAAGAAGAAACGTCCGTTTCACCGTCTGTCGAGGATACTCAAAAAGAAGACGGTTTATCTCCGGAATTGGCTTTTTTGCGTTCTCGACGTTTAAATCAGGCTTCACCCGAGGAGATGAAAGCCAGATTACACGATGTCGTTTTGGAAAAACGTCCCGAACTGAAAAGCGGCGCTAAAAGTCTGGTGACAAGAAGACCCAGACGTAAAGAGGAATTACCTCCCAGTAAATACGATTTTCCGATCTTGTATCCGGTAGACGAAGAAGAAAAGAAAGTCGAAAAATCCGCCGTGCAAGAAGTCGTGAAAGTCGCCGGACACGTCACGGATTGCGTTAAAAAAGTCATTCAAAAAGTCATTCCGCGTTCACGTGCGCGCGTGAAACGCCAAAGGCAAAAACAAAGGAGCTAGGATATGGATCGTTATTCTATGCTTCCGTCCCGCAGGGACCCGAACTTCGCAGAACATTATAAAGCTTTGGACTGGATTATTTTGGGATTCCTGTATTCCGCAATCGGCGCTTTTTTATTTTCTTTCGTCGCCTATCCTTTGGGACATATGGTGTCTCATGGTTTTTCAGCTCAATCTTGGGAAAACGTCAAACAATATTATGCGTATATGAAAACGCATCCCTTCTATTATTTTAAAAGCTATTTTCGTTGGCTCGTTTCTTTTGCCAAAGATCCGTTTCAAAGCTTTGCTGTTTGGATTCCCGCCATGCCCTTGTTTCTTTTTATCGGCGGATGTCTGGTGACGCTTAAAACAAACCCGTATTATTTCGTCCAGCTCGATGAGGGCGACGGACGTCTGGCCGATGAACGCGACGTGAAAAAAATGGGGCTGTGGAACGGTATGTCTTTCGTGCTCGGCATATGGAACGACAGACATACTTTAAGAATGAACAACTATATGTCTTTGTTGGTGATCGGTGCTCAGGGAACGGGAAAAACGGCAGGTGTCGTCGTGCCGAGCATTCTTGCCAATGATGACAAGTGTATGGTGATCAACGATATGAAAGGGGAGCTGTTTGATCTGACCGGAGGTCATCGGGCTTCCTTGGGGCCTGTTTTCCGTATGGATTTCTTCGGTATTGACGATCCGGCCAACGGGGTTTTCTGGCCGACGTGGAATCCGTTAAGCGATATGGATTTACCGCCTCCGTCTCCGGGACGACAAGGCTATATCGGCGGTTTGGCTTTCTTTTTGTTGGGAGACGGACCGACCGGAACAGATCCGTACTGGATTAAAGCCGGTCGCGCCGCTTTGGAAGGTTTTATCAATTTTATCTGCGATAAATGCGAACAGGCGCGCGCAAACGATTATTTCTTGCAACGTTTGTATGAAGACGCGATGGACGATGAGGATTTCGACGTCTTGGAAACGTATTATGAATCCATGGAAAAAACGGTCGCCGTCAAACAGGCGCTGAATCATGTTCGCAAAAGAACGTTGACATTTAAAAATTATCTGCCGATCGGAAAATGGGAGCCTATCCCCGAAGCGTGGATCGGAAGACAAGCCAGTTTTCCGTTACTGATGGACTTCATTACAAAGCAACAGCTTGATGTTTCTGCCGAATTGCGATCCAGACGAGACGCCGGTGATCCCGTCGCCTTTAAAACGGATATCTGGGCGAAAATCCTATCCGATATCGTCGAAGAAACAAAATATTTCGGTTATAATCGTCGCGCTTTGGTCGAAATCAGTCAAATTCTGGCTTTGCCTAAAACTCAGAGATCTTCCGTATTATCAATGGCTTTATCAGGCTTGGCTCCGTTTAAAAACGGCGCCATCCGTATGCGTATGGCTTCCAGCGACTTCGGCAGCGTTCAAATGCGCGGCATTAAAAACCCCGTCACGGGGCAGTGGGAACCCGTGACGTTCTATCTGGGCTGTCCTCTTGACGGTATGACAAACGCAATGATGACCATGTTCATCAATATGTATTCAGGTACATTGACAATCTTCGATGTCTCCGAAGGTCCGTGCGGACCGTATCCCGTCTTGTATATCTTGGACGAATATCAAAGTATGTCCGATTTCCATGTCGCTGATTCCGTCGGAACGGGTATCGCTAAACATTATGCCTTTTTGTTGACGTGTCAGGATTTGTCCCAGCTTTCGGGACGCTACGGCGGAGAACTGGAAACCATCATCGGTAATACGGGCGCAAAAATCTTTATGCGCTGCAACAGTCGCGGTACGGCAGAACGCATTAACGCTTTGATCGAAAAAAAGACCTTCGTCATCTTTTCCGAAAGTCGTTCTGAAGGTATAGGATCCGGAACAACACCCTTTTCTGATAAGCATATCAGCTACGGTACCATGGGCGGATTGATTATTTCCAACTCGTCCATTATGAATATGCCTTTCGGACGTCAGTACGCTTTGATCCAAAAACATCATAATCGTCCGATTAAATTGAAAACGCCGCTGTATTTTAAAGATCGCGATATGACAAAAAAAACAAAAATACCGCCGCCCCCGCCGTTGCCGGTTAATATCTATAATCAACGCAATGAAGAAGATAAATTGCCGCCGCCGGAAGATATGTCCGTCGAACCGGCTTACTTGAAAGCTAAAAAATTGGCTGATCAGGAAAAAGAAGAACAAGAAAAAGAAAAAAATCAGGTTTCAACAGAAGAATAGTTTTTGACTTCTTTTTTATATCTGTTCAAAAAAATCAAAGAATGATATAAGAACCTGGTTCTTTATGGGAGTAATATCAATGCAAGCTGTAGAAATTAAAAAAGGGATTTATTGGGTCGGCGTTAAAGATTGGAACCTGCGCGAGTTTCACGGTTATACGACATCTCGCGGATCCACGTATAACGCTTATTTGATTATTGACGATAAGATTACCTTGATTGACGGAGTCAAAGCGCCGTTCACCGATTTGTTTATGCAACGGGTGGCTTCCGTTATCGATCCGCAAAAAATTGACGTCGTTGTATGTAACCATGTCGAAATGGATCATTCCGGTGCTTTGCCCGCCATTATGAGAAAAGCGAAAAACGCCACGTTGTATTGCCCTGCCGCCGGTGAACGCGGATTGAGTATGCACTATGATACGAAAAATTGGAAAATCCGGACCGTTAAAACCGGAGACACGTTGAATATCGGTAAGCATACGTTGACTTTCGTTCAAATGCCGATGGTTCATTGGCCCGATTCCATGCTGACATATGTCGCCGATGAAAAATTGTTGTTCCCGAATGACGGGTTCGGACAGCACTACGCTTCGGATTCTTTGTTTGATGACGACCGGTTGGACATCATTTTGGATGAAGCTAAAAAATATTATGGAAATATTGTTTGGCCTTACGGCGCTCAGGTTCAAAAAGTGTTGGAAACGGCCGCCACGTTGGATATTGAAATGATCGCCCCCAGCCACGGCGTGATCTGGCGTAAGCATATTCCTGAAATTATTGAAAAGTATAAACTATGGTCCTCTTATGGTCATGTCGCCGATAAGGCGGTCGTCGTTTACGATTCGATGTGGGGATCTACCGAACAGATGGCGCGCGAAGTCGCCGCCGCTTGGGGTGAAAAAGGGCTGAAAGTTACCTTGTGTTCGTTAAAGTACAGTAATGTTTCCGATGCGATTAATGATATTGTTGAAGCAAAATATGTGGCTTTGGGATCTCCGACGTTGAATTCCGGAATATTACCGACAATGGGGGCTTTTTTAACCTATTTGAAAGGATTGGCTCCTAAAAACAAAGTCGGTTTCTGCTTCGGTTCTTACGGATGGAAAAAAGACGCTCAAAATGAAATGCAGGATATTTTATCCAAGCTGGGCTGGAATTTGCCGGAACCGATTGTGACAATCAACTGGAGACCGACAGATGAAGGATTGAAAGCTTTGCATGAAGCCGCCGCAAATGTGGTGAAATAATAAAAAAACCGTCGGTTCCCCGACGGTTTTTTTTAAATGCGTTCTTTTGCCGGTAAATGTGTCTGCCTGCGGTATTCAAGGTTCTGAGAAAGATATTGTCTCAATTTTCTTTGCACTTTGCCGTTGATGCTGTTTTCCGGATAGTTCCCGTTTTTATCGCGTTCTCCGGCCGGCAAGCCGGTCAGAATCTCGATGCCTTCGTCGATCGTGGAAACCGGATAGATGTGGAACATGCCGGATTTGCAGGCCTCCACAACGTCTTGTCGCAGCATTAAGTTGACGACGTTGGTCTTCGGGATTAAAACGCCTTGCGTTCCTGTTAATCCGCGCATACGGCAAATATCAAAGAAACCTTCGATTTTTTCATTAACGCCGCCGATGGCTTGTATCTGTCCGAACTGGTTGACCGATCCCGTAACGGCCAGATTTTGCTTGATGGGAACGTCGGATAAGGCCGACAGTAAAGCGTACAATTCGGTCGATGAGGCGGAATCTCCGTCAATTTCACCGTAAGATTGTTCGAAAACAAGCGTCGCTTCCATTGACAGCGGCGCGTTTTGAGAAAAACGCGAAGCCAAAAAACTGGACAGAATCAAAACGCCTTTTGTATGTAAAGGTCCGCCCAGATCGACTTCTCGCTCAATGTCGATGATTTCTCCCGATCCCATGCGCGCCAGACACGTAATCCGGCTGGGCTTGCCAAAAGAAATTTGTCCGAATTCAAAAACGGCCAATCCGTTGATTTGTCCCACGACGGCGCCGTCCGTATCAATCAATACCGATCCGCGTTTGATTTGTTCGGTCATTCTTTCCTGTATGCGGTCTGAACGCTTGATTTTGGATATAATCGCCTGATCGACGTGGCTGCGTGTGATGACCGGAGATTTTCCGTCCGTTAAAGCGCAGTAGTTGGCTTCGCGAATCAAATCGCTGATCGAAGCGATATGAGCCGTTAATTTTTGGCTGTCTTCCGCCAGACGGGAAGCGTGCTCGATTAAACGGGCGACGGCTTCTTTTTGCAACGGGCGCAATTTGTTGCGTCGAGCCTGTGTCGCAATCAGACGGGCGTATTTCGATATGTTTTCCTGCGTTTTTTCCATATAGGGGAAAAAGTTCGCTTCGACTTTAAACAGCTCCATAAAATCGGGGTCGTTTTCCGCCAACATGTAATAAAGATCGGGTTCGCCCAAAAGAACGACTTTGACGTTGAGCGGAATGGCTTCGGGTTCCAGAATGGTCGTCATCATGCCGTCCGATGACGGCGGATCCATGGTGATCTTTTTCGATTTTAAAGCACGTTTTAATGCTTCCCAAGATGATTGCTGATTGAGCAGATCTTTTGCTTCAATGACCAAAAAGCCTCCGTTGGCTTCGTGCAAGGCGCCCGCTTTGATCATATTGAAGTCAGTGATCAAAGCTCCGTATTGCTGTTGACGGTCAATACGGCCGATCAGATTCGTTAAAATCGGATAATCAAGAAAAATCAAAGGGGCGCCGACATG
>CALXTY010000091.1 GCA_944391535.1 uncultured Alphaproteobacteria bacterium
CAGACGTGTGCTCTTCCGATCTATAGTGCCGTTTCAGGTGATTTTAAAGGAGCCGTCGGACGGGCTGACGGCGTGACGGTTGAACAGGATCCGCGCGATCCGGAAAAAAAGGTTTTGCGTTTCGGACCGGAAAAAGACGATATTTTCCCCGTAGAGGGAAATGCCTTTGCCATTGAAGGGGCAAAGAAAATATTTTCGAAATGGATCGAAAGCCCGACACAATTACAAAAAATTCGTGATTTGCCGTTACAGGATCGTCCGATTTTATCTATGGGATATCTCGGGATGACGACGGCCGGCTGTTGTAACGGCGAAAGGATTGTTATGAATGCTCTGTTCGGGACGGGGTATTCCGCCGCCGGTACTTTGGCGCATGAATTTCAGCACCAATATCAGTTTAAAAAAAATGAAAACGGTCTTGCCGGCGTAAAAGACGGGGTTAATCGACCGGATTCCATTTTCGCCGATCGTATGATGGAAGCGGCGGCCGATACGGCTAAAGCTCAGTATCTTTATGAAATGAAAGATAAAAATCCGCAGACTCGGATAGCTTTTTACGAATCGGCTTTACAGGCGTCGCATATTTTCAAATATGCCGCGGCCAAAGATAAAGGGTATCCCGAAGAGTATTGCGCGTTGCAGGGAATGAAAGCATACGCCAATGATATCGTCATACAAGCCCTGTATGAAAAAGATTATAACGCGGATATCGATTATAAAGACGGTTTCGTGAAGTATGATCTGGAACAGTTTTCAGAAAATATGATGGATCGAAAGAAAAAGAGTGCCGAAAATCTGGCCAAGTATTTTTTGGACGGAGAAAAGCTTGATGAAGTCAAAGCTTTTCATGCTTATACGATCGGTATGGGTGTCGAACGGGCGAATGCCAAGCAGATTACGCGCGCGATGCGTTCGGACAGTTTTGATTTCATTACGCCCGTCATGGCGTCTAAATTAAGAAAGTTGGCGGATCTGTATAAACAGGCAACGGGAAAAGAACATGAAAACGATCCTAAAAACAAAACTGTCAGATCGTTGACGGGACATATAAAAAACGGGAAGGGATCGTTTTTAACCAAAATGGCCGTCAAAGCGCAGGAAATGATTGAAAAGGCGTCCGATGCGGTTAAAAAAGCCAAATACGGCATTAAATCCGATCATTCGGTCAGCACCTCTTTTTCTTTTTATGACAAGGGGCGTAAGTATATTTCTTTTGACGGAACGTTGGGCGATCCGAATACTGCAAAAAACAGAATTAATTTCCAATCCGAATTCGGCAGGGACAGAGACAGCGAAGCGTTGGATCTGATCAGTGAAAAAGAAATAAAAGCCAGAGCGCAAAAGGCGCAACAAATGTTTTCCATTCTGATGAAGGATCCGATGATCAAAGCGCAATTAAAAGAATTCGGCGGTGACGGAAAACAAATGACTTTGGCTTTCGATACGCATTTTAAAGAGCCGTTCACAACGTCTAAAAATGTGATTGTGCTTAATCCGTCTAAAAAACCGTTCGAGTTGGCGGCTGATTTCGCTCAGCAATTGCAGGTCGTTCAACAGCATGAAAAAGCCAAAGAATTAAGCGGAGCCTCATCTTATGCCGTGTATAAAAAAGATGCCGATCTGAATCGGGATCCGGTTCAAATGATGCGGGAAAAACGCTTGTGTCAGGCTGTCGCCGATACGGCAAAGGCCGCTTTTATCTATCGCAATCAGGATCAAATGGGATTCTTTGATAAATTAAAGCTGAAACAAGACAAGGTTTTCCAAGCTTTTAAAAAGGCGGCGGAGAAAAATCCCGCTCAGGCGATGACGACCGCCATTCGGGAATCCGTTTCTTCTTTTAATGTTGACGGCGAAGCGGGAACGGCCAAACAAACGCTGAAAAAATATGTGAAAGAAAACAGGGATAATTTAAATCCGGAAAAAATCGATCGTTTGATGTCTTTAAAGGTGCCCGATGAACATTTAATTAAGATCGCGTGCGCCGATCAGTTTTCCGAAAAAACGGAAAAGAAAATTCATGCGGATACGGTTTCAAAACCGGAATATGCTTTTGTTTCCGAAAAATTTATTTCGGAAATGCGTTCTTTAAAAGCGGATCGGCAGAAATACGCTCAGATGCCGCCGGTACAAAAAGAAAGCGTAACGGAAAAAGTCAATTTACAACAAAAACTGAAAAGTGTTGAAACGGTTCAGGCGCCTTCGATGATGCAAAAATTGCAATCTCAACAAAATACAAATGCGCAAAGATCAGTGCAAAATGTCGCGGTGGCAAAAGCGCGGATGAACGGTCATCAAAAATAAAAACGAAGTCAAAATAAAGCCCCGCAAAAGCGGGGCTTTAGTTTTTAATGCTGCCTGAGGAAAGAAGGAATATCGGATTCTTCTTCCGTTTGAATGTTCGGTTCGTTCTTTTTTTCTTCCGCGGAACGACGTCCCGTTACAAATTGGAATAAAGAGGGACGAGCCTTTTCCGCCGGTTTGACGGCAGGGGGAACAACCGGAGGAACCGTTGGTGTCGTCGAAGGCTGAGCAAACAAATCTTCTTGAGAAACGGAAGAGGGGGTGGAAACCGCAGAAGGAACGACCGGCGTTTTTTGTTGAAAAGTGGCTGGCGGTTCATGAGCAAATAAATTTACGTTTTGTTTCTCTACGGCAGGCATTTTCGGGGTGAATGATTCAAACGAAGCCTGTTGTCTGATTTCTCCGCTCCCGAACAGTTCGTTCGGCGTCGGCATCGCAGGTAAGATGCTACTGTTTGTTTTCTGTGAAAATGAAACGGGTTGAGCGGATAATGTCGGGTGAACTGATGTCGCAGGGGGCGGAACGATGTCGTCGCTTATCATCAACACATCAGCGGTTTCATCTTCAAAAGCATCTTCTGAAGGCGACGGAGACGGCGTTATTGAAGGTGCCGTTGAAGGTTCTGTTTTTTTGACGTTTCCTAAACTTGCAGAAAACGGCTTGTTCTGAGATTGAGAAAAAATCGAAGACGTTGTTTGACCCATAAATGGATTCTGAGCTTCTTGTGGACGGGTTATCCCTGTCGCAACGACCGAAACACGAATGGATCCTTCCAAAGATTCGTCATAAGAGGCGCCAAAAATAATATTTGCTTCTTGATCGACTTCTCGACGGATTCTGTTGGCGGCTTCGTCCACTTCAAACAATGTCAGATCCGCACCGCCGGCTATGTTGATGAGTATGCCTTTGGCGCCGGTCATTGAAGCGTCGTCTAACAGCGGATTGGCAATTGCTTCTTCGGCGGCCTCCAAAGCGCGGTTTTCTCCGGATGCCGTTCCCGTGCCCATCATGGCGCGTCCCATTTCCGCCATAACCGCCCGAACGTCGGAAAAATCTAAGTTGATGATCCCCGGCGTGATAATTAAATCCGTAATACTGCGAACGCCGCCTTGTAAAACTTGATCTGCCCTTTTGAAGGCTTCCGCAAACGTCATTTTTTCATCGGCAACAAGAAATAAATTCTGATTGGGAATAACGATTAATGTGTCAACATACTGAGCCAGATCTTCAATGCCTTTCTCGGCAATCGTCATTCTATGACGCCCCTCGAACGTAAAGGGTTTGGTAACCACTCCGACCGTTAAGATGTCTCGTTCTCGAGCCATTTTTGCAAAAACGGGCGCCGCTCCTGTCCCTGTGCCGCCGCCCATGCCGGCCGTGATAAAAACCATATTGGAGCCTTCCAAAACATTCGCAATGTCATCTATTGCTTCTTCCGCCGATTCGCGGCCGACTTCCGGTCTGGCACCCGCTCCTTGCCCTTTTGTCGTTTCAATCCCAAGCTGTATCTTTGTTTCTGCTAACGATGAGCTCAGAGCTTGAGCGTCGGTGTTCGCAACAACAAAGTTTACTCCGCCCAATTGGGTCTGTATCATGTTGTTTATCGCATTGCCACCGGCGCCGCCTACGCCGATAACGGTTATTTTCGGGGTTAAAAGAACAATTGGTTGTTGCTCTGGAACGCTGATGTCTAATGTCATGGATTACTCCGTCAAAAAATGAGACTGCTTTGACGAATCGGCTTTTTCCCTTGCTTTTTTAGAATCTGCCGATCTGTCATCAAAGTAATATCTTTTCCTTATACAGTGAAAGTCTTTAAGAATTATCTAAAAACCAATGAAAAAATCGCATAATTTTATTCCCCTGTGTTGAAATGTCCCGACGATGGGTCGGCGTGTTTAATAATGTGCGCGTCGTGTAATGAAGCAATCCGATGCAGTTCATATAACTTTGGTACGCGTGTGGCGGAATGATTTCCTGCTTGTCATATAATCTTAGTGGTTGACCCGTGCGTGTGTTGCGTTGCAAAACCGTCGCCGCTTTTTCATTGATACCGTGTAATTGTGAGCCGCCGCCGGTTAAAACAAAATTCAGGCAGATATCATAAAATCCCGTCTGTTCTAAAAGAGCTTTAATCCTTTGAAAAAGTTCCTCCGTGCGCGGAAGAATGGTTTGGACGATCTTTGATCGGGAAACGTGTACGATTGAAACGTGTTCGTCTTCACCGATTAAAGGTATCTCAACATCTTCCTGATCATAGCTCAACGAAGGCAATGTCGATCCTTTTAACGTTTTTATTTTTTCCGCATTATTCAATGATGTCTTAAATGTTGTTGCTATGGCTTTGGTGATCATATCGCCGCCAAAAGGAATACGCGCCGTATACACAAGCTGATCCTCATAAAAAACGCCGATTCCTGTCGTCCCCGCGCCCAAATCAATGACGGCAGTTCCTTGTTTTTTCTCCTCCTGTGTCAAACAGGCCAATCCCGCAGCATAGGGAGAGGCCACTTTCTTAGAACAAGAAAGATGGCTCTGTTCCAATACGGTATTCATGTCTCTGACAGGATAGGGCGGTGTCATGACCGTATGTAAAGACAAATACAGGGTTTTTCCCGTTAATCCGCGCGGATCTGAAATGGAATGACGCGTATCCAAACTATAATCAATCGGAATGCAATGCAAAACTTCGTCCTGAGTCGCAGGAATTTTATTCTGAGCACTTGAAATCAGACGGTTTATATCACTCTGCGTGACTTCCGTCCCACCCAATTCTAAATTGTCTTGAATGATTAAGGAATTCAACGCGCTCACACAAGCCGTCGCCACAACCGTCTTTATCCGTTCTTTGGTGTAAGTTTCCGCATTTGCCACGGCATGACAAACTGACGCGACGCTCTCATCTAAACCGATGATCTCGCTTTTTTTAACGCCTTTGTTCTGATGCGAACCGGCTCCGACAATAACGGCTTTGTCTTCGTTGACGGGACATGCCAACACGCAACACGTCTTTGATGTGCCTATATCCAATACGGCGATCAGATTGTTGTCATTTAAAAGGCGGGGCATAAAATTTTCTTCTGTTCTCTATGGGCTTTTGATTGCTCTTTTGCGTTTTTTCTTTTTTTTAACATCGTCTTCCAGATGAACGATCAGCTTGTCGGGTTGACGTAAATCCACCATCGTGATCTTTCGGCTCAGCAGTTTTTGCGTCCTGTCTAAATTTGCCAATCTGCCCCATGCCGATGCCGGATCCTTTTCCGGTAAACGAATCGTTATCCCTTTTTCAATATCGTCCAATAAAACGTTCCAACGACGTTGACCTATCCGGATCGCTGCTTTGACCCTGTCTTTCAAAGAGGGCTCCTGTGATAAAAAAGACAATAATTCAGGTGTGCGTTCCGGAGCGTCAGATCCTACAATCAAAGGTAATCCATTAAGCTTTTTAACAAAAGTTTCAATCGGTTGTCCGTCCGCGTCTATCGGACGATACAATCCTTTGTTTTGCCAAACGGCAATCGGAGTCCGTTCCTTGATCTGAACATATAAAATATGTGGCAGGCGGCGTTCAATATGAACGCTCTTTACCCAAGGCAAACGCTGAATCTTCTCTCTGGAAGATTGAATGTCTATCGCTGTAATCGGCATCCCGCGTTCAACATTAAGGACGTCTATTAATTCCTTCTGTGTCGTCCTGTCTCGACCGCGCACATACACTTCGGCCAACCGCAAATCCGCAGACAAAGCCGTGTTGTGGACAAAGTAAATTAAACTTTCTTTCTTTTCCGCGTAAAAAGTGCTTTGAAAAAACAACAAAAACAAACCCGCTACGCCTAATAAAGAAAAAGCGACCAGAAAAGGACTGAGCTGTTTTATGTTCTTGCCCTTTAATCCCCGCATCTGGCGTGCTCCACCATCCATACGACAATGTCTTGGTAAGAATAGCCTGCATAACGCGCAATTTCCGGAACTAAAGACAATGATGTCATACCGGGTTGTGTATTGGTTTCCAGTAATGCAAAACGCGGTTTTTCTCCGGGACGAGTGTCATCATAGCGAATGTCCGAACGCGATATGCCGCGACAACCCAAAATCGTATGGGCTTCGGCTGCAATGCGCATGGCTTCGGCGTAATCTGCCGCCGGTAAGTTCGCCGGTACAACGTGTTTCGAACCGCCCTCGGAATATTTTGATTTATAATTATAAAAATCGTTTGTCGGAATGATTTCCAATACGCCTAACGGTTTCCCGTCCATCACGGCCACGGTTAGTTCCCGACCGGGAATATATTCTTCGGCTAAGATTTTTTCCTCATCAAAGTAGGGGTACTGTTCATCTTCAAACGGTTTTTTCCCGTTGTCCGTATCAAAAATAAACACGCCCACCGAAGACCCGTTGCAAATCGGTTTTAAAACAAACGGATAAGGCAGAACATCGCCTGCCAGAATTTGTTCTTTTGTCACAATTCTTTCATCGGCTAAAGGCAATCCGGCCATTCTGAAAATTTTTTTCGCCATCACTTTGTTCATCGCCAAAGCTGAAGCCGTGCGTCCGGAATGAGTGTAAGGTATGCCCAGTAAATCCAAAATCCCCTGAACACAACCGTCTTCACCGTATTGGCCGTGCAAGGCGTTGAATACAACGTCGGGCTTTTCGGATTCCAACATCATGATAAACGGCTTTAAATCTCGAGAAATATCTAAAGGAAAAGCTTCGTAACCGGCATGAACCAATGCTTCTAAAACGTTTCTGCCGCTCGACAGGGATACTTTTCTTTCAGATGAACAACCGCCCATCAACACTGCTACTTTTTTAGTCAATTATCTGCCTCCAAAACTGCTGAAACGTTTCGTTTTCACGCCTACGCGGCGAACTTCCCATTCCAGCATGATCTCGCTTGTTTCATAAACACGCCTTTGAACGGTTTCTCCAAGCGTTTCAAAATCCTGTGCCGTGGCTTTTCCGGTGTTGATAAAAAAATTGCAATGCTTCTCGGAAACCATGGCTCCTCCGATCTTTAACCCGCGACAACCGGCTTTTTCAATCAGTTGCCATGCTTTTAAACCGATCGGATTCTTAAACATAGAACCTGCTGTCTTGACCCCGACCGGCTGGGCTTTTTCCCGAAGGTGTTTGTATTCTGTCATACGTTTCTGAATATTTTCTTTATTTTCGGGTGTCCCTTTTAAAATTGCGCCCGTAAATATCCAGTTCCCCGGTAAAGCGTTCGTTCGATAATCAAAAGGAATCTCGTTTCTTTGCAAAACCATCTTTTTGCCGATAATGTCAAACGCCGTTATTTCTTCAATGACATCTGAAACCGATCGGCCGTGTGCGCCCGCGTTCATGCGTATAGATCCGCCTAAAGTTCCCGGAATAC
>CALXTY010000092.1 GCA_944391535.1 uncultured Alphaproteobacteria bacterium
GCTGAAAAATCCTGCGGCCTCGGCTGTTCCAGCTGCAACAAAAAAACAGGTGTTTGCTCGGCTTGTTCCAGTGGATTTACCTTGAGTAGCGGTTCTTGTAAGCGGGATCTGAAACCCGTGACACCAACGACTCCTGACTGTTCAAGATGTCAGGCGGGTTACACTAAAAACCTGAAATCTTGTCCGGCCGGTTACACTTTGCAACAAGGTATGATCTGCGTAGATTCCGGATTTACTTGCGGAAAATGCGTCGCCAAAACTTCCAGCGGCGGCGGTGGCGGCGGTGGCGGCATTATAAGAGATAGTTTTATGTCTAATAATCGTGTAGCTATGGATCACACTATGAGATAGAAATAATAAAAAACAGCGGAGACTTTCTCCGCTGTTTTCTTATTTATCTTCCTTGTCATCATCCGTAATCAAAGACAATAAAGTCACGCTGATCCTGCGATTTTGCGGCGCTTTCGGATCGTTTTTAAGATACGGTTGTGTTGACGCTTTACCGACAACACGCGTAATTTGTTGATCTTTTACGCCCAGACCGATCAGCACTCTTCTGAACGCCAAAGCGCGCTGAGACGACAATTCCCAATTTGAAAATCCGTCTTTCCCGACAAAAGGAACGGCATCGGTATGCCCTTCGATCGCCAAAGTATGAGGCATCTGTTTTAACACGCGTGCCAACAACTTTGTCAAACGCGCACCGTTCGGCGTCAAAACATCCGAACCGCTCATAAAAATCGGCTGATTTAACTGGTCAATCAACTGAATCTGCAAGCCTTCTTTCGTTTCCGAAATCACCATGCTGTCATGCAATTCCATCAACGCTCCGTCAGAACGCATCGCTTCTTCCAAAGCGATTCTGGCACGATCAAACAGTTCTTTTTCTTTTTTGATCAAACGTTCCTGTTGAACCGACAAAACGGGAAATTCGTTTGATCCGTCAAAACCGGCAAAAGGCATCGCCTGAATCGCGGGAGATGTTTCCAAAGATTCCATACCTCCCGTTAAAATACTCTCGCCGCCGGAAGTAGATGAATCCATAATGGAACCAGATGTAAAATACTGCGCAATCCCCGCCTTTTGTTCTTCGGTCGCCGTTTGCAAAATCCACATCAACAAAAAAAACGCCATCATTGCTGTCATAAAGTCGGCATAAGCCACCTTCCACGACCCGCCATGCGCGTCATGACCGCCCTTTTTAACTCTTTTGACGACGATCGGCTGATCTTCTTTTTCGGCCATATCACCCTCTCGCTTTACAATTTTTCACACATCGCATCGACTTCGGCAAATGTCGGACGGACATCGGGCGGCAAAGATTTACGGGCGAATTCGACCGAAACTTGGGGAGCATAACCCTGAATGTGCCCCATTAAAGCGGCTTTAATCAAATTCAAATATTCCAATTCTGGGTTTAACGTGTTGGCAACGGCGGCGGACAGAGGCGCGACAAAACCGTAGGCCATCAAAACGCCGAAAAAAGTTCCGACCAAGGCGGCGCCGATCAGGTTTCCCAAAACTTCCGGCGGTTCGTTTAAAGCGCCCATCGTATGAATAACCCCCAACACCGCCGCGACGATCCCCAATCCGGGCAAAGCGTCGGCAACGCGGTTCAATCCGGCGGACAGGGCTTCTTTTTCATGATGGATCCCTTCCATTTCGGCATCAATAACGGCTTCGACTTCGTGAGGCGCCAAAGTACCGAACGTCAATAAGCGCATGTACCCCGTCATAAAATCCATCGCTTCGTGATCTTTGGTGATCAAGGGAAATTGTTTAAAAATATCGCTTGATTCGGGCTTTTCGATATGCGCTTCAAGCATCATGTTGCCTTTTGAACGCGCCAATCGGAAAAACACATACAACATCCCCAACGCTTCGGAAAAGCTTTTTTTGTTATATCTGGGCGGCATAAAAATACGCGGCAACGTCTTAAATGTCGCAAAAACAACCCCCGGAGGATTGGAAATCAAAAAAGCCCCGAACGCGGCACCGCCGATAATTAAAAATTCCCCCGGTTGCCACAAGACATTAAAATGTCCGCCTCCCCACAGATAACCGCCCGCAACACTGCCGATAACGACCAACAATCCGATCAGAGGAAACATTTTCTTTCTCCTTATTTTATTTAACTTCTGTAAAAAATTTGCCGTAAGCTTTATTTTATTAAAGCATTTTTTGCAAATAATCCTTAAATATACACTAAAATGATTCAAAAAAACGAAAGGAAACGTCATGACGGTGCAAAAAATCACAGATGAATTGTTTTTCAACACGTTGGATAAAGATCTGACGAAAAAAACAGTCCAAGACGCTTTAATCGGCTGCCATGACGGCGAATTGTTTCTGGAACATCGTTTTTCGGAACGCCTGACTTTGGATGACGGGCGGATTAAAACGTCGGCTTTTGACGCGACAACAGGATTCGGTTTACGCGCCGTTTGCGATGACACTTACGCTTATGCGATTTCCAACGAGCTTACGCATGATGCTTTGAAAAAAGCGGTTGAAAGTGTCCAACCGATTAAAAATTCCGCTTCAAACGCCACTTTATACCTGCCGGCGTTAACTTCGTCCGTTCCTTTGTATACACAAGACAATCCGTTAAGTTTGCTGTCCTTTGAAAACAAAGTGGCTTTAATGGAAAAGATTGACGCCTACCTGCGCGCAAAAGACCCCAAGGTCGTTCAGGTATCCGCTTCACTCTCGGGTGAATGGCAAGTCGTCAAAATCATTCAAGCAAAAGGACGGGAAACGCAAGACATCAGACCTTTGGTCAATTTGATGATCAGCGTCGTTGTCAAAGACGGCAATCGTATGGAAAGCGGTGCTTTCGGTTTTGGAGGACGATATCTCTACAACAGGATTATTGAGGAAAAAGCGTGGAAATACGCGGCGGACGAAGCTTTAAGAACCGCTTTGGTGAATTTGGAATCCGTGTCCGCCCCTGCCGGAGAAATGCCGGTCGTTCTCAGTTCCGGTTGGTGCGGTGTCCTTTTGCACGAAGCCGTCGGACACGGTCTTGAAGGCGATTTCAATCGCAAAGGATCTTCCGTCTTTACCGGAAAAATCGGAGAACAAGTTACCGCCAAAGGCATTACGATCGTTGATGACGGCACTTTACCCGACCGACGCGGATCACTGACCGTAGACGATGAAGGAACGACTTCGCAAAGAACCGTCTTAATCGAAGATGGCATTTTGAAAAATTATATGCTGGATCGTATGAATGCCCGATTGATGAACAAAGAACCGACCGGAAACGGACGACGGGAATCTTTTGCCTGCGCGCCGCAAGTTCGCATGACAAACACCTTTATGACCGAAGGCGACAAGGATCCTCAAGAATTGATTTCTTCCGTTAAAAAAGGCATTTTTGCGAAATCTTTCCATGGCGGGCAAGTCGATATCACTTCGGGCAAATTCGTTTTTACATCTGCCGAAGCTTATTTGATCGAAGAGGGTAAAATTACGGCGCCGATCAAAGACGCGACGGTAATCGGCAGCGGAATCGAAGTCATGAACGTCATCGACATGGTCGCAAAAGACGCCTGTTTGGATAACGGCATCGGTTCTTGCGGCAAAGGCGGACAAATGGTCCCCGTCGGTGTCGGACAACCGTCGGTACGCATTTCCCGCATTACCGTTGGCGGCTCCAACACATAAGCTTGACTTGACGCCGATTGACTTTTTCCCTATCCTTTTGAAAAAAAACAATAACAAAAAAGGATAAAAAGCCGATGTACGCTTTTTACAAAAAACACGAATATTTCTTCATCGCCCTGTTTGTTCTGATTTCTCAACTGGCTGTACTGCCCGAACTAGGCGACCGTTATCCGGACACGGACAACTATACGCATGCCAGACGTGTTTTAGACTTAATCTTATCAAAAAATTGGGCTGAAACACCTTATATGCATACAAATTATCCGTTCGGCGAAATCCTGCATTTCACGCGCATCACAGACATTTTCTGGTTGTTGTTTTCTTTACCCGCCTTTTTGTTTTTTCCCGTAAAAGAAGCCGTTTTTTGGGGCGGTTATATTTTTCAAACTGGGGTTTTGATATTATCAGCCGTAGCTTTGGTTTGGGGGTTAAAGCCGATCAGCGGCCCTATTCTGAGGTTGATCGGCGTCGGCCTGTTTTTTGTTCAGCCTTCCGTTACGGAAACGTATATTTTAATTAAGCCGGATCATCATGCCTTAACCGCGTTTTTCGCTTTTGTCACGACAGGAGCCTTAATTCATTATCTTTATGAACAAAAAGAACTTTTTCTAAAAATCGCCGGGATCGGCGCCGGATTGTGCCTGTGGACGTCAATCGAAGGTCTCTTGATCAGCTACGGTCTTTTATCCGGATTGGTTTTATTGTTTCTGATCGGGAAAACAACCGCCAGAAACAGCGCGCTCTTTTATTTCTTTTATCTGATCAGTTCCGCCTTTTTCTTGATTATAAATCCGCCCTATGAAGGTTTCTTTTTTCCGGATAACGGACGATTGTCCTTTCTTTTGATCGTCATCATCGGATTGACAACAACCGCGTTGATCTTCATTGCATTAATGGAAGAACGCGCCGTATTAAATTCTTTTTGGAAAAAAACAACCGCTCTTTCTCTGGCAGCTCTCTTTTCTATTTGCCTCCTTTTCTTATTGTTCCCGCCGTCCGTTGTTTTCACGCCCTATTTCCCGGATCCCATTAAAAGTTTTTGGGCCGTTGATATTGTTGAATTACAGCCCAGCATAAAACAACCGATCTTGTTCTTTTTAGGCAGCTTTCCTTCATTATTAGGGATTCTCACCGCCTTTATCGTCTTTAAATTCGCTTTGCCGCAACAAAGAAAAGTTTTGATATTAACTCTGATTCCCCTGATTTTTCTGACAATCTTATCGCTAACCGCCATTCGATACGCGCGCATATCCTCTTTATTCACACCCTATATTTTTGTGACGGCTTTTTCCTTGCGCGCCAATCGAAAACAATTCAGTGAAAAGAAAAAAAGCCTTTTCTTGACAAGCCTTTATCTGATTTTCGCCACCTATTTAGGCTTAAATTACATCTCCGTCAACCGCACCCTTCAATCCATCAGACCTCCCGTTCGAATCGTTAAACCCTATCTTCCCGCAGGAGAAGGAAGTGTTTTATCCGATATTTCCTCCGGTCCGGAAATTATATGGGAACTGAATGAAAAAGTCATCGGAACACCTTATCACAGGAATCTTGAAGGAATTACAGATAATTTCGGATTGCTCTATTCCAATGACAACTCGACCATCGTTTCTTTGTTAAAAAAACATCGCGTCAAGGCGATCCTGTTGTTTTTAGAGTTTATCGATCAGCCGGATCTGTTCTATAACATGGAAAAACGTTATTCCTTTTTTGCTAAAGCCGACAGAACGGATTCCTTGATTTTAAAGCTGCTGTTAAATAAAAAGCTTCCATGCGGCATCAGTGAAGAACTAAATACGCCACCGCCGTTCTTACTGTTTAAAGTCGATTTTTCAAAATGCTCCGACATTCAAGAAAACTAACAACAAAACAAATATCTACGAAAAACGATTTCTCTTATACGGTCGCAAAAAAAACTTCTTGTAATTTTGTCCACCTCCTTCTCTCTTTTTAAAAAAATCAGAGAGAGCATAAAAAATATTTTCCAGAATCATTTACGAAAAAAGCTTTTTTTTCGTCTATAGACAAAAAAAACACTTCCCTTTTCCAAAAAAAATGTGTATAAGAATCCATATCAATATACTATTGAAAGGGTAATTTGCTATGTCCGATAAAAAACCGATCAGTCTGGTTGTCAGCGATATTGATAACACGATTGCCGACAAGTTCGGCGCATGGGGAAATGCTTTGGACGTTGCCATGGATAAATTGGCAAAGCTACATGGTCGCGACCGTGCGGATATCGAACAGGATTTGTTGGCGCACGTTCCTGACAGCATGAAGCACATATCGGGCCCTTACATCGGAAAAGATTTGCGCATGGACGTGGCTTTAACGCCTTCTTTAAAACCGACTTCTCCCGAAATGGAAAAAGAACAGGAAAAAATTTTCCACGAATGGGATAAAGCTAAAAGTAAAGCCGAACTGTACGACGGCGTTTTGGCCACCATTAATAAAATCAAAGCGTCCGGCGCGAAATTCGTCCTTTACACGGATTCCCGCGAATCCGTCTGCGTGCCGCGTTTGGCAAAAATGGGCATCACGGCCGATATGATTGACGGATTATATGTCTTACCCGATTTAAAAGACGGACAAATCATTCGCAAACCCGTCAAAGGAAAAGCGGAAGAGTTGCGTAACGCTTTGGGCGACAAGCTGGTTATTTTAGAACCCAAAACCAACAAACCGAATCCTAAAAATATGCAAAGAATTTTAGACGATATGGGCGTTAAAGATCCGTCCACTGCCGTTATGGTCGGCGACAACATCCGTTCCGACGGTACGGCGGCAATTACATTGGGCATGAATTACGCTTGGCAAAAGGGCGGAACCGTCATTGATGAACCGACAATGCGTTGCTATAAAACGTTCTGCCAAGATCCCAATTACAAATTAACCACCGCGGAGCATTTAGGACAGATGAACGACACGAATCGTCCGACCGAAGTTTTGGAAGGCTTTAAAGATTTGAGCAAGCATTATCGCTTTATGTCTCAAAATCGCGCTTTGGAAGCCAAAGCGCAAGCAAAGTCTGCGGAAAAAATCACGCCTGCCGTTATGAAATATTTTACCTCAAAAACGAGATAATTTAAGCTCAAAATCATCATAAAAAAGGCTTGCGGTTCCCTGCAAGCCTTTTGTTTTTAAGCGTTTTGCCGCGTTTCAAGCAATTTGATTTTCGGAAAATCTTCTTTTGTTTTATTCAAGTGCCACGCATTACGCGCCAAAAACACCCATTCCCCGTCATGATCCGTCGCCAAAGCCGTTCGATTGGCATTGATAAAAGTTTCCAAATCGGCGGAATTATCGGCTTTCACCCAACGCGCCGTATACAGGCTGGTCGGCTCGAAAATCACCGGAATTTCATATTCCGTACGGATACGATCCGCCAACACGTCAAACTGCAATGATCCGACGACGCCCACGATCCAATCCGTTCCGATGGTTGGCTTAAAGACACTGGCACCGCCTTCTTCGGCAATTTGTTGCAACGCTTTGCCCAAATGCTTTGCCTTCAAAGGATCGGTGGAACGGATTTTTTGCAACAATTCCGGCGCAAATGAAGGAATGCCCGTAAACGTCAGCTGTTCCCCTTCGCTTAAAGCGTCTCCGATTCTTAAATTCCCGTGATTGGGCAAACCGATAATGTCCCCCGGCAAAGCTTCGTCCGCCAGTTCACGTTCCTGAGCCAAGAACATAATCGGATTATGCATCGGCAAGTATTTACCGCTGCGCACGTGCAACAACTTCATTCCCCTTTGAAAATGACCGGAACACAAGCGAACGAAAGCGATACGATCTCGATGCTTCGGATCCATATTCGCCTGAATTTTAAAAACAAACCCCGTCACTTTATCTTCCGCAGGATCAATCTTGCGTGACGCTGTCGGCTGTTGACGCGGCGAAGGAGCATACGCGAC
>CALXTY010000093.1 GCA_944391535.1 uncultured Alphaproteobacteria bacterium
GAAAGAGCCGGCTAATAAGTAACGCCCGAAGACATGATGCTGTATCCGCAGGAACCTTCCGCCAGACCGTTGGCAAAGGCGAAAGAAGTCGGATTGCAGGAATAAATGCGGTACAAGACTTCGCCTTGTTCGACTTCGTCACCGACTTTTTTCATCAGATCTATCCCCGCGCCCTTGTCGGACGGGGCTCCGGCCGTCATGGCGATTCTGTTCAGGATCTGTCCGTCAATTTCGGAAATGACGCCTGATTTTTCAGCCGTAATGTCGCGGGTCAGCTGTCCCAAAGGCGGCGGCGTTTGCTTTCCTTGCGCGTGAACGATTTGACTCATGACTTCCAACGCGCGACCGGAATCCAAGATGTCGCGTGCCTGATAATAGCCTTGCCCGCCGCGCAGTTGCGGATCGAATTCCAAGACTTTTCCCGCCATAAACAACGCTTTTTCCCGTAAATCCTGCGGCGCGTCATCACGGCAACGCAACACTTTCATAACGTCGCGGGCTTCCAAAACGGGGCCGATCCCGTTGCCGACCGGTTCCGATCCGTCCGTGACAATGACATCGATTTTCATTGACAGCATGTCGCCGACGTATTCAAAGAGTTTCCTTAAACTCATCGCTTCGCTCATGTTGCGGATTTTTGCCGTTTTCCCGACGGGGATATCGACCAGCAAATGCGTAATGCCCATGGCGATTTTGCTTGAAAGAATGGAAGCGACGATTTGTTGCGGAGTGCTGATGCCCAAAGCGCGTTCCAGACTCATCAATAGATCTTCGGTCGCCGACATGGCCAACCGTTTGCCGTCCAAAACCATACAGCCGCCGATTTCGTTGACGGTTGCCGCCGTTTCTTCTTCGGACAATTCGACATGAGCCAAAACCTCCATGGCGTCCGCCGCGCCGGAACAAGAGGTGACACTGCGTGTCATCGTGCTAGGCATGCATAAACCGTAAGCGATCGCGATCGGAACGACAATCATTGTTGTCCTGTTCGCGGGAATGCCGCCGATGCAGTGTTCGTCAACGACCAGATCGATTCCCCAGTCCACGGGTTGTCTGTATTCGATCAGGGCTTCCGTCATGGACAGGACTTCTTGCGGAGACATAAAACTGGCATTGGAAACCAGAAAAGCGGCCAATTCGATCGGCGTATAGCGATACGAAGCCAAGTCGGCGATAATGCTTTTATATTCTTTGGCGCTTAAGATTCCGCCGTTGATTTTACGTCTGACGGAATCAATGCTGGAAGGCGGCGGTGCCGGAGAAATCGCCACGTCGGATCCTTCCGCCATGCTGATCAGATGGAAAGCTTGATTAGTTAAAGCGATTTCATCGGGTTTAACGATTGTTTCGTCTTCGCACACATAGACGCTGGCAAACAACGGTTGCAATCCGCCGTGAATCTCAATACGACCGGCGGTCAGATTGACATCGTCGGTTTGAAATTCGGGGCATCGTTTATGAATGAAAACGATGTTTTCCTTTCCGGTATCGATCGGCAGATGTTTCAGACGTAACATAAAACGAAAAAATCCTTATTTTATCTTTCTCAATTTAGCAGGAGGCCTTTGGAATTTCTACTTTTTTTTCACGATTGTTTTTAAACAAGATGACAACTTGAAAATCGAGACGCTTTGTTTTATCCTGAAAAAAATTTGTAAACTTTCAGGTGGTAAACAAATGAAGAACGTATTTCGTATTTTTTATGTTTTTGCCGCGGTCGTTGCTTTGTCGGCATGCGCTTCGGCTCCGAAAGATGTGGTTTTGGCTCGTTCCGATGATTTGTCTTCGCGTCCGGATTGGGTCAGCGAAGAAGAAACCTTTAAGATTGAAAAAGGGACGGTTTATATGTTGGGCACGCATGAAATGCCGGTGGCCGGCAAACGTGTTTCGACAGGTTACCGGATTGCGGAAAACAACGCGAAAGCCGGTTTGTCCGGTGCCATTGAACAGCGTTTGAACTTTATTTTCCAAAACGCCGAAGAAGGGGATTCGATGGGCGCGGATCAGACACGCTTTATCGGCGGGGAAACCAGCAAACTGGTGGCTTCGTCCATTCGTCCGGCGAACCGTTATTGGGAAAAAGTGTCCGTTGTCGTTGATGCGGACGGTACGCGTGACGTGATCTATCGTATTTTTGTGCGTGTTTCCATGCCGGAAGCCGACTTTAAAAAAGCGATACAGGAAGCGATCAAGCGTAATTCCGGCAAAAAGGGAATTTCCGAAGATTTCGCTAAGAAAGTTGATGCCCACTGGGATCAGATGAGCGAGTAAGACGAATGTTAATTTTGAAAAAGCTTTGGGCGGCAGTATTTATTACCGCCCTTTTTATCGGGCAGACTGCGTTTGCCGCCCAGTCATGGACGGTGTCAACGCCTAAAGCGGATTCAAATTACAAATACTATGTCGGCAGAGGCGAGGCGGATTCCGAAAAAGCCGCTTTTGATCAGGCGGTCAAAGACGCTTACGATCAGGCGGCCAGAGAAAATTTCCCCGCCGAATATTCTTATCAGGCGGACATTTATCAGACGGAAAGCTCTTCATACTTAACGGAACGCACGATTGTTTCTGGCATTTCGGCGCGTTTTGACGGTTTTGAAAAAGAAGACGAATTCATTCAAAAAACCAAATCGGGATACAGCGTCAAGCTGTTGTATCGTTTTTCCAAAAAAGCGATTGCGCGGGAAAAGGAACGCTTAAAGAATATTGCCGACACGCCTAAAAAAAGACAGATGTCCGTTGTCGGCAGCAAATCCGATGCGGCCAAAGGCGTTTTGATCGTCGAAACCGATCCCGTTGACGGTGCGGCCGTTTATGTTGACGGCGACCGATACGGTCAGACGCCGATGACGTTGTACGGCTCTTTGTCGGCGGGACGTCATTCTTTGCGCATTGATCACCCGCGTTACCAGACGGTGACGGAAAAGATCATCACGGTTCCCGGAAAAACGGTGACGGTCAAAAAGACGCTTGTGCCCGCTTTTGCGACCATATCGGTCACGACCGATCCCGTGAATGCGGACGTTTATCTGGACGGGCGACCGTTGGGAACGGCGCCGTTAAAGTACGACCGTATTCCCGTTGAAGAAGAAGTGACGATCAGTTTGCGTCATAATGAAATGGAACGGATTTCCGTGCCGATCACTTTGAAAAAAGGCGAAATTCGCCCGATGAATATCGTGTTGCCGGAAAAAGCGGCAAAGATTTCCGTTTTTTCTTTTCCGCAGGAAGCCGAAGTCTTTATCGATAAGAAGAAAGTGGGATTAACGCCGGTGCGTAATTACGCGATTGCGCGGGGATCTCACACACTGACGGTTGAAAAAGAAGGCTATGAACCATACACCCATTCTTTTTCGGCAAAAGGCGGAGAAACCTTAAGCGAAACGGCCGAGTTGAAACGACTGACGCAAATGCAAACGGTTGTTTCCAAGAAACAAAGCGCCGTTGTGGCGGGAGGCGTGGACAAATATCACCGTTACGAAGAAGTTCGTCCGCCCAAGAAGTATTTGAATTTATCTTCCGCCGCGACGGGAGAGGAAGTTTTGTTGGCGGCCATGAAGTGGTCTTATCCGTCCAATTTCATTCGTTCACGCGTTTCTTATGTGAAGCACAAAGACGGCGGGACGATGTTTTTTATGTTTTTTTCCTTTGATGAAGACAGCTATCGGGATCAATTTGTCAAACCGATCCGGCGCGCTTTAAAGAATGTGACGGACGGCATGCGTACAGAAAAAAGAAGATTGGATTGTTTTTATGAAGATCAAAAGGAAGGGCAGGTGACGTGCGCGATGCCGACACCGAAAAACGTTTCCGATACGATTTTTGTAAAGACATCTCCGATCGAACACGGATTTTTACGGGATAAAGCGGATTTTGACGCGTTTGTTTTAATGACGCGCGATGACGGTCGGCGCGAGAAAATCAAACCGTATGAAAAAAGGAAAAAGATTTTATCGGTGTACGATCGTCAAGGAAAGAAACGTCAAATCAGCAATACGGATTTATATGTGGCGAAGTTTACGACGGATAAAAACAGAAATGTTGTTTTTATGCCTTCTTTTGACGAAGGCTATGAAACGTTTGTTCAAGCCGTTCATATTCCCGATCTTGATCCGGACGAAATCAGTCGGGTTGAAATTCAGGTAACGCAGGGAACGCCTGTTGATAATCCGTTTCCGGCGAACAGAAAAAGAAAAAGGAGATAGAAGATGAAAATGAGAGCTCTTTTTTCTGTTTTAACTTTTTTATGTTTATCGGCGTGCAGTTATCAAAAGCCGCAAATGATCATTATAGATTCGAACGTTTCGGCGATGGTTTATCAAGGGGATAAAAGAATAGGCGAGACACCGTTCGCGGGAAAGATTCCGCGTTCGGAAATCGGCAATCTTTCGTTAAGGCGATCGGGATATAAGACAGTCGAATTGCCGGTCAAGAAAGTGTACAGCCGTTCAACGCCGTTCATTTCCAGCCTGTATTCCGATGTGACGTCCGAAGAACAGGATAAAGACGAGATTGCGGCGGCGATCACTCTTTTGCCGTCTTTGCCGTTGTTCATGGTAACCGATGCGACTGTTTTTCTGAACGGTTCTTGGATCGAATACATTCCCAATTCTTTTTATGTCGAAATGGTTCCCGTCGGTCGAAAGACGGTGTCGGCGGATTTTTTGCGACAGTTGCAAATCAAAAACTATGCTTTAAAACTGTATCCGGATATGGTTGCGGGAAATCGGGAAGTCTTAAGCGCTTTTTCGAAATTGTCCGATCATTCGGAACAAAAGGTGTCAAAGTTGTTGGCTGAAAACAAAGATCCCGTTTCTTTTGCCGAAGCGGCGGCGTTTTAAAGCGCCAAACAACGCAACTCGTAATAGGGTGTTGAAAAGTTAAAGTCTCCGGTAAACAGTTCTGTTTCAAAAAAATACACGGTATCGTGACGGCGGATTTCTTTTGCAAAGACTTCTTCGGCTTGGCAAATGAAACTGCGCGGTGTCGTTTGACACAGGTATTCACCGGCGGGAAAGACCAGAATGTTGTCAGTTTTTGTAGAAATTTTTTTGCCTTGGGGTAAGAATTCGGCATAAATATATTGCTTTTTTCCTTCTTTGTTCAGGACGGACAACAACCCGATTTCATATCCGCTTTTCCAACCGTTTTCGGATATTTGAATCAGTATGTTTGTCAGGCATTTGTTATAAGCCGTCGTGTCTCTTTGCCCTTCGTACGGAAAGATCAGACAATGTTTTTTTTCCAAAAAATGCTTTTCCGGTTTTGTTTGTTGTAAACAGTTTTCCGATCGAACGATTTCTTTTTGAACAAAATTCAGCATTTCGGTTTGTTCTTTTAATTTTTTCAGCTTTTGTTGCGCGACTGCGGATCCGTATTCCAGCAGTTTATTATAATAAATGTGCGTTTTATCGTTTGATAAAAAGCTTTTAAACGTTTTTAACGGAATATCGAGTTCCAAACAAAATCGAATGGCGTCAATAATGTAAATCTGAGAAAAGGAATAATAACGATATCCGGTTTTTTCATCAATGTAAGCCGGAGAAAAAATGCCGATCCGCTCATAATAACGCAAAGATTTAATGCTGATATTGGTGATTTTTGAAAACAAACCGATTGTTAAAAGCTTTTGCATTTTATTCCTTGACTCTGCCATAAGGGGATACTTTATCTCATAATAAGAGGAATAAAAAAATAAACAACAGGTTATAAAATGACAAATTCGTTGGATAGAAAAATATCGATCGGTTCTTTGTTAAAATTTGCCGCGCCCACAATCGCTTCGACATTGTTGATGGAAGTATACGGCATTATTGACGGATTGTTTGTCGTTTATTTGATCGGGACGGAGGCTCTGTCCGCCGTTAATATTACCTTTCCGATCGTTTTGGTGATCATTGCCGTGGGAATGATGTTCGGCACGGGCGGCAGCGCTTTGGTCGCCCGTCAGTTGGGACAAAAAAGAGAAGAAGTCGCCCGACAAAATTTTACATTGATTGTTTTTGTCGCTTTGCTCGCAGGTATCTTTGTTTCCGTTTTGGGATTGATCTTTTTAGATCCGTTGCTGTTCTTTTTAGGGGCGAACGAACAGCTGTACGATTATTGTTACGAATATGCGCACACATGTTTGTTTTTTCTGCCGCTGATGTTGTTTACGGGAACGTTTTCAATGTTTTATATCACGCGCGGCAGAGCCGTTTTGGGATTGATCTTTTCTTCAATCGGCGGCATTACCAACGTTGTTTTGGATTATGTTTTCATCGCCGTCTTTGATATGGGCTTGCGCGGCGCCGCGTTGGCAACGGGCATCGGTTACGCTTTGGTCGGTTTGATCGGTTTTGTTTATTTTTCGATCAATCGCCGCGGCAGTCTGTACTTTGTCACACCGAAATGGAAAACGTACGTCATTTCCAAAATATGTATCAACGGTTCATCGGAAATGGTGACGAATTTATCGGTGTGTTTTGTAACGATTTTGTTGAACAATATCGTGATCCGTCTGGCCGGTTCGGACGGTGTCGCCGCGATTACGGTCGTGTTGTACATGCAAACGTTTTTGATGTCGATCTGCTTTGGTTATTCGATGGGAATAGCCCCGTTGACCAGTTATAACTACGGCAAGCGTCAGACGGCGCACTTGCAGAAAATTTTTGCAATCAGTACCAAAATGATCGGTCTGATTTCTTTGGGCGTTTACGTTTTTTGTTTATGGCAGGCGGGCTTCTTAATCGGCTTGTTCGTCAAGGCCGGTTCGCACGTGTATGAATTGGCTTATGACGGTTTTAAACTGTTTGCGTTGTGTTTTTTGTTTATGGGGTTGAACATTTACGCTTCGGCGTTGTTTACGGCTTTGTCAAACGGGAAAGTGTCGGCGTTGTTGTCTTTTTGCCGCACGTTTGTTTTTGTCGTAGGCTTTCTTTTGTTGTTGCCGATTTGGTTTAAAATGAACGGTGTCTGGAGCGCGATTCCTTTGGCCGAAGGGATTTCCTTTGTTTTAACGCTGTATTATTTTTGGAAGTACAGAAAAGTTTATCATTTCGCGTAAAGAAAAAACCCCGCTTTTAGCGGGGTTTTTATTTTTATCAAGATTATTTCTTTTCGACCGTTTTCGGCAGTTCGACCCGAATATGCAATTCTTTTAACTGCTTGGGCGTTACTTCGCAAGGCGCTTGCATCATCAAGTCTTGCGCCATACCGTTCATCGGGAACAAAATGACTTCACGAATATTCGGTTCATCGGCCAACAACATCACCATGCGGTCAATGCCCGGAGCCGAACCGCCGTGCGGAGGAGCACCGTACTTAAAGGCGTTGAGCATACCGCCGAACTTTTGTTCGACGACTTCGGGACCGTATCCGGCAATTTCGAAAGCTTTGTACATGATGTCCGGACGGTGGTTTCTGATCGCGCCCGAAGACAATTCAATGCCGTTGCAGACGATATCATACTGATAAGCGTTGATTTCCAACGGATCCTTGT
>CALXTY010000094.1 GCA_944391535.1 uncultured Alphaproteobacteria bacterium
CCTGTTTGCCTTCGTTCGATCTTGTGATCTTTTTAAAACGGTCGTCCTTTTTTATAAACTCGTCGATGATCTTTTCCGACGCGTCCGTCGATCCGTTGTTAACGCACCAACATTCAAAATCGGCGTGCGTCTGTGCGGCAATGCTGCTTAAACAGCCGTTTAAATACTTTTCCGCGTTATAAATCGGAATGATGATGCTGACCTTCATGAGTGTTTCCCGATGCCTGAAAAATCAAAGTTCAATTTCCGTTCGTTCTCGGGCAAAAACAATGTTTCGTAAAGCATGTCATGCAAATTCATGTAAGCCAACGCTTTTTCATAGTTTTCACGCATGGCCGGCAAGCGATTCATATAGTCTGTTTCGGAACACTGTTTTAAAACGTCTTCAATGTGTTCCGCCTGCTTTTCGTCGATTTGGATGATACCGTCCGGATTAAACAATTTGTCTATTTTCCGCGCTCCTAAGTAAATCGGAACGCTCATGGTGATAAAAGCTGAAATCAGCCGTTCCGTAAAGAAGTAATCCGATACCTGATTTTCCAACGCGATCGAATAACGATAGTCTTTCAGCGTTTCAATCATCTTGACGGTTTTTCCGCCGTCGAATGTCCCGAACGTGTCCGCCAATCCTTCCTTTTTACATTTCCACGCGATATCAAGTCTTAAAAAATGCAAAGGACACGTCTTTTTGTGCGAGGATAAAATCGAAACGTTCTTCGTCTTTTTTTGCCAGATGTCCGGATCTGTTTCTTCTACCCAAGACGATGCGCAACCGGGGAAAAACACGGCATTGTCCAGTCGATCCAAAAGCTGTTCGTCATATGTCAGAATCGCTTTGAATTCCTTTGTTAAAGCGGGTTTTTTTTCAATGCCGGTATAATCAACCAACTGCTTGCTGCGCGGTTCAAGAAGCCATCCGTATTTTACATTCGGTTTGCCGACGGTTTCTTGGATGGATTTGCCCGTGTAAAAATGCGTGTTTAAGCCGTAATTAAAACGATCCCAAATAAAATAAGTCGGAAACGTCCCGTACGGAGAATGAGAAAAATGGCGGTCGCGTAAGAAAAAAAAGTCCATTTTCCGGCCGTCCCGATTGTAAACGTCCGGATATTCGCAAGGTAAATAAATCCGGTTGTTATAATACGGAGCCGGAATTTCAAAACGTTTCTTGCCTCGAATACGGTCGATCGCCGTTTGGACGAATTTGATTTTCATCAGGAATCCTTTTCTTGTAACTTGATGGTGTTTTTGTAGGATAAAAGAGGAATCTTTTCGAATAAATACACTTTTGTCCGGTACCCCTGTCTGCGGATCGTTATAATCGGCAGAAAATGAAATAAACGCACGCGAATGGTGTTTTCAGCCGTCAGCATGAAAATGTCGTGCAACACGGGATTGTCGTGCGCCGCAAAGGATTGGATCTCATAAGTGCAACGCGTCATTCTGGCCGCTTGGGTTTTCGAGGTGTTGGTTTTATGCCAACGATAGAGAAACAAAACTTCCGGAATGTTGTAAAAATCGGTTAAGGGGATCAGACGGCAAAATAAAGCGTAGTCTTCCGAAGGCGAAAATTTTTCTTCATAACGCAGATTGTTGCGTTTTAAAACGTCGCTGCGAATCATACAGGCCGAATGAGAAATGGCGCAAGAACGCATTAAAGCCAATTTAATGTCGTCGCTGTTGGTCGGGTTGCGCGTAACACGATTTTCGGGGATTTTTTTGACTTTGCAACCGACAACGCCAACATTCGGGTGGCTGTCCAGATAGGCGACCTGCTTTTCAAAGCGGGTCGGCAAAGAAATGTCGTCGTGATCCATAATCGCCAGATATTCGCCGTTCGCCAAATCCAACAGCTTGTTGCGCGTCAACGAAATTCCCAGATTATGTTCGTTGGTGTAGTAACGGATTCTGTCGTCCGTGTAAGATTTGACGGTTTTTTCCACGTTCGGATCGGTCGATGCGTCATTGAGTATGATAAATTCAAAATCCGAAAATGTTTGAGATAAAACACTTTCCATAGCTTCGCGAAGATAGGTTTCATTCGTGTTGTAAACGGGAAATAAAACGGAAATTTTAGGCATCTTGAAATCCTGTCGGTCAATAAAAGGCGTGATTGAAAAGCTTTTGATAAAGCTCCGAATGTTTCTTTGTTCTCATTATTATAACGTTACGGTGCGTTTATCAACTTTATCTTTGTCCGATTAAGATTTTTCCTTGACCTGAAGGGTATTCGGAAGTATTTTTTTCGCACGGTTTTAAAACGCTTACATCTCTATAACTCGAGTTCAAAATGGTGAATAAAACAGGAAGCGATTTCCAATCTTTGATCCTTAAACTGCACGCGTATTGGGCAGAAAAAGGCTGCGTCATTCTTCAACCCTACGATATGGAAGTCGGTGCGGGTACGTTTCACCCCGCAACCATTCTGCGCGCTCTGGGACCCGAACATTGGAAGGCGGCTTATGTCCAACCTTCACGTCGTCCCGTTGACGGTCGCTACGGTGAAAATCCCAACAGATTGCAACACTATTATCAATATCAGGCGATTTTAAAGCCTTCTCCCGAGAACGTTCAGGAACTGTATCTGGACAGTCTGAAAGTTTTGGGCATTGATCCCGCGCATCACGATATCCGTTTTGTCGAAGACGACTGGGAAAGTCCGACCTTGGGCGCTTGGGGTTTGGGTTGGGAAGTCTGGTGCGACGGTATGGAAGTGTCTCAATTCACCTATTTCCAACAGGTCGGCGGCTTTGAATGTTCTCCGGTCTGCGCCGAACTTACGTACGGTCTGGAACGCTTGGCGATGTATATCCAAGGTGTCGAAAACGTCTATGATTTGGATTTTAACGGCGACGGCGTGACGTACGGCGATGTCTTTCATCAAAACGAAGTCGAATACTCCAAATACAATTTCGAATGCGCCGATACGCAGATGTTGCTGCAGCACTTCAAAGACGCCGAAAAAGAATGTCAGGCGTTGTTGAAAGACGAAATTCCTTTGCCGGCTTATGATCAGTGCATCAAAGCTTCGCATCTGTTCAACCTGTTGGACGCCCGCGGCGTGATCAGCGTGACCGAACGCGCCGCTTATATCGGACGCGTCAGGGCTTTGGCCAAAGGGTGTTGCGAAGGCTGGCTGAAAAGCCGCGGTCATCTGAAAGCGGAGGGATAATATGAGCGAATTTTTCCTTGAACTGTTTTCTGAAGAAATTCCCGCCCGCATGCAGGCCGATGCCGCCGCGCATATCGAACGCTTTATGACGGAAGCGTTGAAAAAAAACGAATTGAAATTCGATGAAACCGTTTCTTTTGTCGCCAGCCGCCGTTTGGGGCTGTGCGTTAAAGGGTTGCCGGTCGCTCAGGCCGATCTGGTCGAAGAAAAGAAAGGTCCCGCCGTCAACGCCCCCGAACAGGCGTTAAACGGCTTTTTGCGCTCTGTCGGCATGACGAAAGATCAATTGGAAGTCAGGGAAACGCCCAAAGGGACGTTTTATTTCGCTTCCCTGTCCCGCAAAGGTCGTCCGACAGCCGAAGTGTTGCGGGAAAACGTGGCCGCTTTGTTGGCTTCTTTTCCGTGGCCGAAGTCGATGCGTTGGGCGGAACATAAGGAACATTGGGTGCGTCCTTTGCACGCGATCGTTTGCTTGTTTGACGGCGCGGTCGTGCCGGTCGAATTCGCCGGCGTAAAGTCGGGAAATGTCACTTACGGTCATCGCTTTTTGGCGCCCAATGCCATTGAGGTGAAAGATTTTGCGGATTATCAGAAAAAAATTCGCGAGGCGTATGTTCTGATCGATCCCGAAGACCGCAAGAAAATTATTTCCGAACAGGCGCACGCTCTGGCAAAGCAGGCCGGATACCGCCTGCTTGAAGACGATGGGTTGTTGAATGAAGTCGCCGGTTTGGCGGAATACCCCGTTCCGTTGATGGGCAAAATTGATGACGAGTTTATGAGCGTGCCTCAGGAAGTCCTGATTACGTCCATGCGCGCGAATCAAAAATATTTCTGCATGACGGACGAAAACGGTAAAATGGCGCCGCGTTTTATCGTCGTCGCCAATATGAAGACGGCAAATGACGGTGCGGAAATCATTGCCGGTAACGAACGCGTCTTACGTGCCAGACTGTCGGACGCCCGCTTTTTCTGGGACGAAGACAGAAAAACGTCTTTGGCGTCCAAAGCCGATAAGTTGCAGGCGCGCGTTTTCCATGCGAAATTGGGCTCTGTCGCCGACAAGGTTGAACGGATGCGCCAATTGTTGCTAGAATTGTTAAAATATATTCCCGATGCCGATGCCGCCGATGCCGATCGCGCCGCTTTGTTGTGCAAAGCCGATCTGTCCACCGGTATGGTCGGAGAATTCCCCGAACTGCAGGGCGTCATGGGACGTTATTACGCGCGTTTTGACGGAGAAAACGAAGCGGTCGCCAATGCGATCGCCGAACACTATTCTCCGTTGGGACCGAAAGATGCTTGTCCGTCCGATCCGGTCAGTGTGGCCGTCGCGTTGGCGGATAAAATCGATACTTTGGTCGGATTTTGGCTGATTGATCAAAAGCCGACCGGATCCAAAGATCCTTTTGCGCTGCGTCGCGCCGCGCTGGGGGTCATACGGCTGATTTTGGAAAACAAAATCAATATGCCGATTTTTCAGATTTTTAACGCGGCTCGTTCCGTTTACGGCGATTCTGCTCAGGTCGCCGTCGCCGAAGCGATGACCGAATCTGAAAAAAGAAACGAAAACGGAGAACCAACCGTTTTGGTTAATTGGTCTGTACGCCAAATGGCTTCGTTGATGGCTTTCATCGCCGAACGATTGAAAGTCGCCATGAAAGACAAAGGCGTGCGCCATGACTATATTACGGCTGTTTACGGACTGGCACAGGGAGATCATCTGGAATCAATCGACTTGTGCCGCGTGATCGCGCGTGTCCGTGCTTTGACTGAATTCCTTTCGACCGAAGACGGCGAAAATCTGCTGACGGCATATCGCCGCGGCGCGAATATCGTCAGAATCGAAGAAGGAAAAGATAAATGCTCTTATACCGAAACTCCGGATAAAGCTTTATTCGAAGCCGATCAGGAAGGAGCATTGTTTGACGCGCTCACCGAAGTTATGTTAAACAGTTCAAAGAAGATTGCTTCGGACGATTTCGAAGGGGCGATGGGGGATCTGGCAAAATTGCGCAAACCCGTCGATGACTTCTTTGAAAAAGTCCAGGTAAACTGTGACGATGTCCAGCGTCGCGCCAACCGTTTGCGTATGTTGTCTTTGATCGTGCGCACAATGGGCGGCGTCGCTGATTTTTCTGTAATTGAAGGGTAAGGAGATATCTAACCACCATGACAAAATGGGTTTATAAATTCGGTAACGGTAAAGCCGAAGGTAAAGCCTCCGACAAAAATTTGTTGGGCGGCAAAGGTGCTAACCTGGCGGAAATGAGTTCCATCGGAATTCCTGTTCCTCCCGGATTCACAATTTCTACCGAAGTCTGCACATACTACTATGCTAACGGTAAAACATTCCCCGCCGATCTGGCCGAACAGGTCAAAGAAGGCGTTGCTTTCTGTGAATCAATCGTCGGTAAAAAATTCGCCGATCCTAATGATCCGCTGCTGTTTTCCGTTCGTTCCGGCGCGCGTATTTCCATGCCGGGTATGATGGATACGGTTCTGAATCTGGGCTTGACGGACGAAACCGTTAAAGGTTTGGCCAAAGCTTCCGGTGATGAACGTTTCGCTTATGACTCTTATCGCCGTTTCATTCAGATGTATTCCGACGTCGTTATGGGTGTAAAGCATGAAAACTTCGAACACGCTCTGACAGCTTTGAAAGACAAAAAAGGCTACAAGTCCGATACCGATATGACGGTTGACGATTTGAAAGAATTGATCGCCGAATACAAAAAGATCGGTGAAAAGTTCGGCAAACCCGTTCCGCAAGATCCCAATGAACAGTTATGGGGCGGTATCGGCGCCGTGTTCATGAGCTGGATGGTCGATCGCGCCATTTATTACCGTAAGTTGAACGATATCCCCGAAGATTGGGGGACGGCCGTTAACGTTCAGACGATGGTCTTCGGAAACGCCGGTGATGATTCCGCTACGGGTGTTTGCTTCTCGCGCGACCCGTCCACGGGTAAAAACGCTTTCTACGGCGAATTCCTGATTAAAGCTCAGGGCGAAGACGTCGTTGCCGGTATCCGTACGCCGCAGCAGATCTCCAAAGAAGGCAAAAAAGAACGCGGTTCCGATCTGCCTTGCATGGAAGAAGCAATGCCGGAACTCTATAAGCAGTTGTGCGATATCCGCGAAACGTTGGAAAAACATTACCGCGATATGCAGGATATGGAATTCACGATTCAAAACGGTAAGCTGTACATGTTGCAGACACGTAACGGTAAACGTACCGCTGCCGCCGCCGTGAAGATGGCTGTCGATATGGTCAACGAAGGCTTGATCGACAAGAAGACCGCTTTGATGCGTGTCGAACCCAAGCAGTTGGACGATTTGTTGCACCCGACTTTGGATCCGAAAGCCAAGAAAGAAGCGATCGCCGAAGGTCGTTTGTTGACGCAGGCTCTGAACGCTTCTCCGGGCGCCGCTGTCGGTCAGGTTGTTTTCTCTGCCGATGACGCCGAAAAGTGGGCCGAAGAAGGTAAGAAAGTCGTTCTGGTTCGTGTCGAAACGTCTCCGGAAGACATTCACGGTATGCATTCCTCTCAGGGTATTTTGACGGCTCGCGGCGGTATGACGTCTCACGCGGCTGTTGTCGCCCGCGGTATGGGAACGCCGGCCGTTTGCGGTGCCGCCGATGTTAAAGTCGATTACGCTGCCAAGAAAATGACCATCAAAGGCGTTGAAATCAAAGAAGGCGATGTCATTACTTTGGACGGTACGACCGGTGAAGTGATTAACGGTGCCGTTGCTTTGAAAGATGCCGAATTGACAGGTGATTTCGGTTTGTTCATGGGCTGGGCCGATGAAGTCCGTAAGCTGAAAGTCCGCACCAACGCCGATACGCCGCATGACGCTCAGGTCGCCCGCAAGTTCGGTGCCGAAGGAATCGGCTTGTGCCGTACGGAACACATGTTCTTTGACCCGATGCGTATTAAGCATATGCGCGAAATGATTTTGGCCGAAAACGAAGAAGCTCGTCGTACGGCTTTGGCAAAATTGTTGCCGTATCAGCGCGAAGACTTCAAAGGCTTGTTCCTGGCTTTGGAAGGCTTGCCGGTCACGATCCGTCTGTTGGATCCGCCTTTGCACGAATTCCTGCCGACAAAAGAACCCGAACAGCGCGAAATCGCTAAAGAATTGGGCGTTTCTTTGGAAGCCGTCCAAGCGCGCGTTCACCAGTTGCACGAAGCCAACCCGATGTTGGGATTGCGC
>CALXTY010000095.1 GCA_944391535.1 uncultured Alphaproteobacteria bacterium
GACGTGTCTTGTTTGTCCGGATCCGTGGCGGAAGCGACGGACACGGGGTGTTGTTGCATACCCGTCGGATGCGAAGGCGTGTCATGCAAATCGGGATTCTCGCCTGTTTCCAATGCGACGGGATGCTGTTGCGTGTGATTGTCATAAAAAACAAAAAGGCGACAAAATGTCGCCTTTTTATAACATTAACGAACTTGTTTCGCGGCGATTTTCTGCGCTTGAACAAATTTAGCCGCCAATCCTTTTTGTTTTAACGCTTCTTTATTTTTCATGATTTTTTTAAGCGTTACTTGTTTATTTTTAATAGCGGGCTTAGTCATCGGTTTTACGCGAGGCTTAATCGTATTCGGACGCGTCGGAATACCCTCTAAAGCTTTTGCATCATCTTTGCCCGTCATTTCTTTGCGGAACTCAAAAAACTTCTTCATTTGTTCCATTGTAAATTCAGATACGTTTAAGTACTTACCGCTGTTAAGAATTTCCGGATCGTCCTGAAAATAATTTCCGTTTTTCGTCCATGCGATCTCCGCAATTGTTTTTTGCGCGGAAATCGATGTTTCAAACGTCATGGATTCTCCCTTCCCGTTCGCAATATTGCGTAGTTCCTGTTGCATCGGTTCCAAAAGATATCCTTCTTCATAAACCGATTTCGTGCCCAGTTGGTCATACCAAGCCTTAAAAGTGTCCGTCAGCAAATTGTTTCCCATTTGCGCATCGTTCTTAATTAATGCGTTCGTAAAGCCTTTGGCGATTTCAGGATAATATTTATAAAATTCCTTTTTAGGACCTTCATCGCCCAAACGGAACAGCTCCTCACAAGCCGAAGACGCATAAGCCTGAGCGTCAGCCTCCATCGCCCGCATATAAATTAAATTCGTTTTGACGTCCCATTTTTCTTCACTCAGATCAGAAGCGCGGACAAATTGACCGGCATGACGACATTCATGACACATTGTGCCGATCAATTTATCATCCGTAAATTTAGGATTTAAAGCAATGCGTTTATTGACGGGATCCGCAAAACCGAAAGCTCTGTTTTCCCCTTTAATAAAATTAAAGTGATATCCGTTATCCGCCGCAATTTGCAACGTTTCCAACCCCAATTTACTTTTAGCCAAACGATTGATCATTGAAATCATACGCGGCCGATCTTTTTTCGGACACGTTCTTAAATCAACATCTACAGCGGGCTTTTCATCAGGATAGACAACAGGGGCTTGTTGCGATTGTTCAAAAAGTTTTTTTACGGACATCTTTTTTTCCTCATAAAGAAAACACACCGAAACTTTAGAAAAAAAATATTTTTTTGTCAAATATTTTTCATCTAAAACAATTCATGCAGATACATACTGTGCGGGAATACAAAGATATGCACGATCAGCCAAATGGCGGAAAAGACGCGGGCAAAAGCCAACATTTTATTTTGCTGTTGGTAAATATACCATCCGGTCAAAACCATCAGATTATCCGAAATCAATCTGTTTGACCAATGTTCGACGCCTTGCAACCAATATTCGACGGCTTGACCTGCCAACCCGGTTTCCAGATAGTGTTCCAACGTTTCCCACATATAAGCGATCATTAACGTTATAAAAAAACTGATTCGTTTTTTTAACGTTTCCGACACTTGCTCCTGACCGACGATTTTATTGACAATAATTTGCGCCAACCAAGCAACGGAGATCCCCATGATAATGTGTTCGACGGACCACACATCAAAGGTGGATTCAGTTTTCACCCCCCCCCACAGCATCAAAGACTATTTTAACGCCCTAATTTCTGCTGACGAGCTGCCAAAATAGCGTTCCATTTATTGATTGTGGTTCCCATATCCATGGTTGGTTGTTGATCACCGCGCGGTTTACCCATTTCCGGTAATCGGCGAGGAAAGACATCCTTGTATGTAAACATTGTATCAACGGAGGTATCCGGCTGAATGCCTATTTTTTCCTGACGGATTTTAAAGAAGGCCTGAGAATCCGCTTTAGTACGTTCTCCTATACTGGAATAGCGCGGTTCATCCAAAAACTTGGGCTTTTCCCCTGCCAGATAATTGCCGTCTTTTGTCCAACCGATTTTTTCAACAACTTTTTCGGAATCAACATTATGATAAAACGTATATGTATCCTTATTTGTTCCCTGATTGAATTTTTCGATGGCGTCGTGCATCGGTTCGATGATATAGCCTTCTTCGTAATTCTGCTTGGTTCCGCGTTGATCGTACCACCCTTTAAAGACGGCGGCGACGACTTTATCATTCATAACGCCTTCTTGTTTAAAAGCATTTTCATAGGCCTCATAAATCGGCGGATAGAATTTGGCAAAAGTCGCCAAAGGTCCTTTATCCCCCTGCATTTCAAGTTCTTTACAAGCTTTCAGAGCATAAGCTTGAGCATCAGCTTCCTTGGCACGAGAAACACGAATAATCGAAGCGACATTCAACTGATCGCGATCGGGGATCCCTTTCATACGGACACCCTGCCCCGCATGACGGCATTCATGACACAGCGTGCTGACCAATTTATCATCGGAAGCCATAGGCCCCAAGCCGATGCAATTTATACCGCCGAAGCAACAACCGAAACAATTCGTCGCCGCATCTAAAAAACCGAATTTGTATCCCGCTTGAGCGGCGATTTCCAATGTTTCACGACCGGCAGGAGATTTTGCCAAACGATTTACGATATGAATCATACGCGGCAATTCTTCCGGCGTGCATAACGACAGATCGACATTAACGGTCAAAAGCTCTTCAGGATATGCGCTCTGCCCCTTTTGAGCCGGCGCTTCAAATACATTTTGTAAAGCAGGAGTCTTTTTATCTGACATCTTTTTTTCCTTAGCGAATGTGTTTTGCCGCCAACGTCTGAACGACAGCCATCTTTTGAGCATTCTTTTCAGAAGCGTAGCGTTGTTTGTTCATTAGAATACGATCTTTGCTTTCGAACATGCCGTCCATCGGCTTTTCACCCATTTTCGGGCGATCCCGTTTCATTGTATCCGGACGGACGGGAATCGTTTCCAAAGAAGGATCCGGAGCCATACCTGTCAATTCCTGACGCAACTTAAAGAAATCGCGCATATCATTCATACTTTGTTCGGCGACATCCAGAAACTTACCGCTTTCAAGACGTTTCGGATCTTTTGTGTAGTAATTTCCGTCTTTTGTCCAACCGGCCATGGCGACGGCTTCTTCAGCCCCCATTTTTTGCTTATTATAGAACAGCGTTTGCGCTTTTCCTTGTTTAAGATCATAGATTTCCTTTGTCATCGGTTCGATCTGATACGCTTCTTCATAAACCGTTTTGGTGCGCAACTGATCATACCACCCTTCAAAGGTTTCGGTCATCACCTCATGCGTGATCTTGTTACCGGCGGCTTTATAAGCCGTATCAAAGGCCTTTTCAATTTCGGGATAACGCTGTTTAAACGTTTCATACGGCCCCGTTTCGCCTTGCAACGCCAATTCTTTGCAAGAAGTGACGGCATACGTTTGCGCATCGGCTTCCATTGCACGAAAAGAAATCAACTCGGAACGCACATCCATTACGCCGAACGCTTCGTGAGCGCCGCGGACAAACTGCCCCGCGTGACGGCATTCATGCGCCAAAGTGCCAACCAGCTTATCATCGGATTCTTTCGGATTCAAACGCACCCAATGTCCGGCTTCGTCACACGCACCGCAACAACGCACGCCCGGGTCAAAGAAGCTGAATTTAAAACCGTTTTCCGCCGCAATTTGCAATGTTTCCAAACCGCACGGCGATTTTGCCAAACGATTGACCAATTCAATCATGCGCGGTTGATCTTCTTTCTTACACTCGGACATATCTATGTCGACAACCGGCTGAACGGTTGCATCATATTCTCGATTGACGGAAAAAAACTTGTCTAAAATCATTAAAAGCCTCTAGCATTAAAAAGATAAAGATAGGAGTATAGTAAAAAAACGGCTTATTTTTGTCAACATTTTTTTCAAAGACATTCCCAAAAAAACGCGTCTCTAATTTTAAATAATAATTGTTTATTTTTAATGTGTTATAAATAGAAATTAATCTCTTTTATTAAGTGTTTGAAGTTACGTTTATGGACGGAATTTTGTTTTTATTTTTTCTCATCACAAAAAAACATCCTCTTGAAAGAGGATGTTTCGTATTCAAAAGCCAAACAAATGAAAAATCACCTGTTTCTTGAAGAAAAAGAACTGATCGCCTGCGCAAAAGCGTTTGATTTAGGAGCCCTGATTGAAAACGCGCGTTGTTCTTTTTTAGAAGATTTTCCCTCGTCATTCACATCAAAACGAACGGGAAGCGTTTCCAATGTCGGATCCGGTTTTTGTCCCGATCTCATTTCACGGACTTTAAAAAACATTTTCGCCATATTATATGTCATCGGATCTATTGAAAGTTTCTCTTTATCATTTAAAACGTCTTTATTTTTTTCCCAATAACATTTTCCCTCGGCATTGGAACAAAACAAGCTGACGATTTCTTTTGATTCTATCGCTTTATCATAAGCAGGCATTCTGTTTTGCCTTTTGATGCCGTATTTCATCGTATCAACGATATAACTTTCTTCGTAAGAAGTCATCATCGCAATATCCTGATACCAACCGTTAAAAGCTTCTTGCAACATTTGATCATTCAATGCCGCATCCCGTGTCGGCGCCGCCTGCATAAAGCCAGCGGCGATTTCAACGGAATCTTCTGAAAAAGCCTTCCAAGGTCCTTCATTGCCGGTATTCACTCGAATTTCGTGACAAGTCGCGGCGGCCGCCGTTTCCGCATCCGCCTCCATCGCTCTGGTGTACATTAATTCGCTTTTTAAGTTAAATACACCGAACGCGCTTTCCGCGCCTCGAGAAAATTGTTGGGCATGACGAGCTTCATGAGCCAAAGTCGCCACCAATAAATCGTCGGACAAAACGGGATTTAACGCGATCACTTTTTGTTGTTCGTCACAAAAACCGCAAGAACCTCTCTGGTTTTCCATAACGACCGTGTATCCGTCCTTGGCGGCGTCTTCCAAAACAGCGCGACCGAACATTGAAGATCGGGCGATTGTGTTAATCAGACTGACCAAACGGCGCTTATCTGAAGCATTTTTCTGACCTTTCCGCCCTCTGACCCCAATATTTATTAACGGCGCTTCTTGAGGATAGTTGATAGTCGAATTGTTTGCGTTATATCTCTCTTTGACGGATAACTGTCGATCCATATTTTTCATTCTCCAAAGCTGTGACTGAATAAAATATACCGCATTTTGACAAAAACGAAAACATTTTTTGTCAATTTATCCTTTTTTTATCCCCCTTCCCCCAAAAAAAACAATATTTTGTATTAGAAACATTTCCCTCTATAAGATTTTGATAAAAACTGAAAAACAAAAAAATTTATTTTGTCTTAAAAATATGAAAACAAATCGAAAAACTGTTGAAAAATTTTCTTTTTCAGGCTTATAGTATAAAGAGTAATCAATCTTTTTTCCGTAAAGGAGGGGGTTTTTCTCTTTCTGCCAAAAGAGAGTTTTTTTTAGTGTTGAGTTTTTATCTGCAATTCGGTATTTTGATGCCGAACAGATAATTTTTGTTTTCATCGGAGACTATTCTCCTTACTAAAATAAAGGATGTGATTTTTATGGTACAGGTTATTGTACGTGATAATAATGTTGATCAGGCTTTAAAGGCTTTAAAAAAGAAAATGCAGCGCGAAGGCGTTTTTCGTGAAATGAAATTGCGTCGCAATTTTGAAAAGCCCTCTGAAAAGAAAGCTCGCGAAAAGGCCGAAGCTGTTCGTCGTGCCCGCAAGCTGGAACGTAAACGTTTGGAACGTGACGGTTTCTAATCAACAAAAAAAAACAGCCCCCGCGTTTTACGCGGGGGTTTTTATGTATAACGTGGTTTTGTGTGCGATCTTTCGCAAACACTGCGGACAGTTTTTGTTCTTTCTATCTGAAATGACTCAGCCATCATATTCCCCGCCATGATCCAAAGTATCCTTTGATGTATTAACGCCAGACAGACTCTTGCAAAATCTTTCCACCGTGCGTCCTAAGCAATTTCGCGCCCTGCGAAGACCTTTTTTAAGCACACCTTCTGTAAAACTATAATAGATTGAAATTTAAAAAAAAAACGATATACTGTTTTTCAATATGTTTTTTTATGAAAGGTTTGACATCATGGATATCAATGAATTGCCTTCTCCCCAATTTGTTATAAATGAAACCGGAATGATATCTGTTTTTTTACCCGCTTTTGAAGGAGAGCCGTCAACTCCGACGATATCAAAAAAAGATCAAACAACTTTACACTTTCAACGTTCTCCTCAAGGAGATGTTTTATTAACCAATATTAACGAAGAAACGATGCTCGCGTTAGCCGATGTAAAGAAAATATTAGTTATTGAAACCAATGTTTTAAAAGGAATTGATCTGTTGGATAAAGCGTTATCCGCTTATGTTAAATCGGAAGAAACAAATCAAAAAGAAGTTCATGATGAAATTATGGATACAATAGAACGAGCTTATGAAGTCACGGTTCAACTTTAAAAAACTGAAAGGCGATAATACAATCGCCTTTTTTTAATAAATAGGCACAGCAAAACATTTATGTGGAAACAGTTAAACTGCCTTTCACAGAATATTCAAGCCGGTAAAACTAGAGTGAAAGCGGATTTATCTGTTTCTTTACAAGATTGATGTTGGTGTTAACTTCAAAAAAACCACGCATACCAGCGTGGTTTCGTTTATATCTTTTTATTATGCTCACTCGAACAAAGTCATAAAAAACGCCGTTTAAATAAACGGCGCACATTTTAAGATTCGGATTCAGCCTCAATTTCTTCTTTAATTTTCAATTTTTGACGTTTTAGATTGGAAATAACCATTTCATCGGGTAAGGGACGAGCCATTTCTTTTGCAATTTCTTCGTCCAAAGCAGCATGTTTTGCTCTCAATGCTTGCAAATGAGCGGATTCTTCTTTCATGCAATACCTCCACAGGATAGAATTTAAATAACTGTATTAAGTATATCTCTTTTCAAAACTATTTGAAAGAAAAATAAAAATCGGGGAAGAAGGTTCTTTCTTCCCCGAGAAAAGCCATGCAGACTGTTATTCTCCGATATACATTCCCAATCCGCGAGCCGTCTTTGCCACCATACCGTTCGGATCAACTTTTGCCGTTCCAATTGCTGCGACTTCATCCAAGCTAACATCGGTAATCGTACCGCTTTTCCAAACAACCATACGATCCGTTTTTCCCTGAGCCAACACATCGACAGCATGGACGCCGAAACATGAAGCGGCCAAACGG
>CALXTY010000096.1 GCA_944391535.1 uncultured Alphaproteobacteria bacterium
AATAGAACCCCCCGTCACACGTTGTACACGTGGTTGAAGAACTGCACGTCGAACAACCCGCCGGACAACTCGGCGTGTATGTTCCGCAACTACTAAATTTGAACTGAAATGTATAGTAAGAACCATCTTGATAACAGGATTTTATTATATCGTCAGAGTCTTTTCTGGTTTCAACCGCATGACAATCTGAATAAGTCCAATAAGGCCCTGCTGTCGAAACACCGTCACTGACGCAGTAATTATTACCAGGAGCAAAACAGACAACAAAACTACCGCTTCCGCCACAGCCTGTTGAACAGTTAGCACGACACTCACTTTCTGATGAATAGATAGCCGCATAAGACGTTGACGCGGATAAGAACACCGCGATCAGCGTTGATAAGAAGAATAAAGTTGATTTTTTCATCTCTGAACAATCCTTTTTGTTTAGGTTAAACAAAAACCTACCCAACAAAGGTAGGCGGATGTTCAGAAACCGTATAGAGATTTACGGCTCGGCGATTTCGCGCAAAGCCTTATAACGCCGACATCCGCCCGTCAGACAGAAATCGGCATAGCAATTTAAAGTCGCCATATGCATTGCGACTATCTCTAAAAGGGTTTCTGACGCCCTGAACCGTTGATTTAAACGGTCTGAAAAAGATTATATCAAAAACAAATGATTAATGCCAGTACAAGCTGAACTTTTCGTATGTAAGACACTTTTCATTCGGGTGGTCGTTCAAAGTCCGTAATATGCAAAATCATTTTAAAAGAGCGGAAATTCTAATACAGAAATAAACATATCCGTTGACTTTGATAAAATGAATCAGGCACACTTAAAATAAAGACAACGTTAGAGGTATTATATGAAACTGGAAATTTTAATGGCATTGGGCGGCCTGTTGTTATTGATGTGTGTTTTTGCCAACAGAATTTCCAGTAAGTTGGGAATTCCGTCTTTATTGGTTTTTTTGGCCGTTGGCATGATCGCCGGTTCGGACGGGGCGGGAATTCAATTTTATTCGGCGGAACTGAGCAATTATATCGGATCTTTCGCTTTGGCTTTTATTTTGTTTTCCGGAGGATTGGAAACCGGTTGGCCGGCAGTTAAAAGCGTTTTGGGACGGGGAACTGTTTTGGCGACGATCGGGGTCGCTTTGACGGCTTTTTTTATGTTTGTCCTGTCATATTATTTGTTGGAAATGCCGTTTGCTATCGCTTTATTGCTCAGCGTTATTTTGTCTTCAACAGATGCGCCGGCCGTATTCAATATTTTAAGGACAAACGGATTGTATCTGAACAATCCTAAATTAAAATCCATTTTGGAATATGAATCCGGATCAAACGATCCGATGGCGGTAATTTTATCCGTCGGAGCCATTGCTTATTTGACTTCTCAAGGGCAGTTTTCCGCTTTTAATTTAGCAACAATGCTGATCCTGCAAATGGGATTGGGGGCTGTTCTCGGCTATGGAATGGGGCTGTTGGCTTTGGCCGTATTGAAAAAGTTTTCTTTCGTGTATCAAGGATTGTATCCGGTTTTCGGGATCGGTGTCGTTTGTTTGATCTTTGCCGTAACACAATTGATCGGCGGAAGCGGTTATCTGGCTTTGTATATCGCCGGTATCGTTTTGGGAAATGCTTCGTATCCGTATAAAAATCCGTTCATTCAATTTCAATCGGCTTTGTCATGGGTGATGCAGATCTTGATGTTTTTAACGCTTGGTTTGTTTGTTAATCCCAAAGAGTTGGGCGAACTGTTCGGGACGGCTTTGAGCGCGACGGTCTGTTTGGTTATGATTGCCCGTCCTGCGGCTGTGTTTTTGTGCTTGGCCAAAAGCGAATATACGCGCAGTGAAAAATTATTTATCAGCTGGGCCGGATTAAAAGGAGCCGTGCCCATTATTTTGGCGACATATCCGTTGATGAGTGATATTGAAGATGCCCGCTATTTGTTTAATGTCATCTTCTTTTTGGTTATTGTTTCCGTTCTTTTGCAAGGTCAGACACTTTCTTCGTTGGCCAGAGTGCTTAATTTAAGCCACGATACGCCGACGCCGGAAGAATTGCGTGAAATGGGTGATCCGATCGGTGTGCCGACAGGGCAGGGAGAACCGGAAATTTTCATTTCAATCAAATCTTCTTTCTTACGTTTGATCATGGGAGCAATTAAAAACGCTCTGTCTTTAATTGACTGGCAGATTTATGATGAAGAAGAAAAATTGCCCTTTGTTTTAAAAACGTGGAATAAAATCAAAAAACAAACATATATTTTATTAAAGCAACTGCATGCGTATTGTTTGGAAAAAGACATCGATGAAGCGCGGAAAAAAGCAGAAGCGGATTTAAAAAAGAAAATGTCCGATGATAAGAAAAACAATATGTTTATTCGTGTTCGCCATATGGATGATAGTAAATAAATATAAAATTAGATTTAAAACGTTGTAATAAAAATTTCATATAAATTATAAAAAAACGCTGTTATATCAATAAGATATTGGTTTGTTTTTTGCGGTAAGCTCCTTTATTTTCCGCATGGTTATAGTATAATGCAAATAATGGTATTATATGTAGGGGGAAATCTAATGAAAAAGAAAACACTTTTTATTCTGACATTTTTCTTTATCTTAATTTTTGTTGCGTCTGATACTTTCGCCAGAGACGGCTATGTCGAGATGAGTGACGGAACTGCCCCGACCGCCGTTGTGAATATGGGGGTAAAAGTATTATATAATGTCATTGGTGTCGTGATGATTATCGGCGGCTTTGGCTTAGTTGGAATTAGTGTTGCTGCTATTTTCGGTACGGTAAAATGGAAATGGGCGGCTTATCTTGCTTTTGGTCTTTTAATTTGTGCCATGGCCTTTGCAATTATAGGTTATGTCACAGGGGATCAAATCGGTCCTTATTATTCAATGTTGTATGATACCGCGGCCGGTGATCGCGTGACGATTACACCGTCGGATTAAGAAACATAAAAAAAAGCTCTTACATCGTAAGAGCTTTTTTTTTATGTTAAAGCGCGGAAAAATTTGATGCCGCGAAATGCCAATTGAGTAATTTATCAATCAAAGTCTGCACATAATCTGGACGGCGGTTTTGATAATCCAGATAATAGGCGTGTTCCCAAACGTCAATCGTTAATAAGGGGGTAAGGTGATGCGCAATCGGGGTGTCCGCATTACCCGTTTTTAAAATTTTGATTTTATCTTTATCGGCGACAACCCAAGCCCAACCGCTGCCGAATTGGGAAACTGCCGCTGATTTCAATTCGTCTTTAAATTTTTCTTCATTGGCAAAAGAGTGCAAGACGGCTTCTTTGAACTTTCCTTCGGGCAGAGCTCCGCCGCCGTTCGGTGTCAGGCAGCTCCAAAAGAAACTGTGATTCCATGCTTGAGCCGCGTTGTTAAAAATGGCGGTTTTATCTTCTTTTCCGGCTGTTTTTAAAACGATGTTTTCTAAATTTTCAGCCGCCAAGTCGGTATCTTTGATCAGATTGTTTAAGTTGTTAACGTAAGTTTGGTGGTGCTTTCCGTAATGAAACTCGAGCGTTTTCGCGGACATATACGGTTCCAAAGCCGTCGTTTCAAACGGTAATTTAGGTAACTCAAAAACCATTCTTTTTTCCTTTCCTGACTGTTTGCTTTATTGTCCGCTTTTTAGGAAATGAAGTAAAGTTATCTTTGGTTGATGTCGTTTAATATATTTTGAGCAGCCGTTATGCCGGAACGCACACCGCCTTCGATAGTGCAGGGCAGGTTTGTTCGGGTAAAGTCTCCGGCTAAAAAGACGGTTTTAGAACCGATGTCCGAATTTAAACGCGACTGATTGACGGCTTTTGTTTGTGAAACGGTGGCTCTTTTTTCAACAATGACACGGTACACCGGCAAGACTGAGGAGATTTTGAATAAAGAAGAGATTTCCTGCCAGACCAAAGACGCTACGGCGTCTGCGGAAAGTTTTTCAAGCAAAGTGTTCGCCGCGCTGATCGTTACGGACAGGATACCGTTTTTTATAAAGATCCAATGCCCCGTAAAACCGATTAAGCCGGCAAAACAAGCGTTTTGCGGCAGACGGAGATCCGCTTTAAAGTGGAAGTTGATGATTGTTTGAAAGGGCATTTCTTCGGCGCCGACGATCAAACGGGATAAATTTTGCGCGTCAACCGCTAAAATAACTTTATCTTCTTTTGACAAAGAAAACTCGTCTCCGTCAAAAAAAGACAATGTCTGTTCTTTAACGCGTTTTAATCGTTTTCCGAAATAAAAGGGAACGTTTTTATTTTTTAAAAAATGCACAACAGGTTTGACGACGCTGTCCGTCAACGACGGATTCGCCAGATAAACTTGCCCGTTTTCTTTGCCGAAGCACTTGAAAGCGGTTTTTAAAAACAATCCCGTATCCGCTTTTTTAAAAGGCGTGTTCATCACGGATTCGCACAGTAAAGGATATAAGACCGGCAGTTTGAACAAAGCTTTGAAAGGTTTGCTTGTGTCGATTTGAAACGCGGAGCCGTCTTTTTTTAAAAATAAAATGTGATGACCGCAATTTTTCAAAGGCGTATCGTTCGGGCATTGTTTCAGCATATCCAACAAAGCCGTATTTGCGCCCAACATCAAATGCGTTCCGTTATCAATCACGGCGTTCAGGTTTTTATCGAAAAAAGAATGACACCGTCCGCCCGCGTGTCCTGCGGCATCATATAAAGCGACGGGAATTTTCGCCTGTGTCAGGGTAAAAGCGGCCGATAATCCGGAAATTCCTGTACCGATGATATGGACGGTCATGTATTATTTCCCGAACAGGCAGACGCGCAAAGCCGTCGTCAGCATATAAAACTTGGACGGTTTGGGTCTCGGGGTCAGGATTTCCCAACCGCGTTTTTCCATCATATCGAATATTTTTTTATAAACGCATTTCATAATGACGGCGGGTTTCATTTGTTTGGCGTTTAAAGACGATAAAGCGGCATCGGCTTCGGTGAAACGCAAGGCCGCCTGTTCCGCCAAAGCCTGACGGGCGATTTTTAAATCGGGATTGTTCAACACATAACTGAGCGGCGTGTTGTCCGTGATTTCGATCCCGGCCTTTTGCAGACATTCCTGCGGCATATACAATCGACCCAGATCCATATCTTCCTGCATATCGCGCAAGATATTTGTCAACTGCAAGGCTTCTCCCAAGGTGACGGCAAAGCGTTGCGCCGTTTCGGAATAATCTCCGAAAACGCAAATCGATAACAGGCCGACGGCGCCGGCCACCCGACGACAATACAGCTGTAATTCGGTCATTGTCGGCGCGCGCATACCGTCGGGAATATCCATTTCCATGCCGTCAATCAAAGCGATGAACTCTTCTTTGGGCAAATGAAAGGCTTTGACGGGGGCGATCAAAGCTTTTGCGACCTCTTGTCGCGGTTCGACGCCGTTATAGATGTTATCGATATCGTCACGCCAGATTTTTAAATTCTTTTTCTTTTCTTCAAGCAAGGCGGGTTCGTCCGCGATATCGTCAATTTCGCGGCAAAAAGCGTAAATCGCAAACATCGCGTTTCTTTTTTCTTTACCCAACAGCTTCATGGCAAGGTAAAAAGACGAACCCGAGCGTTTGACGATATCGTTGACTTGACGGATTAATTCTTTGTCGCTTTGAGATCTTTCTTTTTGATGCATGCTATTTTCTTTCTTCTTAGACCGCCCCAGACACCCCACAAACAAGCAATGATCCAGTCTGATTTTCTCAACCCGATTTTGCGTCTGAGAATGTCCTTTTTTTTCAATCGTTTTACCAAACGTTGCGCCAATCTGTAAATGACGCAGACTTCCATGCGCAGTCCCCGATTAACAACAACCAACGGCAGGGAAGACCCTTCCACCAAAAGACTTTCAATCGCGTCCGTCGTTCTTTGAAAAACGGTTTGCAACGCCGCGCAGGTCTGGCTGTCGTCCAAAGCCTCATATTTGATTTTCGCTTCTTTAAACCAGTCTTTGGGCAGATAAATTCGATGCTTTTCCTGATAATCCTCTTTGCAATCCTGCAGGTGGTTGTTCATTTGCAACGCCGCGCACAAAGCGTCCGAAGGCCAATAAGCCGTAGGATTTTCACCGTGCAAATCCAGCATAAATCTTCCGACGCTGCCGGCGGAATAACGGCAATAAGCCATAACGTCTTCCCATGTATGGTAAGTGTGTCCTTCGCTGTCTTGACGGAAAGCCTTGAGCAAGTCCAAAGCGTGCTGGTTGGTGACGCCGCATTCTTCAAGGCTTTGTTTTAACGTCGCCGCGCATTCGGTTTCTTCGTCGGCTTCGGTTTTCCCCAACAAGACCCGTTCCAAACGATCAAGCCGTTGTAATTTTTCTTGTTTGGATATTTCCGTTGAATCGGCGATATCGTCCGCCGTGCGCGCGAAATCGTAAAAAGCGGCGACATGAGGACGTAATTTTTTGGGAATTAAGCACGATCCGACGGGAAAGTTTTCTCCGTCGGCGTTTTTTGTGCGTTTAATTTGTGTGTTCATTAAAGCCTGCCTTTCGGATCCATTCGTCCAAATCGGTCAAAGCCCGTTCGCTTTGAGCGCGTTTGCGATCCAATCCTTTGATTTTCTTTTTTCCTTCCGGTATCGGAGGAGGGGGAAACAACCCGAAATTAATGTTCATCGGTTGAAAACATTCTTCGTTTGCGTTAACGGTGATGTGACGCAACATTGATCCCAAAGCCGTCGTTTCCGGCGGTAAAACGAAGTCTTTTCCCTGTATTTCCCAAACGCTGAACAATCCCGCCATCAAACCGACGCTGGCGCTTTCCACATATCCTTCGCATCCCGTCACCTGTCCGGCAAATCGAATGTTCGGACGTATTTTTAATCTTAAAGTGCCGTCCAATACTTTTGGAGAACAGATAAACGTGTTGCGATGAATGCCGCCCAATCGCGAGAAGACGGCGTTTTCCAATCCGGGAATGGTTTTAAAAATGCGTTTTTGCTCGCCATAAGTTAATTTCGTCTGGAATCCGACCAAGTTTAACAGTGTGCCCTGACGGTTTTCTTTGCGTAATTGGACAACGGCATAGGGGCGTTTGCCCGTATGCGGATCCGTCAGACCGACCGGTTTCATCGGCCCGTAAGCCAAAGTTTCCCGTCCGCGTTCCGCCATGACTTCTATGGGCAGGCAGCCTTCGAAATAGGGCGTTTGCTTTTCCCATTCTTTAAAGGCGATTTTTTCTGCGCTCAACAGATTGTCGATGAACGCATTGTATTGTTCTTCATCCAAAGCGCAGTTGATATAATCGTCACCG
>CALXTY010000097.1 GCA_944391535.1 uncultured Alphaproteobacteria bacterium
CTTCCCGAGGTCGATGAACAGCGCTTACGGGGAAATCGTGACCAGTTTAAGCGCTTTGCGCGCCGATACGTTGTCTTTGAAAATCGCTTCTCAGGAACACGCTTTTTTGCATACGGGAACGTTGGCGGGCATTCTGAAAGAGCGTTCTTTACACGACTTTTTGACCGATTTTGTCGGCTTTACGGCAAACCTGTCCGATCAAATCAGATCCGATTTTATGCTGTAATTGAAAAAAAGAAAAAAGGTCGGAAAGCGTTGCCGACCTTTTTCCCGTCATACTTCTTGGAGGAAGTTTAATTAACGTGATTTGGCTTGCTGCAAAGCAACCTGACGCATCGCCAGTTGCTGTTCAATCTTGTCCATTGTTTTTGCGGACGGCTGCCAACCGAAACGGATTCCTGTCGCTTTTTTGATTTTTTCGGCTCTGTCCAAAACGGCAGAGTTCTTGGATCCCGTCCGCAGATTGTGCAAATAAGCGTTAATGTCGTCAACGTTGTATTGCGACGTAACGCCGATCAGCGTCCGATAGGTTTCAATCAGGTTGTTTTTATTGTTGTTCAATCCTTTAAGTTCCGGATTGAGTTTGGTCAATTCTTCAAGTTCGCGATTGATGTCTTTGAGTGCCGCGGGCAGTTGATCTTTTAACGTTTCCCCCGCTTGCCGGCAGATCGGATCTTCAGATTTCAAAAAACCGGCCGCAATCGCGTATTTTAAAAAACGTTTGCGGTATCCGTATTCGGCAAAAGCGGGCTCTTGTCCGTTGATGAATTTATAACGTCCGGCAATGCCTTTCAGTCCCGTTTCGTCTTCCATCTTGACCGCGTGAGCCGTATATCTGGGACGGCCGTCAACCAGATATTTTCCGCCGCGATCGTAAGCGTTTTCCATATATTTTACGGCGTCTTGAACCGAAGAATATTTATCAGACATAATTGTTTGCTCTTTCAAACTTTTTTTCAAAACATAAATCGAAAAGATTGATCTGTCAAACTTTTTTTTGAGTTACGGAAGCAGGGTGTTTTTTTTCTTTTCGCCGCTCATTTTTTTGATGACTTTTTGCATCAAAGTTGAAAACGGATAATTTTTGAACTCCGCCGGAAAAACAAAAAAACCGTCACAGTTTTCGGGTAAAGAATCGACTTGCGTTTTAACGATCGTCAATGTCAGATCGAAATGCGTAAAGACGTGTTTGACGGTTTTATCCGTAATTTGCCATTGAGCCTTGAAGGGAAAGCTTTCATCCGTGTTCCAGGGAAATTCGGTCAGTCCGGACAGCAATCCTTTTTCGGTGCGTTTGCGGATTAAGATTTGTCCTTGTTTGTTTTCGATAAAAAAAACGTATCCTTTTTTGATTTCTTTTTTAAGTTTTGAAATATTCGGAATGTTTTCCGTTTTTCCGGTTTTAAAAGCGACACAGTCCTGATTGAACGGGCAAAACGGGCATAACGGAGATCTGGGGGTGCAAACGCCTGCGCCCAGATCCATGATCGCCGAAGCGTGATCGGCGGGGCAGGGGGAGGCTTTTGTCAATTCTTCGGCAAAAGCGTTGATCTGATCCGCGATTGTTGTAACGGGATCTTCCCACCCGTTTAATCGGGTTAAAACGCGGATAACGTTGCCGTCCACTACGGCTTCGGGCAGGTTAAAGCCGAAAGAGGCGATCGCCGCCGATGTATAAGGACCGATCCCCGGCAGTTTCATCAACTCTTTTCTGTCGGCGGGAAAGTAACCGTTATATTTTTGTGTCACGACCCTGGCGCATTCGTGCAATTTTCTGGCGCGCGTATAGTATCCCAAACCTTGCCAAAGCAATAAAACGTCTTCAATCGGCGCTTCGGCCAAATCCGCTATTGTCGGAAAGCGTTTTAAAAACCGTTCAAAATAAGGCAAAACGGTCTTGACGGTCGTTTGCTGCAACATAATTTCCGATATCCAAACCTCATAAGGATTTTGGTGCGCTTTCCCTTTGACGCGCCACGGAAGATCGCGGCCGTTTTTTTCATACCATTTTTTAAGCTTTTCGGTTAAAGTCATAAAAAAGATCCCTTCCCGAAAAAAAGTAAGGCAGGGAAATTAAAAAGCAACTGTTATTTTAGACGAGGATATGATGCAGGGGATTGTTTTGGAAATTGATTTGAAATCCGATTCCGGATTGATCAGAGGCGATGACGGAAAACGCTATGAATTTAAAATGCAGTCCTGTCGCAACGGGTTGGCGTTGGAAGGCAGTCGCGTCGATTTTGAAATTAAAGAAAAAAGCGCTTCCGAAATTTATATTCTCAGCCTTTCTTTAAAGGCCAAGCTGGATTGGTTGTTTTGGTTTTTGTTTTCTTTCCGCGGTCGTATTTCACGTGATCAGTTTATCGTCTTTTTGACCGGAGCCGTCTTGTTGTTGCCTTTGCCCGTCGTGTGCGCCGCGTGGTCGGGAATCGGCGCGTTCTTTACCGTCGGCTGGCTGATCGCGTTTTATGTCTTTTTCGCCGTTATCGTAAAAAGGTTTCACGATTCTAACAGCTCGGCTTTCTTTTTAATCTTCACTTTATTGTTTTCCGCTTTTGTCACGTTGATCGTGACGCGTGTCTTAAATCTGGCTTTTATCGGAACAGCGGCAACATACGGTCTGATCGCGTTTCTGGCGTTGGCGGTGATCTTTTGTCTGTATCTGTGCTTTGCAAAAGGGTCAATCGGTAAAAACCGTTACGGAGAAGAACCGTATTTCTCTCGCACGGTGCGTCTGAAATAAACTTTTATTTTCCTTGATTTAGCAAAAAAAAACGCTAAGTAATAGGGTAACAAACTTAGCAGAGAGGATAGTTATGGCTAAAGCAAAGATGGCGCAAAAGCCGCAAATGAAGTACTTAAAAGACTATAAAAAACCGGATTTTAAAATTGATTCGATCGATCTGGTTTTTGATCTGGACGAAATTGACACGCAGGTCAAGTCAACTTTGAAAGTTTCAAGTGATTACGATCGTTCGACGGGTATCCGCCCGTTGATTTTGGACGGGAACCATTTGACGTTCAAGTCGATTAAAATTGACGGTCGCGCGATGAATCCGGACGAATATGAAGTCACCGACAAATCGTTGACGGTTTTTAATCCGCCCGAAAAATTCACGTTGGAAATTGAAACTGAAATTCATCCGAAAGCCAATACACGCTTGGAAGGCTTGTATTATTCCAACGGCACGTTGTGCACGCAAAACGAACCCGAAGGTTTCCGTTGCATTACGTATTATCTGGATCATCCCGATGTCATGAGCAGTTTTACGACGACATTGATCGCGGATAAGAAAAAATACCCCGTGTTGCTTTCAAACGGCAATCCGATCGAAACAAAAGATCTGGAAAACGGCAAGCATATGGTCGTTTGGCAGGATCCCTTTAAAAAACCGTGCTATCTGTTTGCGATTGTCGGCGGAGATCTGGCGTCTTTGCACGATACGTACACGACAAAGTCCGGACGTGAAGTCAAGTTGGGGATCTATGTCGAACACGGCTATGAAAACCAGGCCTCTTTTGCTTTGGAATCCTTGAAACGCGCCATGAAATGGGACGAAGACGTTTACGGTCTGGAATATGATCTGGATCTGTTCAATATCGTCGCCGTTTCCTATTTCAATATGGGGGCGATGGAAAACAAGGGATTGAATATTTTTAACACTTCTTGCGCTTTGGTCAATGAACACGTGGGAACGGATATTGACTTTGCGCATGTCGAAAGCGTGATCGCGCACGAATATTTCCATAACTGGTCGGGTGACCGCGTCACCGCGCGCGACTGGTTCAACCTGTCTTTGAAAGAAGGTTTCACCGTTTACCGCGATCAGGAATTTTCACGCGATATGCATTCGCGCGCTTTGAACCGCATTAACGATGTCTTTGATCTGCGTACCCGCCAATTCCCCGAAGATGCCGGTCCTTTGGCACATTCGGTGCGCCCCGAATCCTATCTGGAAATTAACAACTATTATACGGCGACCGTCTATGATAAAGGGGCGGAAGTGATCCGTATGTATGAAAAAATTTTTGGCAAGGAAAACTTTTTAAAAGGGTGTTCTTTGTACTTCACCCGTCATGACGGGCAGGCGGTCACAATCGATGATTTCGCCAAATGTCAGGAAGACACCAATCAGGCGGATCTGACGCAGTTTAAACGTTGGTATTCCCAGGCCGGAACGCCTGTCGTCACGGCAACGGCGGAATATGACACCGCAAATAAAAAATACGTTCTGACATTAAAACAAGAAACAAAACCAACCCCCAATCAACCCGAAAAATTGCCTTTTGTCATTCCTTTGGGGATCGGCTTGATCGGTAAAGACGGAAAAGATCTGCCGTTGCAGTTGGAAAATGAATCCGAAGCAAAAGGAACGTCTCGGATTTTGATTTTGGATCAACCCGAACAAATGTTTACTTTTGTCAACGTTGCCGAAAAGCCTGTTTTGTCCGCCAATCGCGATTTCACGGCGCCGATCCATTTCGTTATGGATTATTCCGATGAAGAACGGATCCAGCAGGCTCGTTATGATTCCGATTTGTTCAATCGTTGGGACGCTTCGCAACAGTATGCCGTCAAGCTGATGCTGGAAATGATCAAACAAGTCCAAAACGGACAAAAAGAACCCGCGGTTTGTGAAGAATATATCGACCTGTGGGGCGATTATTTGAATAACAAAGAATTAAATCCCGCGTATATTGCCCGTTTGATTACGTTGCCGCAAGAAAACTATATGGCGGATAAAATGGACGTTGTTGACGTTGATGCCATTCATGTGGTTCGCGCGCACGTCAAAAAGGTGTTGGCGACACGCTATAAACAGGATCTGTTGAACGTTTATCATGAAAACGATATCAGCGATCAACCGTATCGTTTTACCACCGAAGACGCGGCGAAGCGTTCTTTAAAGAATATGGCGTTGTCTTTCTTGGGGAATCTGGAAATCGAAGAAATCGATCAAATGGTGCAACATCAGTATTATACCGCGGACAATATGTCGGATAAACTGGCGGCGATGAACATCTGTTCAAATTCCAAAGATCCGAAACGTGATGAAATTTTGGAAGATTTTTATCAGCAAAATAAGAATGATGCCGGTGTTGTGAATAAATGGCTGTTTTCATGCGCTTGCGCCGACAGACCCGATGCGGTTTCGGTCGTGCGCAAGTTAATGGAACACCCCGCTTTTGAAATCACCAACCCCAACAAATTGCGTTCGGTGATGGGCGGTTTTGCCTATAACCAGCCGGAATTTCATAAAGCGGACGGTTCGGGATACGCTTTGGCGGCCGAAATGGCGATCAAAGTCGATGAGTTCAACCCGCAAATGGCGTGCCATATGGTGCGTCCGATGATGCGTTGGAAACGTTTTGACAAACAACGTCAAAACCTGATGAAGCAGGCTTTGCAAAAGGTGCTCCAAAAAGACGGGATATCGAAAAATGTTTATGAATTGGTGTCTAAATCTTTAACGGAATGATAAGGTTTTGCCTTTAAAATAAAAGCTGTTTTTATTTTTTAAAAACAGCTTTTTTTGTTAAAGAAGAAAATATTTATTTGGAATCAAAGACTTTTTGAGTGGAGGAAAGTCAATGAAAATGAAAAAATATATTTTATCTGCATTCGTTTGTTCATTGGCGGCGTGTGGTGGCGGTGGTGGCGGTCATAAAATTCACTTAACTCCAATGACCGGTCAAGTTTTTGAATTTGACTTTCCTGCGGAAGGCATGGAAGACGAACAAGAGTATAATTCGTTTGTTTCCTTGAGCGGATATAAGTCCTCCTTAAATTTCGAGGCAAATAAAAACGGGGATCTTGTTTCTATTCGACAAGTCGTTGTAAATTCCGACGGGGTTGAAAATCCGGGAACTTGGGCTTCTTTGGATTTCCCGTTAAGTCTGTTTTCAGTAAACGATATCGGATTGATTCAAGCCTCGATCGTTAAGAACTTTAATATGCAGGGATCCGGTCTTTCTTTTGTCGGCGAAAATAAAGCCTCAATCACTTTAGGCGGAGCGGCGGTCGGTTTGAGTTACAGTGATTTCGGTTTTCTGTTTTCAGATGTTTCCGGAATATATACGGATCCGGGAGAAACGAAATCATATACATGGTCGTTGTCTCAACCGTTTCAGGGGGGAAATGATGAAAACTTGATCGGAGAAACCGATTGGGTAAAGGCTATTCCTGCCAATTCTCCTTTACAGTTCAGCGGATTGGCTTTTGCAACTTTGGCCGGAACGGTCGGAGGCGTGTCCAGTTCGACAGGGGGGTTTTTAGTCGGGAACGCGTCTTTGGAATTGGATAATGACGGTCGTATCGATCTGGAAGTCGATTTTAGCGGTAGCGGTGCAGGCGTGTGGACTTTTTTCAATGAAGGATCCGGTTATTCTACGTATTTGAACGGAGTTGAATTGACAGACGGAACGCCGACTGTGCAATTTAATGTCTACGGAACGCCGGCTTCGGATACTCAAGCGCCGATAATAAATGAAGCTGTCGGTATGTTCGAACATGAAATAGATACGGATAATTATTTGAGCGGTAATTTCGGTGTTAAAAAGAAGTAGAGCTTCTTTTGTTGTCTGTTCTTAAATATATATTCGTTGCGGGGCTTCTGTTTTGTCATTGTGCAAATGCCGCAGAAAACGGGGCGGAAGAAAAGATTTCTCTGACCCCTTTGCAAATTGTTCAATTTGCAAGAAAAATGATTACTGATAACAGAATTGACGCGGCGAAAATTTTATTAACCCGCTACCAATTTCCAAAGTCGGAAGTCGAAACGGAGCGTCGATACCTTTTGGCCGTCTTGGCTTTGCGCGAAAACAGACTTGACGATGCCATAGAAATTTATCGAAACCTGTTGAATGAAAATCCAAGACTGGCCAAAATCAGAATTCAGTTGGCGCTGGCCTATATGCAACAAAAATCATGGTATCGGGCGGATTACCATCTTCGTTTGGCCGCTTCTGAAAAGTTGCCTGACGGAATTGATGAAAAAGTCGAATATCTGAGATATTTGGTCAGACGAAATAAAAATTGGAATGTCTGGCTCAGTTTTGGTGTCGCTCCGGATAATAATATCAACAATTCTCAAACGGGAGCGCAATGTATTCAAACGGCTTTCGGTATTTTATGTAATACTTTGGAAGATCCTGAAAAATCTGTCGGCATCAATGTCGGCGCAGGCGGTCATTATGAATTCCGCTTTAACGATCAGTGGCGATTGAGAATTTCTTCTTCAATCTTCAGTTCAA
>CALXTY010000098.1 GCA_944391535.1 uncultured Alphaproteobacteria bacterium
ATCCGTTTCGGCAGTCGTTTAGACGTCTATTTGCCGAAAAGTGTTGCTCCGTTGGTTTTGGAAGGTCAAACGGCCGTTGCCGGAGAAACCATTTTGGCCGATATGTCGATTTCAGGCGACGCACGCAAGGGAGAAATTATTTGATGTTGAAAGATTCCCGTAAACGGATAAAAGATTTACCGTTAAATCGTATCGCTCCGAATTTGGTAACATTATTTGCTTTGTCTTCGGGCGTCACCTCTATTCGTTTTGCCATGGAAGGTCGCTATGAGTTGGCTGTTTTTTCAATCTTGATGGCTTCTGTCTTTGACGCTTTGGACGGTCGTGTCGCACGCATGTTGCGTGGCACTTCCGATTTCGGAGCGGAATTGGATTCTTTGTCCGACGTCGTTTGTTTCGGTGTCGCGCCGGGATTGTTGATGTATTCTTGGGCTTTAGGGACGACTTCTCCGGTCGGTTGGATTTTCGCTTTGTTGGTGCCGATTTGTTGCGCGTTGCGTTTAGCTCGATTCAACATTATGCTTGATGAAGGTCCTCAACCGTCCTATTGGAAACATTTCTTCGTCGGTCTTCCCGCTCCGGGGGGAGCGTATATCGCTTTGGTTCCGATCATGTTATATTTCCACAGCGGAAACGATTTTTTCCGTAGCGGAGTATTCGTGGAAATCTTTTTATTTATCAGCGCTTTCTTAATGGCATCGCGATTGCCGACCATCTCGTTGAAGCATTTCCGCGTTCCGGTGCGTTTTGTTGTTTTGGTCTTGGCGTTAGCGGGATTTTATGCCGGCGCTTTGGTCTATAAACCATGGTTGACGGTCAGCACGACGTTTATTCTGTATTTGTTAAGCGTGCCGTTGTGTTCGGTTTTGTTTTTAAAGTTAAAAGCGAAAGAAGAACTGAAGCAAAAAGAAACGGAAAAAACGGAAGCATAAAAAAGGTCGGAATCTTCCGACCTTTTTTTATTTTTATTATTATTCTTCTTGTCGTCGAACCAACGGGGACGCCGGAGACAGTTCCGCTTCCCAAGGAAATAAAATCCACGTATCCTGATCTACCGAGATAACGAAATCATCAACGACTTCCTGTCCTTTGGGTTTGGCATACATCGTTACAAAGTAGGCTTTGGGCATTAATTCACGGATGATCCGTCCGGTTCTGCCGGAATCGACCAAATCATCAACGACTAAAACACCTTCGCCGTCCGTTTCAGGCACTTTCAGCAAAGAAGCATGGCTGCCTCGGGTTTCTTCATCATAACCGGCGACACAAATCGTATCAATCCAACGAATTTCCAGTTCTCTGGCTAAAACGGCCGCCGGAAATAAACCGCCGCGAGTCACACAAATAATTTTTTTCAGATCTTTGCGATTAATCAGTTTTGACGCCAATGTTCTGGCATCGCTGTGGAATTGTTCCCATGAGATGGTTAAATAGCGCGGTTTGGTCATAAGGAGCCTCCGTGTCTTGGCGCTGTATCAGAAAGTGTTTTTGTATCTCTTTTTACGATAGAATCAAGCTTTTTTTAAAAAGATGAAGCATAGCTTATCATTTAAACCAACTTTTGATTTCTTCTTTGGGACGCTTTGGCGGCGGTGGGACGGACTCCGCAGAGGCCGGAGAGGAACTTGGCGTTTTTTCAATCGTTTTTTCGGGTTCTTTTTTTGCCGCATTTTCTTTTGCTTTTCGGATAAGATCTCGAATTTGTGCTTTAATTTTCGAGCCGTCCCATTCAACGATTCCCCGGATACGGCCGACTTCTCGTCCTTTTTCATCGATTAAAAAAGTCGTCGGCAGTCCTTTAACATTGGCCGCTTGAGAAAAACGCGCTTGAGGATCATAGTAAATTTTTAAATTTTTTATGCCTCGATTGACCCAGAATCGCCGTAAAACGGGTAACGGTTCCAAGTCCGAAGATAAAGCGATAACGTGGAATTTCATTCCGCCCATGTCTTTTTGCAATCGATCCAGCATCGGCAGTTCTATGACGCATTGAGCGCAAGACGTTGACCAGATGTTTAGCAAAATTATTTTCCCGCGAAAATCATTTAAAGACGTTTTTTCGCCGTCTCCGTTAAAAAAAGAAGCACTCGGCGCTAAAATCGGATGGGAATATAGTTTAAACGCTTGTGGCGCCAATACGTTTTTAATCGAGATGTTCCCTGTCGTTTGGGCATTTAAAGCAAACGGCAAAAAAAATCCCGAAAACAAATAAAAAACAAATCGCTTCATGACAGATGCATTTTTACATTTCTTTTTTGTCAGGATAAAAAAAAAGAGTGAATAAGTTTTTAACAGTTGTTATGCTTGGCTCGAGATGTAAAAACAGAAGAAGGTCTTGCATGAAAAAGATTTTTGCCGTCTTACTGTGCGTTTTATGTTTAGTCGGATGCGGAAAAAGGGGAAAATTGGAATTTCCGCCGAATACGACATATCCGCGACAATATCCGGCCGCCCGTAATCCGCAGTCGGTTGAAAAAACGAAGAGGGAAAAACAGCAAGAAGATAAACAACCGCAAAGTATTTGGGAAATCAATCAATCTTTGGAATCGGAACAATAAAATGAATGCCTTTCATTATCAAGACGGACAGTTGTATGTTGAAAATATAGCCATCAATCAAATTGCTCAAAATATTCCGACACCGTTTTATCTTTATTCTCAGCAAGGGATTGCGGAACACTTTACGGCTTTTGACGATGCGGCGAAAAAGCATTTGAAAAAATCTTTGACTTGCTTTGCGATCAAAAGTAACGCCAATCCGTCAATTTTAAAATTGTTGGCGCGACTGGGGGCGGGCGCCGATATTGTTTCCGGCGGTGAATTGTTGTTGGCTTTAAAAGCCGGTATTCCCGCTGAAAAAATCGTTTTTTCCGGCGTCGGAAAAACACGCGAAGAATTAACGCTGGCGGTTGAACGCGACATCAAACAGATCAATGTCGAATCCGAAGAAGAAGCTTTGATGCTTGACGAAATAGCGATATCCGTCGGCAAAAAAGCAAAAATCGCTTTACGGATCAATCCGGACGTTGATGCGCATACGCATGATAAAATCACGACGGGAAAAAAAGAAAACAAGTTCGGCGTCGATTGGAAAAAAGCCCGTTCTTTATATCGTTTGTTCGCCACGTCAAAAGGGCTTTCGCCTGTCGGAATAGACGTCCATGTCGGTTCTCAGATTTTGGAAATCGAACCGTTCGTCGAAGCTTTTATGCGTGCGGCCGAAATCGTTCGGCTTTTACGCGCTGATGGCATTGATATTTCGACGATTGACGTCGGCGGCGGGCTGGGAGTCGCCTATACGCCCGAAGACGTCGCATTATCGGCGCAAACATATATGTCCGCCGTCGGTAAAATTCTGGCTGATCTGGACTGCGAAATCGTTTTTGAACCGGGACGTTTTCTGGTCGCCTCGTCAGGTGTTTTGGTTTCGAAAGTGGTCAGAATAAAACAAACGGAATTGAAAAGCTTCTTGGTCTTGGACGCCGGTATGAACGACTTGATCCGTCCGGCGATTTACGACGCCTACCACGGGATTATTTCTGTCAAAGAAGGCAAAAACGATCATACGTATGATGTTGTCGGGCCGATTTGCGAAAGCAGTGACGTCTTTGGAAAAGACAGACTGTTGCCGGCGATGAAGGAAGGGGATCTGGTCGTGTTGCAAACCGCCGGAGCTTACGGTTCTGCAATGGGCTCAAACTATAACTTCCGTCCTTTATGTGCGGAAGTGTTGGTGAATAACGATCAATATGCCGTTGTCCGCAATCGTCAAAGTTTTGAAGACATGCTTACGTTAACTTCTGTGGCGCCGTGGCTTTAACGGGTTTCGAATTTTGTCAAAGTAACGACGGCTTTTGCCGTTTGCGAAGGCGGACGTTCTATTTCCAAGTCGATTTTTTCCATACCGTTTGCCGGTAACACATCAACCGGAGAAGAGACGGTTGTTGTCGTTAACAACCGGTCGTCCTGATCTGAAAAACGGACGGTAAACGTTTTGGGAACAATGTCCTTGTCAGTGTTATTATAGGCTGCCGTCTGTAAGACAAGGTAAGAAACATAATCTTTTTCAACGGATTGATAAGCCAAAGTTTGAAGTGTCACTGGCGATTTGATCGCCGGATGAAAAAAGAACAGGTAAATCGACGCCGCGATAAAAAGAAGACTTAAAAAATACAAAGGGCGGATCCATTTTAAAAAAACGGGAGATTTCTTTTCTGATTGCTTTAAAAAATCCTGAAAAGCCGTCAAAGAAGCGGGATTCGGTTCTTTGATTTCCGGACGTGGTAAGAACTCGAAACCAAAATCGGCATTTTCATCAAGATTTGGTAAATTTTCCGGTTCCGGTTTAACGTTTCCGTTGTCGATTTCCCATACACAGCCGCATTTGGCGCATTTCACTTTTTGTCCTGTTTCTTCCAAAACAAAAGGGACATCATAATTTGTCAGACATTGCGGGCAGGTGATCAGCATTTTTATTTCCTGTAAAATTTAATATAGTATTATGCAAATTTACGTATAAAATGTTAACTGATTTTTTTCGGATATGTTTAAATACGCCGTTGGAAAGAACAGGAGAAGCCGTTGAACGTTCCAAACGTCATAGAATTTGATTCCGTCGGACTGCGTTACGGGCAGGGATCCGAAGTGCTTAAAGACGTATCTTTTGCTTTGCCAGCCGGTTCTTTTCATTTTTTAACGGGCGAAAGCGGAGCGGGCAAAACATCGCTGTTAAGTTTGTTGTATTTGGCTCAAAGCCCGACACGCGGACATATCAAGCTGTTCGGGAAAGCGGTTCGGAACATTGCGCGTGACGATTTGCCCGAAATCAGACGCAAGATCGGTGTCGTTTTTCAGGATTTCCGGTTGTTGGATCATTTGTCCGCCGTCGATAATGTCGCTTTGCCGTTGCGTGTTGCCGGCTATGACGAAGATGAAATCAAAAAGCGTGTGGCGGAATTATTGATGTGGGTCGGGTTGGGGGCGCACTTGAATGCGAAACCGCCGACGTTGTCGGGCGGGCAAAAGCAAAGTGTCGCGATCGCCCGCGCGGTGATCAACCGTCCGCATATTTTATTAGCCGATGAACCGACGGGGAATATGGACGATAAATCGGCGACGCGTTTGATGCGGTTGTTTGTTGAATTAAACCGTCGCGGAACGACGGTTGTCATTGCGACCCATAATGAAGGGCTGATCAAGGCTTTTTCTTATCCGCGAATGCATTTGACGAACGGGCGTTTGACGATTTATCCCGTCGGTTATTCTCCGGATCAACCTTATCTGCGTACGGAGGCGGTGCGTGTTTAGACGAAGAAGCGATTTGCCTTTCGCCAGCGATACGTCCGCTTGGTTTTTGCCGTGGATGGTCATGCTGATGGTGTTTTTCGCGGGACTGACGATGGCGGGAACCTTGTCTTTAAACTCGATGCTTTCGCGTTGGAGCAGATCCATTTCCGGGTCGTTGACGGTTCAAGTGATTCCGATCGAGGAAAACAGTCGGGTCGATAAGAAAAAAACGCAACAGGAAATACAGAACGTTTTGGATATTTTACGTAAAACGGTCGGGGTCGCTTCGGCGAATGTTTTAACGGACAGCCAGATGAAAGAATTGTTAAAACCGTGGTTGGGCGACACTTCCTTGCTTGACGATCTGCCGATGCCCCATTTGATCGACGTTCAATTGATTCCGGATGCCGATGTCGATTTGGATATGTTGAAGGCGTTGTTGAATAAAAATGCGCCGAACGCTTCTTTGGACGTGCATAAGCTGTGGTTGGGGAAACTGATTAAATTGGTCAAGACGTTGGATTTACTGGCTTCGTCTTTGTTAAGTCTGGTGATCGCGACGACGTCGGTGATTGTGATTTATGTGACGTGTTCTTCTTTGGCGGTCCACAAGCCCGTGATCGAGCTGTTGCATCAAACGGGAGCGCATGATTCTTATATTTCGAAACAATACGCCAAAAGAACGGCTGTCTTGGCTGCGATCGGTGCCGTGACCGGATATTTGGCCGTCTTGCCGATTTTATTTTTATTGTCTTCTTTAGCTTCCGACATACAAGGCGGTTTGCTGTCGGAAGCCAGATTTGATACGGCGTCATGGATATTGTTGTCTTTGGTTCCCGTTTTGGCGGTTGTCTTGTCAACATTGACGGCGTATTGGACGGTACAAAGAACTCTCAGGCGAATGTTATGATGCGTAAATCCGTTTTTTTGCCGGTTGTTTGTTGTTTGGCGACCATTTGGGGCGGCGGGTTGATTTGGTTCGCGTCTTTGGTCAATCAAGCGCCCGAAGACACCGAAACGAAAACGGACGCGATTGTCGTTTTAACGGGCGGAACGGAACGTGTCGCCGCGGCGGTGGATTTATTAAAACAGCAAAAAGCGGAAAAGTTGCTGATATCCGGCGTGAATGAAAAAGTGGACTGGGTCTTGTTGGCGCAAACGATAGATGAGTTGCCGGAAAATCTGGCGGACAATATCACTTTGGGACACGTGGCGTGCAATACGCGCGAAAACGCTTTGGAAAGTAAGGATTGGTTGGATAAAAACGGATTTACGTCTTTGCGCTTGGTGACGGCTTCTTATCATATGCCGCGCAGTTTGTCCGAATTTAAAGACGTGATGCCGGACGCTTTGATTATTCCCCACCCGATTTTTCCTCAAACGGTGAAACACGACGAATGGTGGAAATGGCCGGGGACGTTTGCTTTAATTACGTCGGAATACATAAAGTTTTTGGTGGTCGCATTAAGACACGCGATTCCTTTGGTCGAAGATTCTTTTAACATGGAAACGGTATGTCAAAAATGAAACTGATACGTTCTTTGATATTTAATATTTATTATGTGCTGACAACTTTGTTTTTCTGTATTACCGGATTGATCGTCGGCTTTTTGCCCAGACAGGTTCGTAGCTTTAACGCCAGATTATGGGGTAAATCTTTGTTGTTCGGTCTGCGTTGGATTGCGGGCATCAAATGCGAAGTCAGAGGAAAAGAAAATTTGCCTGCGGACGGACGTTATATCGTCGCGTCAAAGCATCAATCGGCATTGGAAACGATCGCCTTCCATGCGATTTTGCCTTCGCCGGCATATATTTTGAAAAAAGAACTGCTCTATATTCCTTTATTCGGGTGGAATTTGTTGTTGACGGGATGCGTTCCGATCGACCGTTCTTCGGGAACAAAAGCGATGCGTTCCATTTTACAGGGCA
>CALXTY010000099.1 GCA_944391535.1 uncultured Alphaproteobacteria bacterium
CGCCCAATCCATCAAGGCCGGCATACGGCAGAAACTCCTGGATGGGAAACCATCTGCCTACATCGCGCCCGAAGACAATTCAATGCCGTTGCAGACGATATCATACTGATAAGCGTTGATTTCCAACGGATCCTTGTTTAACAAGGCATCCATTCCGCCTTGCGGCATCGAGAACGGATTGTGCGAGAAAATGACTTGATTTGTTTCTTCGTCCAATTCGAACATCGGGAAATCGGTGATCCAGCAGAATCTGAACGCGTTCTTTTCCAACAGATCAAGCTGTTCGCAGATTTTTGTACGGACTTGACCGGCGAATTTTTCGACTTTGCCTTTCTTTTCGCAGACAAAAAAGATGACATCGCCGTCTTTGACGCCGACGGTCGATTTCAATGCGTTAATTCTGTCTTCGTCCAGATTCTTTGCAATAGCGCCTTTCGGCCCTTCGGTTGTATAAGTAATGAAGCCGATGCCGGGCAGACCGATTTCACGTGCCCAACCGTTCATTTTATCAAACCAGCTGCGCGGCTTTGTGGCGGCTCCCGGAGCCGGAATGGCGCGAACGACGGCACCGCGTTCAATCGCGTTGGCAAAGATGCCGAAGCCGGAACCCGTAAAGATATCGGTGACATCGGTAATGATCAGCGGGTTGCGCAGATCAGGCTTGTCGGATCCGTATTTCAGCATGGATTCTGCGTAAGGAATACGGGGGAACGGAGCCGGCGTTACGGTGCGACCGTTGGAGAATTCTTCAAAGACACCCTGCAAAACGGGTTCGATGGCGGCAAAGACATCGTCTTGCGTCACGAAAGCCATTTCGAAGTCGAGCTGATAGAACTCACCCGGAGAACGATCCGCGCGGCTGTCTTCGTCACGGAAGCACGGAGCGATCTGGAAGTAGCGGTCAAAGCCGGAGACCATCAACAGCTGTTTAAACTGTTGCGGCGCTTGCGGCAAAGCATAGAACTGACCGGGGTGCAAACGGGACGGAACCAAGAAGTCGCGCGCGCCTTCCGGACTGGACGCCGTTAAAATCGGCGTTTGATATTCAACAAAGCCCTGTTCAATCATACGGCGGCGGCAAGAAGCGATGACTTGCGAACGCAACAGCATGTTTTTATGTAATTTTTCACGACGCAAATCCAAGAAACGATAGCGCAGACGTGTTTCTTCGGGTTGTTCAAAATCGGCAGCGACTTGCAAAGGCAGAGTGTCGGCTTCGGACAAGACTTCGGCTTCGCTGACCACCAGTTCGATTTCCCCTGTCGGCAAGTTCGGATTGGCGTTATCTTCTTTACGGATAACGACATCGCCCGTTACGCAGATCACGCTTTCGGGGCGGCATTTTTCCAAAACCTTAAAAACGGGGCTGGAAATATCGACAACGCACTGCGTAATACCGTAATGGTCGCGCAGATCAATAAAAACCAGATTCCCGTGGTCGCGTTTACGGTGGATCCAACCGGATAAACGCGCTTTCTGTCCTGCGTCTGAAGCACGCAGTTGACCGCAGGTGTGCGAACGATATGTATGCATGGAAAAAATCCTTTTGAAAAATAAAAATAACTTACCGCATATTGATTTTACGCGGGCCTTTTGTCAACAGAAAAACAGTTGTTTTTTGATAAAAACATATTGCTTATTCTTCTGTGTTTTCGTCCTCTTGAGCAGTGTCGGGCTGTTGAGAATCAATCGAGTATCCGGCCGCCCGAACGGTGCGGATCAGATCGGGTTCTCCGCCTTCATTCATTGCCTTGCGCAAACGTCTGATATGAACGTCCACCGTACGAAGCTCGACATGGATATCGGCGCCCCAGACTTCTTTCAGCAGTTGTTCACGGGGAAAAACGTGGCGCGGCTGTTCCATCAGGAATTGCAGCAATCGAAATTCGGTCGGGCCCAGATGAACGACGCGACTGCCTCTGAAGACGCGACAAGTCGCCAAATCCATTTTAATATCTTCAAAAACAAGTTCGCCTTTTGTTTTGACCGGTTGGATTCTGCGCAACAAAGCTCTGATTCTGGCAATCAGTTCGGGAACGGAAAACGGTTTGGTCATATAATCATCGGCACCGATGGTCAGTCCTTTGATTTTATCGGTCTCTTCGCCGCGAGCCGTCAGCATGATAATCGGGACATTGCGCAAATCGTTGTCGTAACGAACTTGTTTGCAGATATCGATTCCGCTCATGCCGGGAAGCATCCAGTCCAAAAGGATTAAAGTCGGCTGATTGATTTTTATGGCATTAAAGGCTTTGTCCCCTTCTGTGGCAACACACGTTTCAAAGCCTTCTTTCTCGAGATTATAGCGCAAAAGAGTAACGATATCTTCTTCGTCTTCGATAATCATGATTTTATCAGTCATCGGCGATCCTTTATTTGAAAATGATGTCCATTATAGACACAAGAAACCGTTTTGTGTGTTACAAAAAAGTTATGACTTCAGATTTTTAATGTTTTCGGCGTACTTTCCGTTTCCGAAAACCGCACTGCCGGCAACCAGAACGTCCGCTCCTGCTTTCTGGCATAATTTCGCCGTTTCCGGATTGACGCCGCCGTCAACTTCCAGTTCTATGGGACGGGATCCGATCATGGCTTTGATCCGTTCCATTTTTTCAAGCTGGGAAGAAATAAAGCTTTGCCCTCCGAAACCGGGGTTGACGGTCATGACCAAGACTAAATCAATCTTGTCCAAAACGTATTCCAAAACATTTTCCGGCGTTGACGGGTTTAAAGAAACGCCCGCTTTGATGCCGAAAGATTTCACATGCTGCAACAATCGATCCAAATGCTTGTCGGCTTCGGCGTGAACGGTGATGATGTCGGCGCCGGCTTTGGCAAAAGCTTCAATATAAGGGGTGACGGGTTCGATCATCAGATGAACGTCAAACACTTTTTTCGTATAAGGACGAACGGCTTTGACAACAGCGGGGCCGAACGTGATGTTCGGCACGAAATGACCGTCCATAACGTCAATATGGATATAGTCGGCGCCGGCTTCGTCAATGGCTTTGATTTCTTCGCCCAGTCGGGCAAAATCGGCGGAAAGAATACTCGGGGCGATTTTAACGCTCATAACAAACTCCTTATATTTTATATTTGAATATTATTTTAATTTGCCGTTTTGCGAATACAAGTAAAAAACAATATCCTTTATATAAGGGGTTTATTGCGGCGGGTGATGAGACGCATGATGATGCGCATGGTGAGGATGCGGTTGAGGTTGATCTTCCGGAATTTTATTCAAGTCGGCACTTTTCGTCCAAGCGTAAAAAAGACTTAACACGCCGACAATCGTGTAGGAATACCAGGAGAAAGTCATTTCATTGTCAAAAGCCGTTCCCGCCCAGACAATGAACATCAACAGCGCGAATATGGCAATGAAGTTTAAAACGAATTTTCCTTTTAACATCAGAAACACTTCCTTTCTGTTTTAAGGATACGCTTTTTGCGCGTTTGAATAAAGAAAAAAGCCCTCTTAAAAATAAGAGGGCTCTTTTACTGAAAAATCAAGATCAGAGCATATGATCCAATTCGCCGGATTTATAGCGTTTTGCCATATCCGCCAAAGAAATCGCTTTAATCTTTGACCCCATACCGGCCGCGCCGAACTGTTCGTAACGGGCTTCGCAGACTTTCTGCATTTCTTCCATCGCGGGGCCCATGTACTTGCGCACATCGAATTCTTCGGGTTTTGTCGCAAAGATCTTGCGGATCGCGCCCGTCATGGCCATGCGGCAGTCCGTGTCAACGTTGACTTTGCGGACACCGTACTTGATGCCTTCCTGAATTTCTTCAATGGGCACGCCGTATGTCTGCGGAATTTTGCCGCCGAATTCGTTGATCATGTCCTGCAATTCCTGCGGAACGGAAGAAGATCCGTGCATGACCAGATGAACCGTCGGAATTTTGGCATGGATTTTCTTGATCGTGTCGATTGATAAAATCGCGCCGTCCGGCTTGCGGGTGAACTTGTAAGCGCCGTGAGACGTTCCGATCGCGACCGCCAAAGCGTCAATGTTGGTGGCTTTGACGAAATCATAGGCTTCGTCAGGATCCGTCAACAGTTGCTTTTTATCAATGGCTCCGTCAAAGCCGTGACCGTCTTCTTTTTCGCCTTTACCGGTTTCCAAAGAACCGATGCAGCCCAATTCCGCTTCAACGGAAGCGCCGATCATATGAGCGAATTTCGCGACCGTGCCGGAAACTTCGGCGTTGTATTCGTGAGAAGCGGGCTGTCCGTCTTTTAACGAACCGTCCATCATCACGGACGTATAACCGTTAGCCAAAGCCGTGACGCAGGTGTCAACGGAAGACCCGTGATCCTGATGCAGACAGATTTTTAAATCAGGATACATTTCGGCGGCGGCTTCGACCATGTGGCGGATCATCGGATCGCCGGCGTAGCCTCTGGCGCCTTTGGACGTCTGGACGATGACCGGAGAATCCGTTTTCTTCGCGGCGTTCATGACGGCCAGAATCTGTTCCATGTTATTAACGTTGAAAGCCGGCATACCATAGCCGTATTCGGCGGCATGGTCCAACAGCTGACGTAAACTGATCATAGGCATTTTTTATCAATCTCCTTTTTCCCAAAATTATTTTTTCAAGCAGCCCATAGCGGCGGCGGCAACGGCATTCGGTGTGATGCCGAAGTGTTCGTAGAGCTGTTCTGCCGGAGCGGAAGCGCCGAAAGAGCGCATGGCGACGATCGCGCCGTCCAGACCGGTGTATTTTTCCCAACCGAAAGCGCCTTGAGATTCAACGGCGACGCGCGGACAATCTCCGAGGACTTCTTTCTTATAGTGGCTGTCCTGTTTGTCGAACAATTCCCAAGACGGCATGGAAACGACAACGGCTTTAACGCCTTTTTCGGCCAGCAATTCTTTTGCTTTGACGGCGATTTCGACTTCGGATCCCGTCGCCAACAGCGTGATGTCGCGTTTTCCTTCGCAATCGGCCAGGACATAAGCCCCTTTCGCGGACAGGTTTTCTTTAACGCTGGTACGCAAAGTCGGCAGATTTTGACGCGACAAGGCCAAAACGGAAGGCGTATGTTCGGCTTCAATCGCCAATTCCCAACATTCCGCCGTTTCAATGACGTCACAGGGACGGAACACATTAACGTTCGGAATGGCGCGCATGGACGCCAGATGTTCGATCGGCTGATGAGTCGGACCGTCTTCGCCGACACCGATCGAGTCATGGGTCAACACATAAATGGTGCGAATGCCCATTAAAGCGGCCAGACGCAAAGAGGGTTTCAGGTAGTCCATGAACACAAGGAAAGCGCCGGAGTACGGAATGAAACCGCCGTGCAAAGCGATCCCGTTCATTGCGGCGGCCATGGCGTGTTCGCGTATACCGTAGTGGATATAGTTGCCCGAAAAATCATCGGGGGTAACGGATACGGACGCTTTGGCGTTTGTCAGGTTGGACGCGGTCAGATCCGCCGATCCGCCCAGCAATTCCGGAATGGCGGGAACCAGAACGTCCAAAGCCATTTGAGACGCTTTACGCGTGGCGACTTTCGGTTTGTCGGCCAACAGCTGTTCTTTGTAGGCCTGCATTTTTTCTTTCCAACCGGCGGGCAGAACGTGATTTAAAACCGTGCGTTCAAATTCGGCTTTTTTCGAAGCGTCCATGGCGGCGAAGCGTTTTTCCCAAGCTTCGCGGTCGGCCTGACCTTTTGTGCCGAAAGAACGCCATTCGTTCAAGATGTCTTGCGGCACTTCAAACGGCGCGTATTCAAATCCCAAACGCTTGCGGGCGGCCAACAGATCTTCCGTTCCGATCGGGGAGCCGTGAACTTTGCTGGTGCCTTCTTTTGCGGCGCCGTAACCGATGACGGAATGGCAGGCGATCAAAGTCGGTTTGTCGGATTTCTTGGCGCGCGCGATGGCGGCTTCGATTTCTTCGGGTTTGTAAGCGTCACATTCGTCCGTGTTCCAGCCGTTGGCTTCGAAACGTTTGCGCTGATCCGTCGATGTCGCGACAGACGTTGCGCCGTCGATCGTGATCTTGTTGTCGTCCCACAAGACAATCATTTTGTTTAAACGCAGATGGCCGGCCAGAGAAATGGCTTCTTCGGAAATGCCTTCCATCAGGCAACCGTCGCCGCAGAGAACATAAGTGTAGTGGTCGACGATGTCTTTGCCGAAACGCTGAGCCAGCAATTTTTCAGCCAGAGCCATACCGACGGCGGTGGAAATGCCTTGTCCCAAAGGACCGGTCGTCGTTTCGATTCCTTCCAGATGACCGTATTCGGGGTGACCGGCGCAGCGCGATCCCAACTGGCGGAAATTCTTCAATTGATCCAAAGTGGCTTGTTCGTAGCCCGTCAGGTACAACAGGCTGTACAATAACATCGAACCGTGTCCCGCCGATAAAACAAAGCGGTCGCGATCCGCCCAGTGCGGCGCCTTCGCGTCAAACTTTAAGAATTTTGAAAATAAAACGGTGGCAACGTCTGCCATACCCATCGGCATGCCGGGGTGGCCGGAGTTTGCTTTCTGAACGCCTTCAGCAGCCAAAAAACGCAGAGCATTTGCCAAATCTTTATGAGCGACCATATATCCTCCTGAGGAATTAATAATTAAAAGACAAAATTTTATCTTGTATAACACATTTACGCGCGACAAAAAAACACTTCTTTAAAAAAAAGACGAAATTTAAACCTTTGGCTTGAGCGAAAAACGAAAATATGCCACAGTGAAACAAACTTTTTTAAGGACGATACGATGGGAAATCTGGTCAGTTTAACGTGTTCTCACTGCGATTTTAAGTTTGTCGGAAAATACGGGATCGGCAAAACCGATCTGGCTTTGAGTACGCAGAATTTCGCTTCCGAAGAAGAAAAAGAAGTCGGCGTGAACTTTTCACAATACATTGTTGATAACCCCCATGAATTGGTCTTTATCCGCAATTTGATCAAAAAACATCGTCCCGTAATTTTGAAAACATGGGAACATTATCCTTATTTCTGCCCGCATTGCGCCAGACTGTACAATCGCTTCACCTATCATTTCCTGTTTAAAGACGGCGATTATTTGCCGCACTTCACGTGTCTGGACTGCGGCCGCGTTCTGGAAAAAATGGATTTAAAGCAAACCGTTTTGTGTCCTCAGTGCAAACAGGGGCATTTAAGTGTCGAACGGATCATTCCGTGGGATTAAACAGATCTCCCCATTTTA
>CALXTY010000100.1 GCA_944391535.1 uncultured Alphaproteobacteria bacterium
GGTTCTGCTGTTGCCGGTCTTGGTTCTGCTGTTGCCGGTCTTGGTTCTGCTGTTGCCGGTCTTGGTTCTGCTGTTGCCGGTCTTGGTTCTGCTGTTGCTGATCTTGGTTCTGCTGTTGCTGATCTTGGTTCTGCTGTTGCTGATTGTTTTTCAACTGATCTTCAAGATATTTTTTATTAAAAGCGGCGTCCGCATGATCCGGATTTTCTTCCAACACCTTTTTATAAGCCTCTATCGCCTGTTGATACTGCCCGATCTGAGCCAAGGCGTTGCCTTGATTATAACGCATTTCGGCATTTTCGGGTTCGGATAAAACGGCAGCGGCCGTTTGATAATCTCCGGCTTTATAGGCGGCGGCTCCGAGCCAGTCGTTTTTTTCAAAAACCGAAGGATTTAAGGGTTGCTCTCCTTTGTATATGCGCATCGCCTCTTTGCGATCGGATCGCGTCCACAAATCGGACAAAGACCAAGCTTGCGCTTTTTCGGGGAACAAGACGGAAAATAAAATAAAACAACCCAGCCACCCTTTGCGAAACCCGAACGCCGCAAACGGCAAAATCAAAATACACAAGACGGCGCCGAAATCTTTCCATGTGTCGGCTTTTTTTTCTTCCTGCGGTTTTTCGTTTCCGACCGACGAAAGTGTCGATGAAAAAGAATTTACGATCGCATCAATGTCTTTTTCATCCAATGTAATCGTCTGATACGTTCCCGCTCCCGCCGAAGCCGTTTTTCGCATATTTTTATTTGATAAAGCGGACAACACGGGTTTTCCTTTGTGCATTAAAAAAGAACCGTCCGGCATCTGCAACGGGGCGCCGTGATCCGTGCCTATTCCCAATACCGATAACGCATAACCGTCCGATTTTATTTTTTCCGCCGTTTTTAATACTTCCGGCAAATCGTCATCACAAATATAACCGCCCAACAAAATAATCTGTCCGTCAGACGAATTCGCCTGCTTCAACAAGCTGTGCGCTTTCTGTAAAGCAAGATTGACGTCAGGCATACGTCCGCCCATCATACCGGCGCGAACGGTCGGCAACATCTGATCGATCACTTTTTGATCCGATGTCAGAGGAACCGCGACGAACGGTTCGTTATCATACAAGATCAAAGCGTTTTGCCCGTCTTTTGTTTTTTGTAAAAAGTCGTGCATTTTAAAACGCGCCCGATCCATACGGGACGGTTTGACGTCCGTCGGCGTCATAAAGACCGAGATATCCAACAAATAAACGGTATCCCGACCTTTTTTAACAGCCGGCTGAGGCAATTTTTCCCATGTCGGACCGGCCAAAGAAAACACCGCGATCGTCCAAGAAACGCCGATTAAGAACAACGGCCAGAACAAGCGAACGGAATCCGCCGCGACCAACTGCGTGCGCAACAAGATCCTGTCGCAAAAATCCTGCCACAATCCCGCGTTTGAACGTCCTTTGCCCGCCAAAAACGGTAACAGCAAAAGAACAAAAAGCCCCCACAACCATTCGGGACGTAAAAAATGAAAATCCGTCATGCCGACCTCCTGCCCGCCAAAATCAGCAACGCGGAACAAACGCTTAACGCAAACGCCGCCGCCAGAGGATAATAAAATAACGCTTTGACCGGCCTGATGAAAACATCATCGTTTTTAACCGGTTCCAAAGCGTCGATTTCTTTGTATATTTCCAAAAGCTCCTGCGTGTTTTTGGCTCTGAAATAACGACCGCCCGTTTTTTGCGCAATTTCCTGCAGCGTTTTTTCATCAATCTCATCACCGCGCGGTATTTGCATCATACCGAACAATCCCATCATTTGAACGGTATCGGAACCGGCGCCGATCGTATAAACCTTCACACCCATTTTTTGAGCCAGTTCCGCCGCTTCCAACGGTTTCATCGCGCCGGCGTTCGCCGCGCCGTCGGATAATAAAACGACCACCCTGCTTTCGGCCGGCACGTCAACCATCGTCTTTAACGCCAACCCCAAAGCGTCGCCGATCGCCGTCTGCGTTCCCGCCATGCCGACATCGGCTTCTTGCAATAAATCGGACACTGTCTTTAAGTCGTATGTCAAAGGTACGTATAAATAAGCCCTTTCTCCGAAAAGAACGACTCCGATCCTGTCTCCCTGCCGTTTTTTAACGAAAGCGTTCGCAACGCCTTGCACCGCGTCCCAACGCCTGATCGCTCTGTTTGAAACGGCGAAATCCGCCTCTTCCATTGATCCCGAAATATCCAAAACCATCATCAGATTCCGACCTTCGGAAGGCACTTTCGAAGGTTGCCCCACCCATTGAGGGCCGGCCGCGGACGCAACCAGCAAAACCCAAATCAACCAAGCCATTATACGGCGAAAACGCATTCCCGAAAAAACGGATCGGACTCGCGACGGCGTTAAATGATGAACGTCCTCAAAAAAAGGAACTTTCAGAGCGTCTTCGTTTCTGTCGTTCGCCCGCGGCAATATCGACCGCATAAGTAAAGGAAGCGGTAATAAAAAAAACATTAACGGATAAACAAAACCGGTCATAAATTTTTCTCCAACCATTTCCGAACGCTTGTCAGCAAATGTCTGCCGCGTTTTAAATCATTTTCACGCAAAGACGGCGCGTAAGCCTGATTTTCCAACAACTGCCTGTCCGTTTCGTCCAAGTCCGCCCCCGTCTGATTCAAAAACGCCGTCCATGACGTTCCCTGCAGATCCGCCGTCTTTTCCCGACCGAATCGATGCATCGCCACACGACGCATCAATACCGACAGCCCCGCGGACAACGCCGAAATGTCCGCGTTGTCAAAATAACAGCGCCGCAATTCATCATAAACATAAAACGCTTCTCTGCGCCGTTTCATGCGCGGACTGTTATAAAAAAGGAAACCCGCCAAAACAAAACCACTTAAAATATAGAATACTATCCGCCAACCCGATCCCAAAGGAAATATCCCATTTGGATATAACGGTCGAACCATGGACAATAATTCTTCCGGACTTGCCTGCGGTGGTAAAGAAAACATTTTTTCCCCTTTCCGATTATAGAAAGTAAGAGATTTACGCGCGACAATCAAGATTTCAGAATCATCTTCTTTGCGAGATCACTGGACATCCCTCTGTTTTTAGAGCAAAATAAAAAAAATTCATATCAGAGGTGATTTTATGCAGGATTTACCCGAACCTTCCCGCGTCAGCGCCGCCGGCGGACAGCAAAGCCGTCAAGCGGAAATCAGAACAATCGACGATGTTCCGGCGCGTTACCGGAATTATCCGAATTTTAACGATTTGACAAACGATCCCGCCCATCACGGCAATAAAATCGGCAAAATTATCCGCGAAGCCATGGCCATCGCCGAAGCCGACATGTCCAATTCGGTCAAAGGTCCCGTTTCGCGTTCGGATTCTCCTTATGTCGATTTCTTTGACGGCGAAGGACATCCTTTCGATGTAAAAACGCCGCTTTCTGCTAAACCCGGGGATCAATGGGAATTTAATCCCGCCAGCAATGCCGAAACAATCTTGGATCAATTGGATAAAGATCATCCGAACAAATTGAACGGTAAAAAAGAACCTGTCGCCGTATTGTTGGATACGACCTATATGTCACAGGACGACAAAGACAATTTATGGCGGGAATTAAGAAAACGCACCAAAGAAGACAGAAGTATCCTGAAACGTATTTTTGAAGTCAACGTGCAGTTGGACAACATTCCCGTTCAAAACCGTGCCTCTGAAAAAAAGCCGCTTTCCGCGTTACAAACAATGCTTTTGCGCCAAAGATCAGGAAGATGACCATGAAACGTTTTTCTTTTTTGATTTTCCCTCTTTTATTGTCCTTGTCCGCTTGCGCTTTCGTACCAAATTTCTTTGAACCAAAATTCGCCGGCTACACCGATGTTGAAAAAGGCATTGAAGCTTTTAATACGGCAAACTATCCCCAAGCTTTAAACTATCTTGCGCAACCGGCTGAAAACGGCGACATGGACGCGCAATATATGGTCGGTATGATTTATTTATACGGATTGACCGGCGTTAAAAACAGTTACGCCGCTCAGAAATGGCTGACGTTGGCGGCTCAATCCGGACAAAGAGCCGCTCAGGAACAATTGGCCTTTTTCTATCAAGACGAATTGATGCCTTTATATAATCCGATCAATTCTTACTACTGGTTTTCCGTTATTATCGGCGATCATCCGGAATATCGTGAAAAAATGCAAAACATGGAATGGACGTTGCGTTCCAGAGGACTGTTGGCGACAGCTCAAACGATGCCGAAACCGGTTAAAAAACGTTATAAAGGCGTCGATTTCAATTCTTTGTTCCCGTTGCGCTAAAAACGCATCGCCTTTTGTTCCAACCGCTTGATCTCGTCACGGATCTTTGCCGCTTGTTCAAATTCAAGATCTTCCGCCGCTTTGCGCATCTGGCGCGTTAATTTGGCAATCGAGTCCTTTAATTTCTTTTCGTTGACCAACAGATCTTTTTCTTTTCCTTCAGGCAGCTCGTCGACACCTTCTTTATCACATAATTCCTGCAAAATATCGGCAACATCGCGTTTGATCGTTCGTGGTGTAATCCCGTGTTCCAAGTTGAATTTTTGCTGTTTTTCACGACGGCGCGCCGTTTCATCCAAAGCCCGCTTCATGGAATCGGTTATTCTGTCGGCATACAGAATAACCCGCCCTTCGGCATTACGCGCCGCGCGGCCGATCGTTTGAATCAAAGACCGATCCGAACGCAAGAAGCCTTCCTTGTCGGCATCCAATATCGCCACCAATGCGCATTCGGGAATATCCAACCCTTCGCGCAACAAGTTGATCCCGACCAGAACGTCAAAAACGCCCAGTCGCAAATCCCGAACGATTTCAATACGTTCCAACGTATCGATGTCAGAGTGCATATACCGCACTTTCACGCCGTTTTCCGCCAAGTAATCCGTCAGATCTTCGGCCATTTTTTTAGTTAATGTCGTCACAAGAACACGCAGCCCCTTTTCGGCGCAAAGACGACATTCAGCCAGCAAATCATCAACTTGAGAAGCAACCGGACGCACTTCGCACAAAGGATCCAACAAGCCGGTCGGACGAATGATCTGTTCGACGAACTCCCCTTGTGTCTGAGACAATTCCCACGGCCCGGGAGTCGCCGACACGAAAATCGTCTGCGGACGCATTTGATCCCATTCCTCGAATTTCAAAGGCCGGTTGTCAACACAGCTGGGCAGACGGAAACCGTATGTCGCCAACGTGCTTTTGCGATTATAGTCGCCTCGGTACATGCCGCCCAACTGAGGAACGGAAACGTGGCTTTCGTCAACAAACAAAATCGCGTCTTTGGGCAGATACTCGAACAAAGTCGGCGGCGGTTCTCCGGCGGCTCGACCCGTCAAATGACGCGAATAGTTTTCAATGCCTTTGCAATGCCCCGTCGCTTCGAGCATTTCAAGATCGAAACGCGTCCTTTGCTCTATACGTTCCGCCTCCAACGGTTTGTTTTCAGACGTATAGTAATACAATCGTTCTTTCAATTCTTCGCGGATCGTCTTCATCGCCTGCGACAAAGCCGGACGAGGCGTCACATAGTGACTGGCGGGATAAACCGTAATTTCTTTTAATTCCAATTTCTTTTCGCCCGTCAACGGATCAAATTCCGAAACGGATTCCAGTTCGTCTCCGAAAAAAGACAATCGCCACGCCAAATCTTCATAGTGCGACGGGAAAATATCCAACACGTCGCCCTTTAAACGAAAAGTGCCGCGCGTAAACGCCAGATCGTTACGCTGATACTGCAGATCGACCAGCTGACGCGCGATGTCACGAATATCATACGACTGCCCCGCCTGCACGCTGAAAGCCATCGACGAATAAGATTCCACGCTGCCCAAACCGTAAATGCATGATACCGAAGCAACAATCACAACGTCGCGGCGTTCCAGAATATGCCGCGTCGCCCCGTGACGCATACGGTCGATTTGCTCATTTATGGCCGAATCTTTTTCAATATAGGTATCCGTGCGCGGGATATAGGCTTCCGGCTGATAGTAATCATAATAAGACACAAAATATTCCACCGCGTTTTCGGGAAAAAACGATTTCATTTCCCCGTACAGCTGAGCCGCCAAAATCTTATTCGGCGCCAAAATCAAAGCCGGTCGCTTCATTTCTTTGATAATCTGCGCCATCGTAAACGTTTTGCCCGATCCCGTCACGCCCAACAAAACCTGATCGCGTTCTCCGGCTTTTAGTCCGTTGATCAACGATTGTATGGCTTCCGGTTGGTCTCCGGCCGGTTCGAATGCAGATACCAGCTTGAATTCCGCCGGCTCCGTCGATGTCAATTTCTGATACAGCGGTACTGTGTTGTTCACGAAAAAGCGCCCCTGATTAAAGTTGAATCTCTTTTCTTATTTAGATAAACTGCTTGCTGTTTTTCAAGAAGATAAAAAAATCCTGATGCAAAAAAAGCGATTATTGTCCCAACTCCTCTTATTCGTTCTTTTTTTAAGCGCCGGCGGATTGATCTCCGCTTGTCTGCAATATGAACTGAGCTATGATTTTTTACTCTACCATCACTACAACGGTTTCGCTTTTATCAACGACCGGTTGACAACGGATGTCGCGCCCGCCTCGGTCGCCACTTATTATAATCCGTTATTGGATGCCGTCTTATATCTGTTAAACGATTATTTTAAAAATAATACCGCCGCTTACTGCTTTGTGACAGGGTTGCCGTTCGGCGCGATGATGTTCGTTTTATTTAAAATATCCCTTTTGTTTTTCGATTTTAAAACGCTCAAAGGAAAATGTTGTTGTTTCGCTTGTCTGATGATCGCGGCGACAGGTGTTTCCACTTGGTTTCAAATCGGCACTTCGACACACGAAATCACGATCGCCGTTTTTATTTTAGCGGCTCTTTATTTACTTTTGAAAAATCCGGAGCAAAACAAATCCCACCTGATCGCCGGCCTGCTTCTGGGTGCCTCTGCCGGTTTGAAGCTGACCGCCGCGATTTACTGCGTTTCAACAGGATTGACTTTAATCCTGCTTTACGGGGCTTTGAAAAAACCGAAAGCGTTTATCGGCTTACTGATGCTCGGCGGTTTGGCGGGATATGTGATCACCAACGGTTTCTGGGCTTTCATTCTATGGCAAAATTTCAAAAATCCCGACTTCCCGTTCTGGAATAAAATCTTTCAAT
>CALXTY010000101.1 GCA_944391535.1 uncultured Alphaproteobacteria bacterium
GTGCGCGGCATAGGAATTAAAACGGCGGCCGCTCTGATTAACGAATACGGCAGTCTGGAAAATTTATTGAACAACCTTTCTTCCGTTAAGCAAAACAAGCGCCGTGAAATCCTGACTCAGGATTCGGATCTGGCGCGGATATCAAAAAAATTGGTGACTTTGGACGCTTTCGCGCCCGTAGAAAAAAAGCTGGAAGACTTCGCGTTAAAAACACCTCAAATCGAAAAGATGGAAGCTTTCTTTCAAGAAATGGGCTTTAAAAGTCTGATTTCCAAATTGCCGGCTTGGCTGGAAAACACCGAAGAAAAAAAACAATCGGTTTCTTTGCCCGTCCCGCCGAAAGTCAAAAAAGATTATCATTTGATCCAAGACGTCGAAGAATTGAAAAGGCAATTAAAAATCGTTGAAGAAAAAGGATTCTTTGCCATAGACACGGAAACGGATTCTTTATCGGCGATGCAGGCGGAAATGGTGGGCTTTTCTTTTTGTTACGAAGAAGGAAAATCTTTTTACGTCCCGTTGCGTCATACGTTAAAAAATCCGCAAACGGATTTGTTCGGCAACCAAGACGAAAATCAACAATTAAAACAAATCCCCGTCAAAGAAGCGTTGGCTTTGTTAAAACCCGTCTTGGAAAATAAGGGCGTGTTAAAGATCGGACACAATATCAAGTTTGACTGGCACGTCTTGACAAGCGAATACGGAAAGTTGGATCTGTACCCGATTGAAGACACGATGGTGTTGTCGTATGATTTGGACGGGACTTCTCATTTGCATAATATGGACGATTTGGCGGCGTTGTTTTTGGATCACCAAACGATCAAATATCGTGATGTGTGCGGAACGGGGCGGGCTAAAATCACGTTTGACAAAGTCGATTTGGATCAGGCTTTGGATTACGCCGCCGAAGACGCCGACATTACTTTACGGCTGTATCATTATTTTAAGAAGCGGCTTGAAAACGAAAAGTTGGTGACTTTATATGAAACGCTTGACCGTCCGAGCGTGTCCGTTTTGTATCATATGGAAAACGACGGCATTAAGGTTTGTGAGAACGAACTCAAAAAACTCAGCGCGGAGTTTTCGGAAAAGCTGTCGGCTTTGGAAAAGAAAATACATGCGCAAGCCGGAGAAGAATTCAATCTGAATTCTCCGCTGCAATTGGGAAAGGTTTTATTTGAAAAACTCAACCTGCCCAAGGGCGTCAAAAACACCAAAACGGGATCTTGGGGAACGGACGCGGCCGTTTTGGAAGAATTGGCGCAAGACGGTTTCTCGATCGCTCAGGATATTCTGGAATATCGCCTGTTCTCAAAACTGAAAAGCACTTATACCGATGCGTTGCAAAATCAGATTAATCCGAAAACCAAACGGGTGCATACAACGTTTATGCAAACCGTAGCGTCAACGGGACGATTGTCTTCAAACGATCCGAACCTGCAAAACATTCCGATCCGACAAGAGGAAGGGCGAGCCATTCGCCGCGCTTTTATCGCGGAATCGGGCAAAAAACTGTTGTCGGCGGACTATTCCCAAATCGAATTGCGTCTCATGGCGCACGTCGCCGATGTCAAAGGGTTGAAGGAAGCCTTTGAACACGGCATAGACATTCACGCCGCAACAGCTTCTCAAGTGTTCGGCATTCCCGTTGAAGGAATGGATCCGATGGTGCGCCGCCGCGCCAAAGCGATTAACTTCGGCATTATTTACGGCATTTCCGCTTTCGGTCTGGCGCGTCAGTTGGGAATCGATCGTAAAGAAGCGCAAAATTATATTGATGCTTATTTCGATCGTTATCCGGAAATTCGTTCTTATATGGAAGAAACCGTCTATTTTGCTAAAGCCAACGGATACGTTTTAACACCGTTCGGACGCAAATGTGCCGTCGGCAGCATCAACGACAAAAACGCCGCCCGCCGTCAGTTCGCGCAACGGGCAGCCATTAACGCGCCGATACAAGGCGGTGCCGCCGATATTATTAAAAAGGCGATGCTCCGTTTAAATCCCGCGTTGCAAAAAGAGAATTTATCCGCCAAGCTGTTATTGCAAGTGCATGACGAACTGATCTTGGAAATGCCCGAAGAAGAAGCGCAAGCAACGGCAAAAGTCGTTAAGGACGTTATGGAAAACGTTGTGTCTTTGTCCGTTCCCCTGATCGCCGAAGTCGGTATCGCGGACAACTGGGCGGACGCGCATTGATCCTGTCGTGACGTGAATAATAAAAAAGCGGGGATGCCCCCGCTTTTAAATTTTTAGAAATCATATTGGAACTGTACGCCCAACACTTCCGCATTGACATCGTATTTAACGTCAAGTCCGGTTTCAGTAATACCCGATACGCCGTTTTTCCCATATCCGTTTCTGGCTTTGTACGTCGGCAGATACAGGTGAGCGTATCCGACATCGATTTTCACGTTTTCATTGACTTTATACGTAAAGCCCAAAGACATCCAATAACGATCGTTATCGGGAATGCGGACGGTACGTAACGCCGCGCTGCGAACCGGAGATTCGTCGAAAGCGACACCGGCGCGGAACGTCCAGACATCGTTGTAATACCAATCAACGCCTAAAGCGACAGTCCACGTGTTTTGCCAGTTGTATTTAGAGGTATGATATCCCAAAGGACTGGAAGACGTTAACGTAAAATCGTTAAAGTGTTCCCAGCGATTATAACGAACCGAAGCGGAATAACCGAACTTCCCGTGTTTATGATACCCTGATAACAACCAATGTTCGGGCAATCCCGTCACGGTACCACCGATCCAATCTCTGCCTAAAATTGTATGATCCCCTTTCAGAGTATGTTCGACTTCGGTTGACTGCGTTTGATAAGCAACGCCAAAACGAGTATTTTCGGACGCTTCGTACATCACGCCGAAACGGCCGTACCAACCCCATCCGTCAATATCAAAATCGCTGAATCCCATAGCAGAGGTATTTGTCATTTTGACATGACCATAGCGGGCGATCAAAGACGCGCCGACGCTCCACTGATTGTTGATGCGATAAGAAAGGGACGGAGCGATATCAATAACTTCCAGAGCCGAATGCACCCCCAAGTCCGATCCGAACCAATCGCCGTCATATTTTGTTTCCAGACCGAACGGCGCATAAACCCCCAATCCGAAATTAACGGAATCGGAAACTTTGTATTGCGCAAACAAATTAGGGACACCGACAGGAATGCTGACGTCTTTTTTGCCGGAAACTACGCCCACACCTGCTTTTTCAGCGTGTCCTTTGACATCGCCGTGTTGCCAGATCAAAGCGGCTCCGGCCTGTGCGCCAGATCCTTTCAGAGCCATTCCGGCGGGGTTGAAAGCGATGGCGGAATAATCGTCGCCGACAATGCCCGCCCCAGCGTAAGAACGCCCCAGACCGGTCATGGAAAAGTCGGTCAACTGAAAGCCGGCGGCGTTCGCGTTTTGAGAAAAAAGAAAACCGGCCATTAAAGCGGCAACGGGTAAATGTTTTAAAGATAGTTTTGACATTTTTATCCTGTTTCAGAGTTTGTTTTGTACAAAGTTAAAATGGTTCGCGTATGATCCAGAACCATACGGATGATTTTTTGAATTTCCTGTTCTCCGTATTCTGTCCATTTCAAATGTTGCAAAATGGTTTGTTTTCTGGATTTGAAAACGAACATTTGCGCAAACAGTTGAAAAGTATATAAGGCCGCGTCTTCATCGGACAAACGACCGTTTGTCGCTTTGGAGATCAAAGCGGAAAAAAGCTTATACACAGGGCAGATCAATTCTTGATACAACGTATCGAAAGCTTCTCCGGGAACGGAATATTCGTGTAAAAAGATGACGGCGTCCTCATTCGGCAATCGTTGAGAACATAACAAAGAACATAAATCCGATATCAATTCGTAGAGCAGGTTTTCCGCCTGTTCGGCCGACATTTCCTGATCTGTCAACAGCTGGATCGCGTTTTTTGTTTTGCCTTCAAGCTCTTTTTTTACTCGGCACGCGATATCAGCCAGAATGGCTCTGTACAATCCTAACTTTCCGTCAAAATAATATGTAATTGCGGAAATATTGACTTTGGCTTTTTCAGCGATATCTCGTGTGGAGGTTGCCTGATATCCTTTTGAGGCAAACAAATGACGCGCCGTTTCAAACAACCGTTTTTTTGAATCTTTAATCATCAGTCACCCATATCAAAAGATGAAAGCGACTATATAGACTTTCGATCAAAAAGTCAATCGATTGATTGAATTTTGTTTCTTTCTTGATTATTCTGATATTCCCGCCATTCTTTCAAAAATTTCCGCCGCCGTTCTGATGCAATCGGGGCACGGACAGACGGGGTGTCCGCCTTCTCCTTTCAATTCCCGACAGACGGTTGAACCGCCCTTTTCCTTAAAGGCTTGAGCCGTTTGACGAATCTTCTTATACGTATCGGGTCTGGTGGATTTGTCGCCGACAATACCGGAAGAATTCTTTAACCCTAACAGCATAAAAGCCGCCGTAACGGCGCCGCAGGTATCGCCCATACCACCCATGCCCGAACCGAAACCTTCGGCGATTTTATACGCGGTCTTTTCGTCCAGACCGTATAAGTCGGCGTAAGCGCATAAAACAGCCTGAGCGCAGTTATATCCTTTGGTGTTTCGCAGTTCGACCGCTTTTTCAATCCGATCCGTCATTTTTTTCCTCCCGATAATCAACGGGCGCAATATAATCTTTTTGTTTTTTTTATTCAATCTTTGTTGATCTGCATTCTTGATTTTTTGTCGTTTGAACGTATAGTTCTAATATACATCTTCGGAAAACACCATGACGTTGAATAATCGCTGCACACCCTTCCAAAAAATATTCTTTCTGACCGTCTTGACGCTCGCGGTGATCCTTGGCTCTTTTCTCATTGGTCGTTATCCGCTTTCTTTAAAAGAAATTTTCGGCATCTTAACATCAAAAATCTTTTCCGTTGATCCGTTTTGGTCGGAACAAGCGCAAACGGTGTTTTTGAATATACGCGCGCCGCGTGTTTTGACCGGTTGTCTGGTCGGTTGCGCTTTGTCGGCCGCCGGCGCCGCTTATCAGGGCGTTTTCCAAAACCCGATGGCTTCACCCGATATCCTGGGCGCTTCTTCGGGCGCCGCGTTCGGAGCCGCGCTGGCTTTGTTGTTCGGCGCGGACGGCTTTGTCGTGATCGCGTGCGCCTTCTTTTTCAGTCTGCTGTGTACCGGCACCGCTTGGCTGATCAGTCAAAGAACGCAAGGACGTCAAATATTGGGATTAATCTTGTCGGGCATTGTTGTCGGTTCTTTGTTTACGGCCTCAACCTCTTTAATCAAACTGGTCGCCGATCCGACTGATCAGTTGCCCGCAATTACATATTGGTTAATGGGCAGTCTCGCCGGATCCGGACAAGTGACCTTGATCTTTTCTTTTTTCGTTATGTTTATCGGCTTGTTGCCTTTATTTTTGTTGCGTTGGAAAATCAACGTCCTGACTTTGGGAGACGAAGAAGCGTGGGCTTTGGGCGTGAATGCAAAAAGAATGCGACTGATCATCGTCTTTTGCGCTTCACTGATCACGGCCGCCGCCGTTTCCATCAGCGGCATTATCGGTTGGGTGGGACTGGTCGTCCCGCATATGGCCAGACGCTTGGTCGGAAATAACTACAGATATTTGATGCCTGCTTCCATGCTGATAGGTGCCGCTTTTCTGCCGTTGGTCGATGACGTTGCCAGAAATATGCTGTCTTCGGAAATCCCGATCGGTGTTTTGACCGCTTTTATCGGAGCACCGTTCTTTTTATACCTGATTACGGCAAAAGGAGATGTCGCGTGACACTGAACGTGGAACATTTGTCTTTTTCTTATAATGATCGTGCGATTTTAGACGATATTTCTTTTCATCTGCCGCAAGGAACTTTGACCGCAATTTTGGGCGCAAACGGCGTCGGAAAAAGCACTTTGTTTAAATGCGTGCTGGGATTGCTGACCGATTATGACGGCAAAATAACGATCAATGACATCGAAACGAAGAATTTGCCCGCTCAACAGTTGGCTTCGCTCGCGGCGTATATCCCGCAATCTCACGACACCGCTTTTAATTTCAGCGTGTTCGATATGGTTCTGATGGGAACAACCGCTCGACTGAAAGGATTCAGAGTCCCTTCCGAAGAACAAACGAAAATCACGTTACAGGCTTTGGAAAAACTAAATATTACTTTTCTGAAAAACAGAGATTACAAACGTATCAGCGGCGGTGAACGACAACTCGTCTTAATCGCGCGAGCTTTGGCACAAAAAGCAAACGTCCTGATTATGGACGAACCGACCGCTAATTTGGATTACGGCAACAGTCTGCGGGTTTTGAAACAAATGCGTTTTTTGGCCGATCAGGGATATACGATCTTATTTTCCACTCACTCCCCCGATCACGTCTTTTTGTATGCCGACCGCGTTTTGGCTTTGAGCAAACAAAAAATTCGAGCGGACGGAAAGCCCAAAGAAATAATAACGTCTGATTTAATTCGAACATTATATGGCGTAGACGTTGCCATTGAAAGCCTTCATAACGATAAAATCAGATGTTGCATACCGCAAAACGGGATTTTGTAAAAAAGAATTGCATTTATTCGGATATAGTTTAAAATTACTCTAAACTTTTTTTCTAACTCTAAATAACAGGAGAAAAATTATGGAATTAAAAGGAACAAAAACCGAAAAAAATCTGATGACGGCTTTTGCGGGCGAATCTCAGGCACGTAACAAATATACATACTTTGCCAGTGTCGCCAAAAAAGAAGGCTATGAACAGATTGCGGCTTTGTTTACAAAAACTGCTGAAAATGAAAAAGAACACGCAAAGTTGTGGTTCAAAGCTTTGGGCGAATTAGGTGATACGGCTCAAAATCTGTTGCACGCCGCCGAAGGTGAAAATTATGAATGGACCGATATGTATGCGACTTTTGCCAAAGAAGCCGAAGAAGAAGGCTTTGTACAGTTGGCGGCTCAGTTCCGTGCGGTTGCCGCGATTGAAAAAGCGCACGAAGAAAGATATCGCGCTTTGTTGAAAAACGTTGAAATGAAAGCCGTTTTTGAAAAAGCCGGTGAAACGATGCGGCAATGTCGCAACTGCCCTCATTTGGTCATGGGCAAGAAA
>CALXTY010000102.1 GCA_944391535.1 uncultured Alphaproteobacteria bacterium
GTAAAAGCCTGCTTGACGGCGAAGTAATGGTTCTGTGTACTGTATTCTTCTGGTGTGGTTTAATTCTTAAAAAAGCCTCTCCGCGTTCCACCATTGAAATTTTATCGTCACTCAATTCCGTATTATATTCAAATCGAGTTGCCAGACAGGGTGTTGAAGGTTTTGTCGCGTTTTGCAGTCGCAGTGTTATTGCCGTTTCTCGAATTTGTTTTTTCGAAATGCCAAGTTCTGATAAGGGGGATAGAATCTTGAGTTCTTGTAACGCTTTCAATCCCGGACGATAAGTTTTCAAATCGTCCGCGTTTGTGCCGTCAATGATGGTTTTTAAATTTTTCTTTGAAGCTTCTTTCAGTAAAAGGGTGAAAAAATTTTTTTTGCACCAATAGCAACGATCGGTTCTGTTGTTTTTTATTGCCGGTAAAGAAAGCGGATCGGTTTGAAGAACAACCAATTCCGTGTGATAAGCGGAACATAAAGAATGGACAAGTTCGCTTTCGGTTTTGTTTTGAAAAACGGATTGAACATAAAAAGCCGCTTTGGGAAAAGGCTTTTCTTGATTTAATTCGTTCAAAGCCGCCAACAGCAACGTACTGTCGATGCCTCCCGAAAAGGCTAAGGCAACACCTTGGGAACGGAAGGGACGCAAAAAATCTTTCAACCGGTTAAACGTGTTCATCTTTTTCTTTGGCGGACAAAGCGGCTCGTTCATAAAGTTCGCGTAAAGAAACTCCTGTTTTTTTTGCGGCGACTTTTACACTGTCATATTCGGGATAATAGCGGACGATATCCTCATAACAACATTTTTTGACGTCAATTTCTGTCTGATGAACGGATGTTTTCATCATGGTTCTGGTCATGCAAGTCCGTTCAACGGGGTGTTTTCTAAGTCCGATCGTTGACGTATGGCTGAAAACGGTTTTTTCCATTAAAGGAATTTTGGCTTGATCCGTAATGATCCGCAAGATGTAGGCGGGACGGTTTTTTTTCATGACGCAGGGAATAAAGTGGACGTCTTTGGCGCCGGCTTCAAAAAGCTTTTCCATGGCAAAGCTTAGTTCTTCTCCCGTCGCATCGTCGATATTGCATTCAATAACATAAATTTGATCGTCGTTCGTTTTTTCTTCAATGATTATCGCTCTTAATAAGTTCGCACGACCGAAATCACGTTTTCCCAAACCGATGCCGGTTTTTAAAATTTTATATTGATCGGGCAAAGAAGATCGTGTCCGTAACGCAGCCGCTATGGCTATGCCGGTCGGTGTGACCATTTCTCCGGTAACACGGGAAGGGCGCAACGCAATTGCGTATTCTTGAGCGATATTTAATACGGCAGGAACGGGAACGGGCAGATCTCCGTGCTGGCAACGCACAAATCCGGATCCTTCGTTAAGGCCGGAAACAATACAATCCGTAATCCCTAAATCGTCAATCAAAACTGACGCAGAAATAATATCCACAATAGAATCAATCGCGCCGACTTCATGAAAATGGACATCTTGTATCGAACAACCGTGCGCTTTGCTTTCGGCGTGCGCCACAATTGAAAAGATCTTTTTTGAAAGATCTTTGGCGTTCCGAGTCATCTCCGCTTGTTCAATAATCGCCTCTATGTCCGAAAGATGACGGTGTTCGTGATGATGTTCGTTATCGCGATGAATATCATGTAAAACAACGTTAAAATCACAGCCCTGAATGCCGTAAGACTGTCGCATTGTGATTTCGTAATCAAATTCTTTGACGGGCAGGCTTCGCAAAACGTTTTCAAGCTTTTTTCTGTCAGCTCCCAGATCCAATAAAGCGGCCACCGTCATATCTCCGCTGATGCCGCAAGAGCCTTCTAAATACAAAACGGGCTTCATTTTGCTTTCCTTTCAATCAGTCTGATGATTTTACACGCCAGAACACCCGCGCCAAAGCCATTGTCAATATTAACAACACTGATGCCTTCAGCACAAGAATTCAGCATGGTTAATAAAGCCGATAATCCTCCGAAAGATGAACCATATCCCACGGATGTCGGTACGGCTATGACCGGCGTGTCAACCAAACCGGCAATGACGCCGGGAAGAGCCCCCTCCATTCCGGCAACGCTGATAATTACGTCTGCTTTGCGAATCTCGTCCAATCGCGCAAACAAACGATGAATTCCTGCAATCCCTATGTCAAAATAACGCTCAACCGTCGCTCCGAAAAAATCGGCTGTCAAAGCGGCTTCTTCGGCAACGGGTAAATCCGCGGTTCCTCCTGTGCAAACGGCGACGGTTCCGTTTAACAACGGCGTATCGGTCGTCGTTAAAAACAAAAGTTTTGAAACAGGGTCATATCGAATGTCGGGGATTTCTTTTTTGACATATTCAAATTGTTCCATACTGCATTTCGTTCCCAACACGGATTTGTCTTGCCGGTGAAAGGCGTTTAAAATTTCACACAATTGTTCTTTTGTCTTTCCGGAACAAAAAACGGTTTCATTCATTCCCGTTCTGTCTTTGCGACTGATGTCCAGTTTGGCAAACCCCAAGTCGGTAAAGCAATCTGAAGTCATACGCGAAATCCTTTAAAAGTTTTTTTTAAAATAACAATTAAAGTTGACTTTAAGTCAATAGTTTTTTGCCGACATCAATTGATCGGCAGGTCAAACCAGAAAAAACCAGATGTTCATCAATCCCATGAACAGCAAAAGAAAACCGTAAGGGAATAACATGTAGGCTGCTTTTAAATCTACACCGCGAAATGAGGAAAACGTAAAAATCAGCAAAAGGAAAGTGGCGATTAAATCGAAAAATGCCGTGCCGTAGTATTGCAGATGAAAAAACAGCCCCAGCCATAAAAGACCTAAAAAGAATTGCGTCCAGAAAAAAATCAAGGATATGTCATAAAGCAGCTTTTTTGAATGTTGAAAAATAAAATACACGGCACAGCCTTGCATCAAGTAGGCAATCAGGCAAAACGAATAAAAAAAAGCGGAGGAAAAAGGCAAGCTCAATGGTCTGTTTTCATACTGTATTTTTCCCCAGTATGTTTCCGTGATGAAGGCAAATAGAAAACCCGAAAGCGCAAAAAAAATGAAAATGAGAAAAAAATGTGTTTTTGAAGATAAAATTTTTGCCATGAGATTTCTCCGTAAAACTTTATAATAATTTTTTTTTCATTCCATCAAAATATACGCAAGAGATTATATCTGTCCGATTAACAGATTCCTGTCGCTAATTTTAAGGTTTTAAGGTATATTAAAAAAATCCTTTGTCTGTCCGGGAGATTGAATGATGACTGTGTTTAAAATGGTTCTTATTGTTTTTTTGTTGAATGCAATGTCTTCTTTTGCGTTTGCCGAAAGCATTTCCGAAGCGGCTGCAAGGATATCAAATGCTCGTGAAAAAAAAGCGGAACTGGAAAAAGAATCTGTCCGAGCCGGTCAACAAATTCAGGATATAGGCACCCTGACGATTGAAGATTTTCTCGAACTCGAAGCCGTCCCCGACGGTATGGATGCGGCTTCTGCCCAGACGTTATACGGGGCGGAACAAAGTTTTGACTTTATGACGACGCAGCAAGCATTGTTGTCGATAGAGGCAATGCGCAGGCAAGGAATTGCTTTGCCTGAAGATCTGGAAGAAAAAATTAAAAAAAATCCTGAAATGGCGTCCCGGTTAATGAATGAAGCTTTTGAAAAAATACCGCCCGCCGAAGTCGAAGATAAGGAAGATATCGCTCAACAACGCCGTTCAGCGATTAAAGGTGCCGAAACCACTTTGGGAATCAGCTTTAAAGATATTCTGGAAAACCAAAAAAAGATGATGACTCCGGCTTCTGCACAAAAAAACAGAAGAGGCAGAGCAAGAAAATGACCTTTTCTTCAGATATGGTGCCGGCCTTTGTGCTAGTTCGTCCGCAACTGGCCGAAAATGTCGGAACGGCGGCGCGGGCGATGATGAATTGTGGCATTTTCGATATGCGTCTGGTCGACCCTGATGAAGATCATTTGTGTGATCGAGCCGTCGCCGCTTCTTCGGGGGCGGGTGACATCTTGCGTCAGGCAAAAGTTTTTAAAAATATAGACGACGCCGTCGCCGATCTGCAAAAAGTTTATGCAACCACCGGGCGGCCGCGCGATATGATCAAACCTGTCTTTACGGGGCAGGGTATGGCAAAGGAAATTTGCGCGTATCAGCAAAACGGTGTCAAGTGCGGCGTCCTGTTCGGTCCGGAAAGAACGGGGTTGGAAAATGATGATCTGGCTTATGCGGACACAATTGTCAATATTCCTTTAAATCCGAATCATTCTTCCCTTAATTTGGCTCAGGCCGTTTTGTTGGTCGGATATGAAATTTTCAGATTGTCCGATACAACGCCGGATATGATGCTGTCCATGCCGCATACGGAACCGGCAAATAAGGCTGAAACGGAACATTTGTTCGCTCATCTGGAACAAGAGTTGGAACGTGCCGGCTATTTTAAATCCGCTGAAAAACATCCTCGAATGATGCGGAATTTACGCAATATTTTTATGCGGGCGGACTTGACTTCTCAAGACGTCCGGACGCTTCACGGCATGATCGCTGATCTGGCGCGTCATTAACGTTTTTTCTTCTTTTTTTTAGGGGCTTGCGAAGCGCAAACCAAAGTCCCGTCTTCCAAAGCCGTCATTTCCTCTCCGTACGGGCAATTAAAGCACCCGCCTTGTTTGTTTTTATAAGGAGCGTTCTTCGGACAGGCACGGCAAATCCATTTTCCTTCGGCGTTTTTTTCAACATAAGGGCAAAGAAAATCATTCTGGCTGACTAATCTGCGGCACATGTCGATTTGTTTTTGAGCGGATTCATCATCAGGATAAGAAGAAGGGCAGACATTTTTTAAGGGTTCTTTGTTGTGGTATGTTTTTTCTTTATCCTGAGGGGCGATCGGCAGACTTGTTTTATAATCGGCACTTAATTGCATGGCCATGCGTTCTAAAGATTCCGAAGAAATTTTGTCTCCGTTTGGTTTTTGAGCTTTTCCGTTTATGACGGGATACTCGCTTAAGCACATCGGGTAACCGTTGCGTTTGACCAGCAATGTGCCGGTCGGACATTTAAAACAAAAGGCTTTGTTTCTGACTTCGTCAATCAGGTACGCCGTATCTTCAGGACATGAAGCGCATACGCCGATTTGCTTGGGATAATCATATTTCTCGCCAGTTTGACATTTTTCCCTCTTACGATACAGAAAATTGTAAATTGTCGGAGAAGATGTCTTGGGGATATAAGAATAAAGATATGCGGCCAATGCTTCGTGACAATAAAAAAAGAAAAAAAGAAATAAGAATGCCTTTTTCATGAATCTTCCTCTGTTTCTTTTTCCCGCCAAGACAAATTTAAATCGCAAATGCCGGTCATCTCCGCGCCCAGACAAGCATTTTTATAACGGCTGATTTTGATGACGTCTTTGTTCTTTAAGGCTTTGTTGAACAAGCGTTTGTGTTCCAGTGTCGTATAAAAAGTTATCCCGCAAGCTTCAATGGTTTGATCCCCGATTCCTGCCTTTTCAACATAACCGTCGTGAACGTCGAAAGTCCGATAAAAGTCCGGATCAAAAATTTTAACCGCATAGGTCGCTATTTGAGGATTCTTGCGACCCGTTCCCAAAGGGAGTTTGTTTTTAAAGCAATCTTCCGGAATTAACAAATCCCTTACCGTTTCCTTGCCGACGGAAGGACGGGACTGACCGTTTAAATCATTCCAATCGGCCAAGGTTTCTTTTAAATCGGCTTGAATTAAAATTTCTTTGGCTTTTTCTTTGTTTTTTACCGTTCCATGACCGTAAAAAGACATTAAAGAGCGTATCAAAGCGTTATCACATAATTTTAACCAGTATTTCGTGTCTTTCATACTGCGGCGCATACCGATGCCAAAATAAGACATCTCGACTAAAGCGCAACGAGCCGCTTTGCTGGGCTTTTTTCTGGCGTGAGCCGCTTTGCGCATCCAATACAGGGATTTTTCATAATCCGTGTGAAGCCCTTTCCCTTCCATATATAATTTCCCCAACCAGTATTGCGCTTCCGGATCATTCCCTCTGGCTCCTTTAAGATAATATTTTAATGCGTTGTCGTAATCGCCCAGACGATAGTAAATTCGCCCCAGTTCCTTATGACAAAAAAAGTTCTTTTCTTTCTCGGCGCACTTTTCATACCAACCGATCCCTGTTTGCGTGTTCTGCTTGATCCCGTAACGTCCGGAATAATAACCAAAACCCAGTAAAGAGCAGGCGCGAAGATAATCGCTATTGCATAAACGAGTTAATTCGGGAAGGGCGATTTCGTATTTTTGTCGGTAAAGCTGGTTTTCGGCCGCTTTAAAATCCGCCTCGTTTTTTTTCTTTTCCGTTTCCGTTCGAACCGTCGTCGAATTTGTTTTTATTTTCGGCGCGCCGTAAGATCCGGTCGTCCCCAAAACACTAAAAAGTAAAATCAGAAAAATGTATTTCATGACAGTCTCTGTAAGAGTTGTTCCCAACAGTATATAGTGTGGTCGTGCAATTGACAAAACATAAAAAAAGATTTCTAATATTTTCTTTACCAAATAAAGTTTTTTTGTGAAATTGTTTGTCGGGTGTTAACCATGATCATTGATAAAATGGAATTTTGTTACTTATATAAGGGACTGAACGAAAAATTCAAAAAAGCTTTTGATTTTTTGGAAAAAAATGATTTTCTGTCCGATGGCCAACGTCATGAAATCGACGGCGACAACATTTATTACGTCGTTCAGGAATATGAAGCGCGTCCTTTGGAAAAAACGGCTTTAGAGGCGCATCGCATTTATGCCGACATTCAGTATATTTACTCGGGGCGTGAAAAAATAGGATACGCGCCGTTAAAAGGTGTGACGCAAACCATACCTTATGATCCGGAAAAAGATATCGCAAAATATGACGGAAATGCCGATTTTACCCAAATAAACGCCGGTATGTTCGCCGTTTCTTTCCCGCATGAGGCGCATCGCCCGTGCGTG
>CALXTY010000103.1 GCA_944391535.1 uncultured Alphaproteobacteria bacterium
TGGAGAAAGCGCATCCCGATGTCTTTAATGTCTTATTGCAGGTTTTAGATGACGGACGCTTGACGGACGGACAGGGGCATACGGTTGATTTTAAAAATACGCTGATTATTCTGACATCGAATTTAGGGGCTCAAATTCTGGCGGCGCAACCGGACGGGGAGGATATCGAAAAAGTCCGTCCCGCCGTCATGGAAATCGTTCACGGCGCGTTTAAACCCGAATTTTTGAACCGTTTGGATGAAATCCTGTTGTTCCGTCGCTTGAGCCGTCTGGATATGCAGGGGATCGTTCAAATTCAGTTGGCTCGTCTGGATAACCGTTTGTCCGAACGTCATATCAAGTTGGATCTCGATGAAAAGGCTTTAACATGGTTGGCGGACACGGGCTATGAACCGATGTACGGTGCCAGACCGTTGAAGCGCTTAATCCAGCGCGAATTGGAAAATCAGTTGGCGATGGCGATTTTGGAAGGAAACGTTAAGGATAATTCTGTCGTTAAAATCCGTGTCGTCGATGATGCGTTGAAGATTGTTGATTCTGAATTGCAAGAAGACAATGAAAACATTCAGGACGCCGAATTTGAAGAAGTAAAACCAAATCCGAAGCCGGCGACAAAACTGGTTAAGCGTCCGGTTCTAAAAAAGCCGGAAAAACCGGATGGTTCGAAGCCGGATCAGGCTTAAGTTATGACAACGGACGAAGATTATTCTTTGTCCGTTTTTTGTTTTAGCTCTTTGATATCTTCATTTGAGAAACGCATACCGGTCAACAGACATAATTCAATCAAGCCGATATTTGTTCTGGGCATATGCATACCGAAGACCGATGCGCCGGCAAAACGTTTGAAATCCTGAGAATGAAGGGTTCTGCCGGGACCTAATGTAATCCAAGTTTGATTGGGTAGAATCGTGTATTTTAAAGAACTGTAATATTCCAACTGACTGCGTCCCAAAGCCGTTTGTTCAATTCTGGCGTAATCTCCGGTTCGCCCCGTCAGAATCAATGAAGCTTCCACCAATCCGAGGGAAAGAGAACAGCTGTTGATCGCTGTGTCATGTTGAGTATACATATCTTTTAAAATACGGGTTGTTTGGCGAGCGGCAAAGTTGACAAAAGAGATTTGTTTCGTTGTTTGGAAACGTTGATTTGCTGCAATCATATCCCATGTGTAATCTTCAACATCATTCATATATCTGGGCAAACTCATAAAATATGCGTCAATCTGAGGTAAAAGAGCTTCAATTTCCTTATCAGAGGGGTTGATTTGAGTATATATGGCAAAAGCCTGCCAGATGATGGGCATAAACGGATTTTTTTGTGACGGGATTTTTAAAGCTTGTTGTGTATGATAAATCAAAGCTTTTCGCCATTCTTCGCGTTCTTTGACAAAGGAATTGTCGCTGGTGGAGCTCCAATAAGAGATTTCCGTCATCAAGGCGAAAGCCGTTGCGGCGATTTCCGCTTCCAATCGTTGGATCCGGTGGTCGGCTGAAATTTTTTGTGTGTCAGGCGTGGAGATTCCGCTTTTATTATAATAGAAAGAAACCAGCTTTCCGGGAAAATTTTTTTGATTGACCGAAGAGGCGGCATATCCTTTCAACGCTTTGATTGTCGAAGATAAAACAATGGACGCCAGTTGCGAATCAATATTGTTGCGGATTAAAAAGATATAATACTGAATCAGCGTATAACCGGCTCGGGTCTGATGAATGATGTTATCCCAGTAAGTGTAATTACCGGTGATGAAATCATATTCGTATTTAAAAAAACCGTCCGGTTGCTGCTGATTGATTAGAAAATGAGCCGATAAAGAAAGATAATCCAACACTTTGGAAGGTTGTTGAGGCTGAGTGATATTAACATTTTCTTCAGTTTGTTTTTTTTCCTTTTTCAAACAAGCGGATAAGGATAAAACAGAACAACACAAAAGGCAGATAAATATCTTACGGATCATTTTTTTTCCCTTTTTTTGAATGAATATAGTTTAAAAGGGAATAAGACAAAGTCAAAATGAAAATAATATTTTTGATTATCTCTTGTTAATAAAAAAATAGTAAGTTAAAAAAGTAATCTGTTTATCAACCCGAAGCGATAAAAGAATGCGAAAAAAAAGACGGATATTTAAAGGAATCGGTAAAAATGCGTTTATTCAAACGCTGATCGGTCGATTGCTGTATTGTTACGTTTGGCTGGTATATAAAACATCAAGCTGGTCTATAGACGGGTTGCGAGATGAATATATTAACGGCGATTTTTCTTATTTTATTACGTTTTGGCACGGGCGTTCCATGTCCGATATGTTTTTGGTGTTGGATAAAAGTCTGCAAAAAAAAGTTTCCGTTTTGATCTCTTTGCATCGCGACGGACGGATTATGGCTTCGGCGATGGATTGGTTGGGATTGACGACGATTAACGGTTCGTCCAAACGCGGCGGAGCGGTTGCCGCTTTGGAAATCATCAGAACGTTGAATCAGCCGGGGAATGTCGTGGCTTTGTCTCCGGACGGCAGAAAGCCCGGATATAAAATGACGACAGGGCTGATCGCGTTGGCAAAGAAATCTCAAAAGCCGATTGTGTTGTCCGCTTATTCCGTTAAAAAAGGAAAAATATTAAAAACATGGGATAGGTTTTTATTACCTTCTTTATTTAATACGGGGATTCTTTTATTCAGCGAACCGATCCATATTCCGGCCGATCTCGATGCGGAAGGCGTGGAAAAGTGGCGTGTGATTTTGGAAAACAGATTGATTGATTTAACCGAGGAAGCCGACCGACGGGTGAATTTAAAAGGTCGGATCTCTCTGCGCATGGAAGGAACTCAAGAATGAATTTAATGTCGGTCTCTCTTTATCGGGCGGCAACGTATGTCGGATATCCGTTGATTGCTGCTTATCTTGCCGTGCGCAAGTCTCGCGGCAAAGAAGATTTAAACCGTTTCGGCGAACGTATGGGATACGCTTCCAAACCGCGCCCCGAAGGAAAGTTGGTCTGGTTGCACGGCGCCAGTGTCGGAGAAACGCTTTCGATGCTTCCTTTGATCAATAAAATTCAGGAACTCTATCCCGATGTGAATATTCTGGTGACTTCCGGAACGGTGACTTCGGCTCAGCTAATGGCAAAGCGTTTGCCGGAAAAAGCGTTTCATCAGTATATTCCCATCGATTGTATGGCTCAGGTGACGCGCTTTGTCGATTATTGGAAGCCGGATCTGGTTTTGTGGTTGGAATCCGAATTTTGGCCGAATATCCTGTCCGTTATTTCCAAACGCAATATTCCGTTGGTTCTGGTCAACGGCCGCGTATCCGACAGATCTTTTAAACGTTGGAAGAAAATGCCGCGTTTTAGCGCGCAAATTCAGGATATGTTCGTTAAATCTTTCGGTCAGACACAAGAAGACGCCGACAGGTTAAAAGCGATCGGAGCCAAAAATACGGCGTGTGTCGGCAATATCAAGTTTGCTTCCGCGCCGTTGCCGGTTGACGCCGAAGAATTAAAGCGTATGCAGGAACAGATCGGGAAAAGACCTTGTTGGACGGCGGGAAGCACGCACGCCGGAGAAGACGGCGTGATCGTCAATGTGCATAAAGCTTTAAAAGAAAAAATACCGAATGTGTTGACCATTGTCGCGCCGCGTCATCCGAACAGAGCCGATGAAATTGAAGAAATATTCAAAAAAGCGGGACTGAACGTGGCTCGTCGTTCACGTAAAGAGGACATTCAACCGAAAACGGATATTTATTTGGCGGATACAATCGGAGAAATGGGCTTGTTCTATCGATTGGGCGAAGCCGCTTTCGTGGGCGGGTCGATGATTCCGTTCGGCGGCCAAAATATAATAGAACCCGCCAGATTGGGAAAAGCCGTTTTATGCGGGCAGTATATGATGAATTTCAGGGAAATCGTCAAAAGAGCCAAAGAGGCTGACGCTTTATTTGTCGCAGAAAATGAATCCGAATTGGCTCTGGCTTTAACGGATCTGTTGACGGATCAGAAACTGCTTGATAAAAAACAAAAGAATGCAGAATCTTTTGCGACGGCGGAATCGAATGTTCTGGATCGTTTGATGCCGCAATTGGCTGAATATTTGGCAGATTGATTTTAGAGGGGAGTTATGCCGTTAAAAGCTCCGAAATTCTGGCAAAAAGAAAATACTTTTTTAGCAACGTTGCTGTCTCCGTTCGGGAAAATATACGCATGGGGATTGCGTCGGAAATTAAAAAAAACAAAAGCGTATCGTTCTAAAATACCAGTTGTTTGTGTCGGAAACTTGGTTATGGGCGGGGTCGGAAAAACACCGTTGGCCATATCGATCGCCGAGTATTTCAAAATGAACGGTAGGCGTCCTGTTTTTTTAACGCGCGGTTACGGCGGCGGCATATGCAACGTTCTGGTCGATTTGGATAAGCATACGGCTCAAGAAACAGGAGACGAAGCGTTGATTTTGGCTCGTGTCGCGCCGACAATCGTTGACGCCGATCGGGCGCGCGGGGCGAAAACGGCCGAAAAGATCGGTGCGGAGGTCATTATTATGGACGACGGTTTCCAAAATCCGCAACTGGTAAAGGATTTGTCTTTTGCCGTTTTTGACGGACGTTACGGTTTCGGGAACGGCAAGGTTTTTCCGGCAGGGCCTTTGCGCGAACCTGTCGAAGACGGTTTGCAGCGCGCGGACGCGTTCATCGTTGTCGGAAAAGATAAGGCCGCAGTTAAGGAATGGGTCGAAAAACGGTTGATGTCGTTGCCTTTTATTGCAACGCATATCGAACAAGACGTGGCGAAAATCGCTCAGCTGAGCGGTAAAAAAGTATTGGCTTTCGCCGGAATCGGATATCCGGACAAGTTCTTTGATATGTTGAGGGACTATGGCTGCGATGTTGTTGAAACTCAGGCTTTTTCGGATCATTATCCGTATAAGGACGAAGATTTGACCGACTTGATCGCCAGAGCAGACAAACTTGACGCCGTTTTGGTGACGACGGCTAAAGACGCCGTCCGTATCGCTCCGCGTTTTTCGCCGCATATTCAAGTGGTGGAAGCGTATATGGTCTGGGATACTCCGGATACGATGTGCGCTTTGTTGTCGGCTTTGCATAAGAAATAATCGGTTGTCATCGTGTCCAGATCCAGATCTTTAAAAAGACGTGCTAAACGGGTGATCAACTTATGTACCCGCTATCCTTTGGAATTATTGGGAACGGTCGTTTTTTGTTCGGTTTTTCGTTTGATGCCTTTGGATTGGGCATCCGCGGTCGGCGGATTTTTAGGACGTCATATCGGTCCGCGGTTGCGTGTTTCGTGGGTGGCTCGCTATAATCTGATGAAAGCTTTTCCCGAAAAAACACCGGCGGAAATTGACGCCATCGTCGTCGGAATGTGGGATAATCTGGTACGCACGTTTGTCGAATATCCTCATTTGCGTCAGTTGTCCGTCAACTATCGGAACCGCATCGAATTCGTCAATTTCGAACGCTGTGAAGCTTTGCGCGATGACGGGCGGGCGGGGATACTGTTTTCGGCTCATATCGGTAATTGGGAAGTGTCGTCAATTGTCGGCAATAAACTGGGAATGCCGTTGCATCGGATTTATCGGTCGGCTAATAATCCTTACGTTGAATGGCTGTTCCGTTTCTTTCGTCAAAAAATTCCCGGCATTCTCGTGCCGAAAGGAATGGGCGGTTTTAGGCAAATTGTCGATTTGATGCGTAAAAACGGTCATTTCGCTTTGTTGATTGACCAAAAAATGAACGAAGGAATCCCTGTTGATTTTTTCGGTTATCCGGTGATGACAACTCCGTCTTTGGCTTCGTTGGTTTTAAAGCACGACTATCCGGCTTTGCCCGTGCGTTCCCAACGGTTGAAAGGCGCTTATTTCAGATTGACGGCCGAAGAACCTTTAAGAATCGAAAAAACGGGCAATAATGAAGAAGATATCCGACGTTTTATGGAAAAAGCCAACCATGTGTTGGAAAGTTGGATCAAAGACGATCCGGCTCAGTGGTTGTGGGTGCATAAACGTTGGCCGGATTCCAAGCATATGTGGAAAGAACTGTATAAACAACGTCGCCTGTGGAAAAAAGGCGTAAAACCGCAAGACGTTTTTGCGAAGGCTTTGCAAGGGCGAAAAGATATTCAGACAAAAGTTTAAAAAAGTCTTTGACCTTAAAGCCGTATTAGTGATTAAAATTAAAGAAAGTTTTCTTTAAAGTTTAAAGGAAAAAAGAATGGACGAAAAACAGACCGCACAAACAATTGAACAAATGAGCTTCGAAGAGGCTTTGAACGCTTTGGAAGAAATCGTCCGTCAATTGGAAAACGGAAAAGTCAAGCTTGACGAGGCTGTCGATTTTTATGAACGCGGGATGTTGTTACGCAGACATTGTGAAAAAAAATTGTCGGCGGCTCGTTCTAAAATAGATCAGATTACGGCTTCTTTAAACGCAGAGGCCGTTGGATATACAACCGTTACAATGGAGTAAGCCGATGCCTAATTTATCCGCCGCCATTAAAGAAACCGCCGCAGAAGTCGCTGCAGAACTTGACAGATTGTTACCGTTGCCCAATACGCCTGAACGTCGCGTTATAGAGGCGATGCGTTATTCCGTGTTGGCCGGCGGAAAATGCTTGCGTCCTTTTTTGGTTATGCAGTCGGCGTCTTTGTTTGGTGTCGAAAAGGAACTGGCTTTGCGTGTCGCCGTCGCTTTGGAAATGGTTCATTGTTATTCTTTGATTCATGACGATTTGCCGGCGATGGATAATGACGATATGCGCCGCGGTCAACCGACTTGTCATAAACAGTTTGACGAAGCGACGGCGATTTTGGCCGGCGACGGATTGTTGACCAGAGCTTTTGGTGTGATCGCCGCCGATGAATGTTTGTTTGAACCCGTCATTCGTTGCCAGTTGATCGCCGAATTGTCCAAAGCGGCCGGTATGAACGGTATGATTGGCGGACAAATGCTGGATATTCTGGCTGAACAAATGGACG
>CALXTY010000104.1 GCA_944391535.1 uncultured Alphaproteobacteria bacterium
ATCACAAATGGCGTTCGTATAATATTTGTCATAAAAATCCATGCTTGATTCAACATTGTACCATTCTTTAAAAGCGGCGTTCATCGCCCGCTTTTTGTCCTTTGTCTGATCCATGACGGCACTGTAAACCGTTAACAGAGATCCATAAACTCCCGGCATTTCCTCTTTTCCGCCGGCGGCGTTGATTTCATAGGCGTACGCGGCCTGATGCGCACAAGCGTCCGCTTCGATTGAACGGCGATATTTAAACATGTCAGCCATTTGCACATCAGTAATATCCATTCCTTCCGGATAGATATTGCCCTGAATGGCGTGCTGAGTTTCATGAACAACGATAGAGGGAATTTATTCTGAGGCGAGATGAGGATTTAATGCGATCACTTTTTTGTTCCACATGCACAGCCCCCTGCACCCCATGCCGTTTACGCTGGCCAGAGACGGTTCAAAAACGACAGAGTACCCCAAATCTTTTAGATACGACAACGTTTCACGCCCCGCAGCCGTTTGACTTAAGCGTTCAAAAGCTGTATCCAGCTTTTGAGATAAATCCTTTTCAGAAGGTGTTTCTATTGCGTCGGATAAAGAAGATTTAGTCATAAAAAACTCTCCGTTTTCAGAACCGGAGAAAATTATATAAAAAAGCGGAACATATCTCAAGAATTAAAAAGGCAGAGCAGACAGAGCATCATACGCCGTCATATCGATATTAACGGGAGTAACGGAAATAAATCCGTGTTCAACGGCATAGGTATCGGAATCCGTTTCAATTTGTCCGCTTCTGTCATAACCGATTTTAAATATCATTTGCCGATCCGTTTGATCAAGGATTTGAATTTGATCGCCGATTTTACGGGAACTGAACGAGGTCACTTTCACCCCTTTGATCTGATCCGCCGCCCGTTCGGGGAAATTAACATTCAAAAAGGTATGAGCCGGCCATTCAAACGCCTTTGTTTTTTCGACCACCTTCGGCAACACTTCCGGAATCATCGACCAATAGGCAGACCCTTGTTTCGCACCGTACAGACTGAACGCAAAAGATTTAATGCCCTGTAACGTTCCTTCGATGGCCACCCCCGTCGTACCGGAATAAAGCACATCGAAGCCGAGATTTGACCCGTGATTAACGCCTGAGAAAACAAAATCGGGTTTGTGATTTTTCAACAAGACATTACACGCAAAAAGAATGCAATCGGTCGGCGTACCGTCAACCGTGAAATGACGATCGTCAATTTTAACGGCGGTTAAATTTCCTTTTGCCGTAAAAGAATGTCCCTTTCCGCTTTGTTCAAAAGCGGGAGCAACGACCCAGACATCGTCAGACAAACGCCGGGCGGCTTCTTCCAGCACATGAATCCCCTCCGCATTGATACCGTCATCGTTGCAAATCAGAATTCTGTCCTGTTTCAAGCCGCCCTCGCCTCAATCAAATTATTTCTTTGCGGCGATAACCGTTTGGCCGCCCATATATTTCTGCAAAACTTCGGGGATCAAGACGGATCCGTCCGCCTGCTGATAGTTTTCCATGACGGCGATCATGGCACGACCGACCGCGACACCGGAACCGTTCAAAGTGTGAACGAAACGCGTTCCTTTTTGAGCCTTGTTTTTGCAACGGGCGTCCATACGGCGGGCTTGGAAATCCCAACAGTTGGAAACGCTGGAAATTTCACGGTATTTATTTTGACCGGGCATCCAGACTTCCAGATCGTGCGTTTTGCGCGAAGAAAATCCCATATCTCCGGCGGACAAACACATCACGCGATACGGCAGATTCAGACCTTTTAACACGTCTTCGGCGCAATTTGTCATATGTTCGTGTTCTTCCCAGGATTTTTCGGGCGTTGTAATCGCGACCATTTCGACCTTATAGAACTGATGCTGACGGATCATGCCGCGCGTATCTTTTCCCGCCGCTCCGGCTTCGGAACGGAAACACGGCGTCAAAGCCGTCAGACGCAACGGCAAAGTATCTTCGTCCAAAGACTTGCCGGCGACAAAGTTTGTCAAGCTGACTTCCGCCGTCGGGATCAGCCAGTAATCGTCCGTTGTGCGATAAAGATCTTCGGCGAACTTCGGCAATTGAGCCGTTCCGTAAACGGCACCGCTGTTGACCATCAAAGGCACTTCCATTTCCGTATAGCCGTGTTTTTCGCGGTGCAAATCAAGCATATACTGCGCCAAGGCACGTTCCAGACGCGCCAGATCGCCCAACAAATACACGAAACGGGCACCGGAAACCTTAGCCGCCTGATCGAAATCCATCATGCCCAGTTTGGCACCGATTTCATCATGTTCCAACGGCTTGAAGTCGAATTTTCTTGGTTCGCCCCATCTGCGGATTTCGCGGTTTGTCGAATCATCGAGACCGTCCGGAATATCATCGGCGGGATTATTGGGCAACGTTTCCAAAATGCTGTCGATTTGTTCGCATAAAACGCGCACATCTTCTTCGGCATCGGCCATACTGCGCTTTAAAGCGCCGACTTCATGCATCAGGACATCGGCATCACCGCCCGATTTTTTCACTTCGGCAACCTGACGGGACAAATCGTTGCGGCGAGACTGCATTTCCTGCAAATCCGTCTGAGCCGCGCGATATTTCTTATCGAGTTCCAAAACTTCGGTCGAACGCGGCTGCATACCGCGGCGTTCCAAGCCTTTATCAAACAATTCGGGATTTTCCCTGATCCATTTAATGTCGTACATGATGACTCCTAAAGCAAAAAAAGTTTATTACTTATAGTCCCGATCCGTTTTCTTTTCAAGGGCTTGAATATACCAAACCGCGCTTTCGTACAAAAACAACAACGGCAAGGCCAACGCGAACTGACTGACGACATCGGGCGGCGTTAAAACGGCGGCCGCGACAAAGATCAAAACGATTGCGTAACGGCGGAAATCCTTTAAATTTTGAGCTTTTATAATTCTCAGATGTCCCAAAACGACCAACACGATCGGCAACTGAAAGCTCAGCCCGAACGCCAAGATCAACGTCATCAAAAAGGACAGATACTCGCTCAATCTGGCTTCGAGGACGACCGGCAACACGTTTTCCGAACTGGTTAACTGTTGAAAAGACAGCAGGAACTTAAAAGCGATCGGTGTTAAAACGAAAAAGACGAAAACACCGCCCAGAACGAACAAGACGGGCGAAGCGAAAAAGATCGGCCGCACAAACTTTCTTTCGTTTTCATAAAGCCCCGGGGAAACAAACCGCCAGATCTGAAAAGCCATAAACGGGAAAGTCAGCAAAGCCGCCGCAAATGCGGACAGCTTCAAATGCGTGATAAAGCCTTCGGCCAAGCCGGTAAAAATCACGCGATGCGATCCGCCCGTTTTTTCCATCGCCTTTGCCAAAGGCAACATCAACACGTCCAGCACCCGATCGGCAAAAGGATAAAGCACACAAAACACCAACATAAAGAACAGCACCGTTTTTAACAAACGGGAGCGCAATTCGGACAGATGTCCGACCCACGTCATCATTTTTTCGGGATTGTCGTCCTGTTGTTGATCGGAAAGATCGGGCGGTAAAAATTCACTTGTCATCGACCGGTTTTTCCTTTTGTTGAGAGGGCTGTTTTTGTTGATCGTCAAGCAGGTATTTTTCCGCTTTTTCAGCTATCCTGTCGGCATCATATAACGTATCATCAATAACTTGCGAGGCGTTTTTAACAAAATGGTTTAACTTCCTGTACGCCCGTCCGAACGTCCTTAAGACCCCCGGCATCTGCTTAGGGCCGACCACCAATAAAGCAATCATCAGAATAACGGCAAACTCTGCCGAACTGATCCCGAACACCGATTATTCGCCCTTTGTCTGATCGGTTTCTTCCGTCTTTTTTTCGGTTTCGCTTTCCTTATCTTCGCTCAACCCTTTTTTAAAAGAGCTGACGCTTTTTCCCAGATCTTCGGCCAAAGCCGGCAACTTACCGCGTCCGAACAACACCAAAATAATCAATAAAATAACCAATAACTGGAAAAAACCGATACTCATAATTCCCTCTCTTTGCGTCAGACCGAAAAATCCGGCAAAATAAACAAACAGCTTTTGAACGCTGAACGCCAGAAAACGCGAGATAAAATCAAAATCCCGCCCTATATGATTGCCTAAGATCGGCAAGAAAATCAACAATAAAGCGATAATTCCGAAACCGTAGCGTTCCGTTTTTGCAAACCGTATCGCCCAAGGCAACGGCAATAAGCCGGTCACAATTCTGCCGCCGTCCATCGGTAAGATCGGAATCAGGTTAAAGAGCATGATCGAAAAGTTAAAGACGATCATATTCAATAAAAGGTTCAGAACAAAAACGGACGGCATAATATTGAAAACATTTTGGCAAATACTGAGTAAGGCAAAAGAGGCGAACGCCAAAAAGAAATTCATCAACGGTCCCGCCAAAGCGACCCAGACCATGTCTTTTTTAGGATTTTTCAAGCGCCTGAAATCAACGGGGACAGGCTTTGCCCAACCGAAGACGAAAGGCGTTTTGGATAAAATCAACAACAGCGGGAAAATGATCGTCCCCACGAGATCGACATGACGTAACGGATTTAAAGACAACCGACCGCCGTTTCTTGCGGTCGTATCTCCGCAATAAAAAGCAACGCACCCGTGCGCGATTTCATGCAATACGATAGCCAGAACGACAGGGATTCCCCATTCAAGCCAAGATAAAACCGTATCAAGCGCACTCATAAAGATCAGGCCATTTTTTCCAACAACCATGCTCTGGTGGTTTCGTAATCAAATGCCGGCGCGTGATCAAGAGCTCTTTGGCGCATTTCCTGTCCTCTGATAAAGCGTTCCATCGCTCTGGCTGACAACGGTTCGACCGAAGACGCGATAATATCCATTTCGTCCATGTTGCCGTTACAATGCAAAACGGCATCACAGCCTGCCGCCAACGCTTCGGTTGTCAGATCGGACAAAGTTCCGGACAACGCTTTCATCGACAAATCATCACAGATCAGGAACCCTTTAAAGCCGATTTCATCACGAATGATGTCCTGAATGATTTTTTCGGACAACGAAGCCGGTTTATGCGCGTCAATTTCGGAATACAGCACATGCGCCGTCATGCCCCAAGGAGCGGAAGCCAGATATTTAAAGGGCTTAAAGTCCGTTTTTTTCAACGTTTCCAGATCGGCTTTCACTTCCGGCAATTCAAAATGACTGTCCACACGGGCACGACCGTGTCCGGGCATATGCTTAACGACCGGCAGGACGCCTTCTTCCAACAATCCTTCACAGATTGCCGCGCCCAAAGCGCCGACCGTATGCGGATTGCGCGCAAACGTTCTGTCGCCTAAAATCTGATCGTTGGATCCTTCGACAGGGACATCCAAAACAGGCGCGCAGTCGACATTGATCCCCAATTCGCGCAAATCACGCCCCATCAAACGCGATGTCCCATGCGCCGCTTTTAAAGCCGCCAAGGCTCCTTTTTCATACATATCGCCAAAAATCTGTACAGGCGGATACTTTTGCCAATACGTTGATTTTAAGCGAGATACGCGCCCGCCTTCCTGATCTATCAAGACAGGAGCATCTTCGCGATCCACCGTTTCTCGCAAAGACTGTACCAACGTCTTTAATTGCTCCGGCGTTGCGATATTGCGTGAAAACAAAATAAATCCTAAAGGATTGACGCGTTCAAAAAACTCTTTTTCTTCATCGGTCAGAGCCAAACCTGAACAGCCGAAAATCACGGCTGATGGATATTCATTTGACAACGAAACACTCCTGTTTTTTCTGTTTCAACTTTTCGCACAAGGCTTTTGCCTCTTCGTGCTTGTTAAATTGACCGACACGCAAACGGTAAAACGTCCCGCTTGACACAACGGTCTTTGATATAGAATACGGTTGATCGGCAATGATGTCTTTAAACTTTTTGGACAGCCTTTTCCATTCGCTTTCCGCCGCGCTTTCGGAACGCGTGGAAACCAACTGAACCGCATACGAGATTTCCTGTTTCACCGGTTCAACCGATTTTTTTTCAACCGGCTTTTCGGCCGTTTTTTCAACAGGTTTCTTTTCTTCAATCACAGGTTTCTTTTCCGAAACCGGTGTTTCTTTAAACATCACTTCAACCGGCGTTCCGTCTTCTTCATAAACAACGGCCGCCGCGGGAACGATTTCTTCGGCAATGATGTTTGCCGCCAATTCGCCGATCGGATCCTCCCGCTTTTCGACATTCGTTTCTTGAGGTTTGACAGGTTTTTCAACCGCAGGAAGCAAACGCTCCACAGGCAGTTCTGAATCGCTTTGACGCAAACGTTCATACACCAACTTGTCACGATTGGGAACTTCCATACCGCCGGGGGTTTCAGGTTTCATGCCGTCCACCGAAGAATCCGCACGAATAACCGGCAACTCTCCGCTGTCCGCCCCGTAATACACCGATACGTATTTACCGAAAGTCAACCAACCAACTCCGATCGCAAGAACGACACCGATTGACACGCCGATTAAAATAGCGGGTCTTTTTCTACGCTGTTCCAAACGTTCTTCCCGAAAGGAAGAAAGAATATCTTCTTGCGATATATCCGTATCCTGCGGTTGTTCCATTTACATCTCCTCTGCGGGAATGACACCGAACACGTCCAATCCTGATTGAATAACCGTTGCCGTTGCTTCAACCAATGCCAGACGGGCTAACGACAACTCCGGTTTTTCCTGTTCCAGAAAACGCAGTTCGGTATTATCCCGTCCTTTATTCCACAAACCGTGGAAAGCAGCCGCCGTATCGTTTAAGTAATAAGCGATTCTGTGCGGTTCATGCGCCGCCGCGGCAATTTCGATTTGACGCGGGAATTCGGCCAACTGGCGGATTAAAGCGATTTCGGCTTCATCTGTCAACAAAGAAAAATCCGCCTGAGACAAGGCTTGCAGG
>CALXTY010000105.1 GCA_944391535.1 uncultured Alphaproteobacteria bacterium
AGCGCATCTATTTCAGCCGGAGAACCGTCCAATAAAGACAAAATATCCGTCCTTTCCTGATCGGAAGGTTCATAAATTGGTTGTTCCGATTGTTGCAGGTTTTGCCGGCTTTCTTTTGTTTCACTGAATGAAAAAGACGGCGTTACGCTGAGATGATCGATAATGTCTTGCGCCGATTCGACCAAAGGAGCGCCGTTTTTAATCAAGTGATTGACGCCGGCCGCTCTGGGATCCAGAGGCGATGCGGGAACGGCAAAAACGTCTTTGCCCTGTTCCAAAGCTTTGTTTGCCGTAATCAAAGATCCCGAACGCAAGGCCGCTTCAATGACGACCAATCCCAAAGACAATCCTGAAATAATGCGGTTTCTTTGCGGAAAATTGGACGGTTGCGGTTTTGTTGCGAACGGATATTCGGAAACAAGAACGCCTTTTTGGCAAATCGCGTTATAGATTCTGCGGTTTTGTTCGGGATAAGCAACGTTAATGCCCGTTCCCAAAACGGCCGTTGTCGAGGCGTTATCGTTGGCGGCATATAAAGCACCGTCATGCGCGGCGGCGTCAATGCCCAACGCCATGCCGGAAACAACACTGTAGCCCGCTTTGACCAGATCAACGGCAAAGTGGCGGGCGATATTCCTGCCGTTGACCGAAGCGTTTCTGGTGCCGACGATCGCGATGTGCGGTTTTTTTAATAAAGCTTTATTTCCCAAAACGCTTAAAACGGGAGGCGCGTCCGTCAAAAACGACAACTGTTCGGGATAATCGGCTTCGTCTAGGAACAGAAGCTCCGCTCCGATTTTGGCAACGTCTTCAAATTCTTTTTCGGCTTCGGCTTTTGAGCAAATTCTTAAAGGTTTTTTCAAGCCGCCTTTGCGCGCTTTTTCCGGCAAAGACGCCAAAGCTTCCTGCGCCGTTTTAAAATGTTGCGTTAAAACGCGAAACGTGACGGCTCCGACATTTTCGGATCGGAATAAACGTAAGCGGTTTATTTTTTCATCAAAATTCACGGGATTATTCCGCTTTTTTCTTAAATTTGATTTTGCTTTCCTCTCCGTGGATCAGGCGGTAAATGTTCCCGCGATGTCTGATAACGGACAATAAAGCCAGAAAAGCATAAAAATAAACGTACTCGGGCGTTGCCAGAAAGTAAGCGTAGACCGGTGCCAGAATTAAAGCCGTCAGTGCGGACAACGAAGAGTAACGGAAAGTTAAAGCCATGACCAGCCATGTGACGCAGGACAATAAACCGACCTGCCAACAGGTTGCCAACAGCATTCCCAATGTTGAAGCGACCCCTTTTCCGCCTTTGAACTTCAGCCAGATCGGAAAGTTGTGTCCCAGAACGCCCGCCGTTCCCGCGATTAAACCGGCCGTATCGCTGATGCCTTCTTCGGGCACGCAGTAATAAGCGATGCCGGCGGCCAGAGCGGCTTTTCCCGAATCAAACAGCAACGTTAACAAAGCCAGGTCTTTGCGTCCGGTTCTTAAAACGTTTGTCGCGCCGATGTTGCCCGATCCGATTTTGCGGATATCGCCCAATCCCGCCAGACGGGTAAAGACGATTCCGAACGGAACGGATCCCAGCAAATAGCCTAAAAGTCCCGATAGAACAAGAAGAGTTGTATCGCTCATGACCGCAATCCCCGATAGTTAGTTTTCAAAAGAGGATATAACTTTATTAAGAGATTCTGCAACACTTTTAAAGTTACAGTTTTCTAAAAACATTATTTGCGTTAACGTTCTGCGCCACAAAACCGCGCCGGGACAGCCTTTAAACAAATTGAGCCAATGCTTCATGATGATGTGCGGACGCAGACCTTCAATCATATTTTTTTCTAAATAAGGCATCATTTCCCGAACGGCTTGAACGCGCGTGACAATAGGTGTTGAGGCGTTGAAAATTTTCTGATCCGCTTGCGCCAACAAATAGGGATTGCCGTAAGCGGCTCGTCCGATCATTGCGCCGTCAACATGGTTTAAGTGCTTTAAGGCCGCGTCCAAAGAATCAATGTTGCCGTTGATTGAAACGATCAGATCCGGAAAAGTTTGTTTGAAACGATAAACCAGATCGTAATTTAAAGCGGGGCGTTCTCTGTTTTGCTTTGGCGTCAAGCCTTTTAATTTCGCTTTGCGCGCGTGAACGATGATTTCCCGACACCCTGTTTTCTGAGCCAGTTCGGCACAGCGGCACAAATCTTCGAACCCGTCACTGTCGGGAGTCATTTCCTCCAAAGCGATTCTGGTCTTTAGTGAAACGGGCACTTTCGAGTTTTCCCGCATCGCGCTTAAGCAATCGGCGATCAGCTGCGGATCTTTGCGCAAAGAGGCTCCGAAACTGCCGGAAGATACCCGTTCGGACGGGCAACCGGCGTTCAGGTTAAGGCCGTCATAGTCGAACGCTTGGGCTTTCTGACAGGCCTTTGCCAAGAGTTCCGGATCCGACCCGCCCAACTGCAAAATCAGATTGTGTTCTTGCGGATCAAAAGATAAAAGTTTTTCATCATCTCCGAACACAACGGCGGACGCCGTGATCATTTCGCTGTACAGCTGAACGGACTTTGACAACCGGCGGATAAAATAACGAAAATGCCTGTCCGTCCAATCCATCATCGGGGCAACGGACAGACGACAAGGCAAAAAAGTCATGGCAAAGCGGCTAAATAAGACAGCAACATTTCTTTAAAGGGTTCTCTGTCCACTTTGTGCGTGACCAGACAATTGCGTTTTGATCCTTCTTCAAAAGTGGTCATGCCGAATTTTTCACTGTCGGAATCCGTATTGACCTGAACCGTTCCGTATCTGCCGGAAAACAAAGCCGGACGGATCAGACAGCCGATCGCGCACGGGTCGTATAAAGACGTTCCCGTTTCGGGCGCAATGCCGTCTTTGGACAGTTTTGCCAAATGAGCCGAAAGAGCTTTTGCCGTTGCGTCCAACAGATCCGCGCTGATCGTGGCACAACGCGTCTTTAAATCGCGCATCTTTTCAACAAAAGCTTTGTCCGCGACAGCCTGCATGCCGACTTCCATCGGAATGACGGTGACGCGTTCGGCCATATTAAAAACGATTTCGGCCGCGTGAGGATCCGCCAACATATTAAATTCGGCGTAAGGCGTCGTGTTGCCGCGGGGGCCGTCTTCGCAAAAAGCGCCGCCCATGATAATCAGTTCACGGATTCTGGAAACGGTTTTGGGCTCTTTTAAAAAGACGGTCGCAATATTCGTTAAAGGACCGATCGCAATCAGACTGACTTCTTTTTCCGGAGACTTCATCAAAGTCTTTATAATAAAGTCAACGGCGTTTTCCTCTTCGCCTTTATAACTCGGCGTTCCGAAATCCAATCCCGCCAGCCCGTCCGTTCCGTGCACCCATTCGGCGTTCAGAATCGTTCGTTTTAACGGTCTGTCGCAACCTTTGTAAACGGGAATGTCCGTATGCCATGCAAAATCACACAAACGGCGAATGTTGTACTCGGCTTTGTCAACGCCGACATTCCCGTTGACCGCCGTTATACCGACAATGTCCAAATTCGGATCCGCCATCGCCATAAACAAGGCAATCGCGTCATCAATGCCCGGATCCGTGTCGATAATGATTTTTGTCTTTGCACTCATTTCTTTTTTTCCTTTGCTTGTCTGGCTGACTTGAAAATAAAAGGGAATAAGGAAGAAATCAACGCTTTTCATTGTTGAAAACGTAAAAGCGATAGCTCAAGAGATATATGGATCTGATCGCAAAAATAACAAATAATCGGGTTATGAAAAATACGGATTGGTACAACTCGCTGGCAAAGCCGCTTTTTACGCCGCCCGATCAGGCCTTTATGATCGTCTGGCCGGTGTTATATACAATGATGGCCGTTTCTTTATTCTTTATTGCCCGCAAGGAACCGGGGGCGGAAAAAGCAAAAGCGATCCTGATTTTTTCCGTGCAATTCTTGCTTAATCTGGCTTGGTCGCCCGTTTTTTTCGGCGCAAAATCCCCCGTAGGAGCTTTGGTCGTTCTGATCTGTCTGTTGTTCTTTTTGTTTTACACGATCTTTCTTTTTTACAAACAATCCAAAGCGGCCGCTTTTTTGTTGGTTCCTTATGCGCTCTGGTGCGTTTTCGCGTTGTACCTGAATATCGGGATCGTCCTCTTGAACTGAGAAAAACTCACTCTGTGTCAGAATCTTCGATAAAAGCGTGACTCATAATATAGAACTCGTCCTGAGAGGGCAGATACTTCTTTTCCGTCGGCTCAAGCGTATCGTCATAGCGTTGCGCTTCCTCTTCGCTGACGGCCATGACGGGGCTGTTTTTGTAAATCCATTTATGATTGTCCAAAGCGTGAGGGATCAGCTCTTTAACCATCATCGCCGCCGGATATTTGTTGTTTTCAAGACAGACATTGTATTCCTTGCAACTTTTAAATCCCCGGCAAACGTAATTGGACGGACTGCCGAAGATCACAATGACATCGTATCCCAGTTCCACAGCTTTTTTAAATGAATGTTCCATAAGCTTTTTCCCGAACCCCATTCTTTGATAAGCCGGCAAGACGCAGACGGGACCGAACGTCAAAATGTTTTTTGGGCGTCCTTCTTCATCAATCAGTTTCGCTTTCGTGTACATGATGTTTCCGATGACTTCGCCGTTTAATTCCAACACGAAATCCAGTTCGGCAATAAAGTCTTCATGCGTTCGCATGATATGAACCAGATAGTGTTCCACGCACCCGGGGCGATAAAGATTGTAAAAAGCTTTTCTGGTGATGCTTTCGACAACCGCGTGATCGCTTTTTCGTTCATTTCTGATTTTAATCGTTTGTTGCATAAACGTTCCTTTGATTTAAAGGTTAAAAAAACACGCAGATAGTTTCGTTAATAGTTATAAAAAAACCCTCTGCGAGACTTCCGCAGGGGGTTTGTTTTGGTGAGCGTGCCGGGATTCGAACCCGGGGCCACTTGATTAAAAGTCAAGTGCTCTACCGGCTGAGCTACACGCCCTTGACGAAACGACAACATATAGACCTATTGCTCTGAGGTCAATAGTTTTTTTTGTTTTTTTATAAAAATTTTATGCGCTGAGTTCCGACAAGACCTTTTCCGCCGTTTCATTCCATGTCTTTAAAACATTGACGTTGGCTTTGTAAGCAAAAGAGGCGGTCATCATGTTGACGGATTCTTCAATAAAAACGTCTTCGTTGGCAATAAAAGAGGTTGATTGAACACCGACCGGTGCGATTTCGCCGATGGCGGGGACGGGAGTTTGTTCGGATTGATCGGGAACGGAAAAGGCGTTAACGACTTTATCCGCGCTTTTTTCAAAACGAACTTGAGCAGTTTGTATTCCCGATAAAGCTGCAGATGTGATTTTCATATGCCGTCCTCCGCTTTAACCGAACCCTTGTGTTTTTTTTCTTAAGGGATCATCGGATTGTTCAATGGTTCGTTCATAGGTTTCAACGTGTTTTTCAACTTCTTGAACGGAAAAGAAAGGAGTGTTTTTTTCTTGCATTTGCAACTGAATTTCGGTTGAGGTTTCTCCGTCCAAAGTCGAATAAGGCAAAGAAACGGGAGTTTCTTCGGTTTCCGGCTGTTCAATGAAGCCGGGATTATCTTCGCCGCCCAACAGATATTGCTCTGTCGCAGAGCCGATATTGGACGAATCGTTAACGGCTGAAATAGACGCAGATACAGATGTCGGTGAAGCAGCGCGTATCCCGTTCAGCTTCATCACTGAGGTCGTGTGCCCTACTGGCGCACCAGATGTGACCTTTGCAGATGACATTTCTATCCACCTTTAAAAACACTTCTTTTCTTCAACAATTCTCTCATATTTCGTTATAATTGTCAATAAAAACAGACAGGATTTTATACAAGAATAAAAGTAAAAAGATGAAGAAAACTCTATATTATTTCAATCCGTATTGCCATAAAAGATCATCATTATTCATGATATCGTCAATTGATCTCTGTGCGACAATCTTTCCATGATCCATTATGACAGCTTGTTGACAGGTTTTTTGTGCTAAAGTCAGATCATGAGTCGCAATGATGCCGGTTTGGGACAAGGTATTTAAAAATTCAATCAATTTTCTTCTTGAACGAGGATCAAGTTGTTCAGTCGGTTCATCTAACAGCAGTATGTCCGGATCTGTAGATAAAACGCCGGCTAAGGCAACAAGTTTCTTTTCGCCGCCGGACAGTTTGCGGCAAGGAATGTCTTTTAAATGAAAAATGTTAAAACGCTTTAAAAGAGAGTTGGTTCTGATATCGGCTTCACTTGCGCTCATTCCCGTTTGCATCAAACCGAAACGGATATCCTCCCAAACGGTCGGCATGAACAGCTGGTCGTCAGAATTCTGAAAAAGAAAACCGATTTTGCCTTTTAATCCGCTGATTGTTCCGCCATTGGAGGACTGTAGTCCCGCTATAACGTTAAGCAGTGTTGATTTGCCGGCGCCGTTCGCGCCCAATAAAGCGGTTTTTATTCCAGATTGAAATGTTAAAGAAACATCGGATAAAGCCTGACGCCTGTCAGGATAGCTCAAAGAAATCGACTGAAGTGTGATCATGTGAGGACGGCCTTCAACAGTTGGAGTAAAAAGATCAGGCTGATGGAAAACAGAACTTCCTTGATTGAAATAGAAATGACGGGAAAACGGGCTTGCCTGACGCTGAAGTTTCGGCAAATCATGGCATCATGTATTCTGTCCGCACGATCCAGACAGCGTAAAAGAAGATTTCCCGCTAAAAATTTCCACTCTTTCATTCGTGGGTTTTTTCTGTGCGATCATAAAAAAAAAGCGCGTTTAAGCTGAACGGCTTCTTCGGTAATCAAGTCCAGATAACGGCAGATGAAGAATAACTGGAACA
>CALXTY010000106.1 GCA_944391535.1 uncultured Alphaproteobacteria bacterium
GCTACCGGGTTGGAAACCCCTTGCGTATTGCTATGGCAAACGATTACGTGCGTCCGATAAACGGCACTTATAGACCAGAAAACTGATCACGCCGCGCAACGCGTTATCGGGCGCTTCGGCTTCGGGATCATTGACTTTGCTGACGATCATGTCTTCGGGACGCAATAAAACCTTGATTTTAGATCCGCGTAAAACATCAAAAGAAGACGGCTTTCTTAACCGATAAAACATTCCTTCGACAATCGTTTCAAAATCGTTGTCGCCGACTTTAATCACCATGCCGTCAAAGACGTTAATTTCTCCAACAAACTTGGCCACGAACATATTTTTGGGTTCTTCGTAAATTTGGATCGGCGTGCCGACCTGTTCAATCATTCCTTCGTTTAAAACGGCGACACGGTCGGACATGGCCAACGCTTCTTCCTGATCGTGCGTCACATAAACAAACGTCATCCCCAGATCACGTTGAAGTTCTTTTAATTCGATTTGCATTTCCTGACGTAAACGATAGTCCAAAGCGGACAGAGGCTCATCAAGCAATAAGATTTTAGGGTTGTTGATAAAGGCTCTGGCGATGGCGACACGTTGCTGTTGCCCGCTGGACAATTCGGCGGGGTAACGCATATAAAACATATTCATCTTGACCTTTTCCAAAGCCTGCAGAACTTCGATTTCGATTTCCTCTTTTGGCAGGCCTTTCATCTTCAGCCCGAAAGCGACATTGTCAAAAACCGTCATATGCGGGAACAGGGCATACTGTTGAAACACCATATTCACGGCGCGACGGTTGGGGGAAAGATGAGAAATTTCCTTCCCGTTCATAATGACTTTTCCGGTTGTCGGGCGTTCAAATCCGGCAATCAAGCGCAACAAAGTCGTTTTTCCGCACCCCGAAGGCCCCAACAGCGTTAAAAATTCCCCGTCATTGACAACCAGATCGACATCGTCCAAGACCTTGTTTGCCCCGAAAAACTTGGTAACACTTTTCAATTCCAACAAAGGAACAGGTGATTTTTCCATATTTGCTTTTATCCCGTCAGAAAAAGGTCGTTTTTGTATCAAAGCTTATATAATACATAAAATTTTTAAGAAAGAAGTTTTTTTTAAAACGTCTTTAAAAAAAACAAAAATCAGATAGAATACAATCCGCTTTACCACTTTAAGGAAACGATATGAACAAACGCCGCCGGTTTTTGCATATGTTGCGCAAAAATTTCAAGAAAAGACGGGCGAAGACATACCCTTCTCCGGAAGTGTTGGCGCGCAAGGGCTGTATTTTAAAATGCGATTTGGGCGTTTTACTGGAACACACCGGCATATATATCGGTAACGGTCAGATTGTCAGTTTAAATCGACACAGTCAGATCAGGATAGAAAGTGCCACCAGTTTTTTTCCGCCGGGAACGAATCCGAAATCAAATCGAATATACGCAGCCTGTTACGGCGACACAGACGAGATTTTAACGTCCGCCTTAATTGCCAGACGGGCGAAGAAAAAAGTCAATCAGAAGACACCTTACAATGTTTTTTTCAACAACTGCCACCGTTTTACAACGGGTTGCATTACCGGCAATTTTGAAAACGACGTCGTTTCCTTTTCTCAATTGGAAGACGTCATTTTTGCCAATCAGGAAGATTTGCGTCCGAAGAAACCATTATGGATCAGATTCATTCATTTTGTTTTTCGCAAACCGAAAAACGCCCCTGTTGCGACATTTAATTGGCGTCCTGTCATTTTCAGCAAGAAGACAGCTCTGCCCAAAGAGCTTAGGGAAAAAAGAAAAACCTCCGTCAAAGAGACAGGACAATCTGAAAACACAAGACAACCGAAAAAAAGAGATTAATCCCAATAAATTCTATACGACTTCTCGTTCATTTTCACATTCTCGCAATTCAGCGACGATGAAGCGAGAATTGTTTTGTTTGCCATCACGACGTTTTTGTAAGCCCCGCGGAGCATTTTGACTGACTTTTTGCCTTGGTTCGACATCTTCGAGGCGTTTTTCATAGTCCTCCCGAATTCTTTGCGCATGCAAAAACGTCCTTTGCGTTCTGATTTCAGAAAGCATTTGATCCGCATATTGAACGATATAGTCGTTTTTATTTTTATCGGCGGAGATTTCCTCAAACATATTCTGCGCCGTTTTAGATTTTCCGCTTTCATGATAGGCTCGCCCCAACAAAGCGGTTGTCAACGGATTATCACGGTCGCATTTTTGAGATTTTTTCAAGGCTTCAAAACTTTTTTGCGCGTCAAGAGGCCGTGACAAGACGCCGACGGCGCGATAAAACAGCCCCGCTTGTTTCGAAGCTTGCGCCCGCACGTCGCTGCGATGAGAAGATTTTGCTTTGTTTTCAGCTTCGTTTCCTTTTTTTTCCAGAAAATCCAACGCCGTTTCATGCTCTCCGCGTTTCAAAGCACTCAAAGCCGCTTTTTGTTCAAACAACGGATCCATACCGATCACGACAGTATTTTTTTCGGCTTTTTCATTTTTTTGCAAGAAACAAGTCATCGCTTCGATCAATGGTTGCAATTCCATTAAAGGAATTTGTTCTGTGGTTCTGGCGATCAATGATTTTGCCGTTTGATCCGCCGTCAGCCCCTTTTCCAAAAGAGCGGCGATTTCCGCGACCAGCTCCTTATATTGCTCTTTTAATTTTTCAAGATCCTGACGTTCCATGCCCAGACCTTCCAATTCTTTATCTTCTTGCGTTTTTTGCAATTCTTGCGGTTTTTCTTTTCCTTCGTCGAACAATTCAAACAATTCTTTCAGCTGATCTTGCGCCCGTTCTTGTTCGTTTTGCTGTTCTTTTTGTTTTTCCGCATCAGCGGACTTGGAACCGGTAGCGCCTTGAGAGTTTTCGGAAACATTTGTATTTGCCGAAACCTGCAAATTAATTCCGCCGCCCGACGTTTTTTTCCCCGTCAACAAGCTGATCGTCACTTTCAAAGCGACCGCCAAAACAGCCAACCCGCCCAAAACCGGCGCATATTCGAGTAAATAGGGATTGACCGTTTCTTTCACTCGGTCAAACAAACCGAAAACATCAAACGGAGAAGAAAACATTTTTATTTATTTTCCGATAAAAGGTTGCCATATTTTGTAAATGACATTAGGTTATCTTTATTTAAACAATTATACCAGAGTTATTTTTTCAGAGTCATAAAATGGGTTACTTATCAAAACGAAAATTCGAAGAACGGGAATACTATCTGACCACAGGTTTGTTAATTTTGATTCCCGTCCTGACTTTATTGGGAACATTCGGCCGCAGTCTTGATTGGCGTTTGGATTATCTGGGTGAATTTAAAATTCAGGCGGCCTGTTTGAGTTTTATCCTGTTTATATGGTGTTTATTCAAACGGGAATGGATCAAGACGATCGTTTTTTTCATTTTGATTTTATTAAACTTGGCATTGGTCGCCACACATTCCCATTTGTTGCAAAAAGAATCCTCATTGCCTGACGACTCTCATCTTTTTTCAATCCTTTACCAAGATATGCAAGGAACCGAGAAAAAAGCCGAAGAAATCCGACAGCTTATGGAAAACGCGCAAGCGGACATCATTTTATGGACGAACGTCCCCGTAGAAATTTATCGGCAATTGGATCATTTAACGGGATCCTATCAATTACAAAACCAAACGTTGGATACAACGGGCAAAATGAAATTGATTTTTGCCAGAACGCCGAGCGTTGACCGCGGTCAAACTGCCGGAGAAGACGGGTTGTGGGTTTCACGCGTTATCGGTTCGCGCAAACTGACCTTATTATTGACCGATTTTGCGGATCCGTGGACGCCAACCGCCTATTCCCGAACAAAACAGAAAATTTTCGAGTTGTCCGACTTTGCCCGCAGTCGGGACGAACCCGTCGTTTTAATGGGAAATTTCAAAGCTTCGGGGTGGAGCTGGCTGTTAAACGATTTGGAATCATACGCCGGCTTGCTCCCTCAAGGAAAAATATTGGAATCCGGAACGGATTTGCCGTTGTATTCCCGCCGTCCGACAGATCACATCTACACCCACCCCGGCATAGAAGTATCTTCTGTCAGCGCCGAAAATTTGCTGGATTCCGAACACAACACGATTTTTGCGACTTTCAGGATCGCTCCGATTCGCAAAGAAATTGAATTTTTTGAATTGCAGCCTACTTTGCCCGAGGAAGAACTTCTTCAGCCCCCGACATAATCTTTGCCTGCCGTCTGAAATAAGCCGCCGCCGCGCTGTCCCCTTTGCTTTCAAAAAGATTCACCGTCTTTTCTTTAAAGTATTCGGCACTGGCGTCATCTCCGCTGTTTGCAAAAAAAGCAGCCGCTTTCAGCCAATATTCCGCCGCTTTTTGCAACTGTCCTTTTTTTTTGCGCGATCAAGCCCAGATTACTGTAATCCGATGCCAATCCCAAACTGCGATGTAGCATCTCCTCGATATGCAAAGAATCTTTAAAGAAACTCTCTGCTTTATCCCATTCTTTGCGCCGCAGATACGTCAAACCGAGCATCGCCGCGGCATTGGCATTTTCAGCTTTTTTATTTTCTTCTTTAAAAAACGCCAACGCCGAAAACAACAATTCTTCTATCTCGAGATCTTGAGGATTCGCTTCAAGCTTTAAACCGGCATATAATAATTTGTTGGCGGCCGTTTCAAATCCGTCTTGCGATTGCACGGCGGTCATGACAGCAGTTTTTGCGGTTTCCAGTGCCTTTTGTTCATTTTTTTGAGCCTGATACACCAACGTTATATCGTTCAGAATTCTGCTTTGAAACAACAAATCGTTTTGTTTTTTAAAAGCGTCCAGCGCCTTTTGAAAGATAAGATGCGCTTGTTGAAAATCGCCTTTTCTTAAAAGACACAAGCCCATTTGTCGTAACATACAAGCGGCTTCGAAGCAATATTTTTCATTTTTTTCAAAAAGATCGAAGGCTTCCTGATGATGATCCAAAGCCAGATCGAAACGTTCTTTGGCTTCATAGACCATTCCCAGATTGCCCAAGGTTTCGGCCAAGACGAAATCCCAGTTATGTTGTTGCGCTAGTTTTTTCGCACGATAGTGAGCTTCTTCGGCGCTTTCGAAAGCCCCTGCCAAACGATAAATCATTCCCAACCGATTGGCGGCGCGGGCATATTCGGAATCATTTTTTTCTTTTTCGAAAACGGCCAGAGCCATTGTCAACAACCGTTCGGATTCCGCCAAATTTCCCTGATTAAGAGAAATCATCGCCATGTCCGTATAAGCTTTTGCAAAAGCCAGACGGTTATGCCGCCAGTGCCACAAAGACGTCAAACGCAATCGCGGCACACCGTTTTTAAAAGAAAAAAAGCGTCCTTCCTCAAAAATTTTCATCAACGCTTTTTCAGCTTCGTCATAACGTTGCAAATCAATCAGACAACGCCCGAGAATCAGCCAGTTTTCAATCTCTTTGGGATCGTTTTGGCAGATCAGACGGTAATTTTCGATAATTTCCTGCGTTAATATATACGATTGATTCATAAACTGGCTCATATAATGACATACTTTGTTTTAGGGTAACAAATCAGATGTCGAAAAGCTCTCAAAAAATAAAAAATCTTTTACGGCGCTTTCGTCTGCCGCTTTTTTTTGCAATGCAGCCCTTCATATTAACAACGCTTTGTTTTGCATTTTTCCGCCGCTGTGATTATCATCATAGTTCCATGGACACGATTTTTATCAAAACCGGTCTGTCTTTGAAAAAATAAAGAGGTTCTCAAATGACCGTATCAGCTCTTTCTTATCAGCAACTTTACAGCACATGCGATTTGGACTTTTTGTCTTTTGACACGACGAAAGATTTGGAAGATCTTAATCAACCTTTAGGTCAGGAACAGGCCATCAACGCGATCAATTTCGGGATCAGCGTCGATTCTTACGGTTACAACCTGTTCTGCATCGGTCCCGAAGGCACGGGCAAAGCCTCTTTGGTTCGCCAGATTCTGGGCAAAGCCGCAAAGAAAAGAAAAACGCCGAACGACTGGTGTTACGTTTACAACTTTAAAACGCCTTATAAGCCGTTGGCCATTCGTATGTCTGCCGGAAAAGCGAAGCTGTTTGCCAAAGCCGTGGACAAGCTGATTGCAGAAATCAGAGTCGCCCTGCCCGCCGTTTTCGACGGAGACGAATACAAAACGCAGCTGAAAGCCATTGAAGACGCCTTTCGCGAACAGAAAACAAAATACTTTGACGACATCCAGAAACACACGACCGGCAAAAACGTTTCCGTATTGCGTATGCCCGTCGGATTGGTTGTCGCGCCGACAAAGGACGGCGATGTCCTGAGCCCCGAAGCGTTCGAAAAACTTTCCGAAGAAGAACAACAAGAGGTCTTGGCGGAATTAAACGCGGCGCAGGAAGAACTGGAAAACGCCGTCCACGATATTCCCAAATGGGAAAAGGAACAGCGGGAACAAATTGAACAGTTAAATGAAAAATTCGCCTCTTTGGCAATCAAGCACCTGATTGACGATTTAAAAAGAAAATACCGCCGCAACAAAAGCGTGACGGCATTTTTACGCAATATGTACGACGATATTATCGAAAATGTCGACTTGTTCTTGGAAGACGAAGAGGAACTGCCTCAAACTCAGGGCAACGAAGAAGAACAACTTTTGCCGATTGTGCCAAAACAAAAAAAGGACGGCGCTTTGCGTCGCTATAAAGTCAATGTTTTAATTGACCACACGGATCATGTCGGCGCCCCTTTGATTTTTCTCGATCACCCGATTTTAACGAATCTGATCGGCCGTATTGACCGTCAACAGCAATACGGAGCTTTGATCACTGACTTCAATATGA
>CALXTY010000107.1 GCA_944391535.1 uncultured Alphaproteobacteria bacterium
GCTCCCGCTTTGGCGATCGCCATTCACGACGCTTGCGGCGTATGGATCCGCGAATGGCCCTTTACCCCTGAAAAGATATTGAAAGGTTTGGGGAAAATTTGACTATCTTCTGTCCTCACATCAAAAATTTTGTAACGACCGTCGTTATATCGGCTGCTTTTTGCAGTTCATCAGCTTTTGCCATGCAAATTTTTGTCAAGACCCTGACCGGAAAACATATCACTTTGGAAGTCGAACCGACAGACAGAATTGAAGACATCAAAGCAAAAATCCAAGATAAAGAAGGAATTCCACCGGATCAGCAACGTTTGATCTTTGCGGGAAAACAGTTGCAGGACGGTAATACTCTGCAGGATTACTCTATTCAAAAGGATTCAACTTTACATCTCCTTTTTTCGTCAGGAAAAACAACGCCTGCCAAAAATGCCCCAAACGGATCCGCCGTGTCAGCCTCTGTCATTCAGACCGTAATTTCAACAGGCCTCTCTTCAGTCTTGTCGAATATGTCAAGGTCACCGGCTTTTCGCGGCCGCAGCGGTGGTAATGATACGGCTTCCGGCACGATATGGACCAGCCTCAGCGGTTTTTCCGATCATGCAAATTTAAAGACAGGAACGGTCAAATCCGGCACCGGCATTCTGACAATCGGAGCTAATTTCAATTCTTTGACTCTTTTCAGCGCAGTATTTAAGGCAAAAACGAAAATCGCAGACGTCAAAAGCGATCAAAACGGTGGATTCGCCGGTATCGTTAACAGATTCAATATCGGACATTTTTCGATTTACACGGGATTTTATACAGGATTAAGCCAAGCGAAGCAAAAATCTGCAGAAAATACAGATACAATCAAAAATCAATGGATAGGCGTTGCCGTTAAACCCGAATACACTTATGCCGTAACGGACTCGTTGACTTTGCGTTCTGCCGTTAATATTGGCTATACCTATTTGCATACAGATGATTACACGTCGGCTTCCGGCGTAAAAATCAAAACAGACGGATTGCGTCTGTTGGACATAGCTCCCGAATTTCGCGCAGAAAAAACAATCTCAGATGACTGGATCGGTTCATTTGGCGGAAAATACGTCTTTAACAAATCTTTCAAAGGACGGATTACGGCAAATAATCTGGTTATACAAAATGCATCGGAAGCTCCGTTTGTTGAATACGGCATTGAGATTAAAAACAATACTTTTTCTTTGTCCGTCAATCGTCGGGATGGTCACCGGCAGGGATGGAACGGAATGATCCGTTACGAATATGCTTTTTAAGCGCAAATTTCATGAATTTTTTTATTGTTTCACTTATATCAGGTAAAAAACTTTTGCGCAATAATTGCAGGCGGGACAACCGGAACACGACCTGCCCAAAGATTTTCAGGCGCCTCTTGTCTTTACAAAAGATCCGGACGGTCCTTACGGTAGCAAATCCATTTCCGAACCGGCGACAAACGGAGCGGCTCCCGCTTTGGCGATCGCCATTCACGACGCTTGCGGCGTATGGATCCGCGAATGGCCCTTTACCCCTGAAAAGATTTTAAAAGGATTAGGAAAAATCTAAAAAAAAGCCCCTCGATCAAGGGGCTTTTTTTTCATCTTTAAATCATTTTTTCCAACATATCGGTAATCGGGTTTAAAGCGTCCGTATTAACCTGTTCGACTTTGCCCTGATCGCACGCCGCGGCGACCGCCGGATCAATCGGCAGACGCGCCGTTGTTTCAATCCCGAATTCCTGCGCCGTTTCCTTTATTCTGGATTTGCCGAAAACTTCCAGTTCCTTGCCGCAATCGGGGCATTTGAAATAAGACATGTTTTCAACCAACCCCAAAATCGGAATATTCATCATCTTGGCCATTTTAACGGCTTTTCCGACAATCATCGACACCAGTTCCTGCGGCGATGTGACAACAATGATCCCGTCAACCGGCAAAGACTGGAACACGGTCAGCGGAACGTCTCCCGTTCCCGGAGGCATATCGACAAACATCATATCCACATCGTTCCAAACGACTTCCGTCCAGAACTGACGCACGGTTCCGCCGATGATCGGACCGCGCCATAAAACGGGATCGCTGTCGTTTTCCAACAACAAATTCACCGACATCATTTCGATACCCGTTTCCGTTACCGCCGGCATAATGCCCAGTTCGTTACCGAAAGCCTTTTGCGTAATGCCGAACGCTTTGGGAATGGACGGACCGGTGATGTCCGCGTCTAAAACGGCCGTCTTGCGACCGCGCCTGTTCAAAGCCACCGCCAGCATCGAGGTGACCAAAGATTTCCCGACACCGCCTTTGCCGCTGACGATCCCGATGACTTTTTTGATCTTGCTTAAATCGTTGGGTTTGTCTTTTTGAATTTCTTTTCTTTCACCGCAATTTGCGCTGCAGTTGGCGCAATCGTGATTGCAATCGGCCATAAGATTGTCCTCCTGTTTAAAAACCGTTGTCTGGTAATACCTCTATAAACGTTTTGCGTCAATCTTTGAATTTTAAAAGATCTTCGGCGCGGGAAAAAGCGATGTCGTAACGCATTTGACCGGAGTCAAATAATATGAAATCTTCTCCGCCGCTTTTAAACGTGCGGGATCGTTATCCGCTTTGTTCAACAAAACCGCACACGGGAAAGGCGTCTTTTCCAAATATCCTTTTTCAATAATCTTGGTGACCTCGCGCGGCGTGATACGTTTGTGCTCATCGTCCGTTTTTAAAATCTTCATGACTTCTTCGACACGAAAGCACGTTTCTTTTAATTTCCGACCGATACAATCCAAGCCGACAACAATCACAACGATATCCGTTTTTAAGGGCAAGACGGGTTCGCTGATGATCGGTGCTTTTAACGGTAACATTTTCGCCCCGTCCGCTTCGTTAATCGTGACGTCCGCCAAACATAACGTCTTTTCAAAAACGACCGGATCAACCAAGCCGATTTTACGATCGTCAAACGGTTTGCCGACAACGACAAATCGATCTGCTTGCAGTTTCTTTTCAATCTCGTCAACGCGCCACGCCAACAAAGAACGCGGTTCGGGGTGTTTCATTTTCGTGGTTGTGGTAACGGCGACTTTCAAACCTTCTTTATGATACTCGCTTGCCAACGTGCGCAACACACTGGTTTTTCCGCCGCCGCCCACAACGGAAATCAAAGAAAACCGATCCGTTCCGAATAACAACGAATGCAAGCTCATTTTAAAAATTCCCCGATTGCGAACAAGACCGTTTCCAATTCTTCCTTAGTTGTAAAGAAGCCTGAAGAAAATCTGACCGTTCCCTGCGGAAAAGTCCCCAATGTTTTATGCGCGCTCGGAGCGCAATGCATGCCGCAACGCGTCATAATGCCGAATTCGGATTCCAGAAAATAAGCCGCATCGGCATTGTCTTTTTCTTTAAAATCAACGGAAACGACCCCTGTCCTGCCTTCGGTCGTTTCCAATCCGACCAGTCGCAAACCGTCAAGAGATTTCAAGCCGTCAATTAAAAAAGCGGTATCGTTCATGATTTTGCCTTTGACGGGATTTTTTGAAACGAAGTCCAAAGCCGCGTTCAACGCATAGATTCCTGAAAGATTAGGCGTACCCGATTCAAATTTATCGGGTAAGAAGGGCGGTATTTCTTCGGTATCGGACACGCTGCCCGTTCCGCCCGAGATCAGCGGATCGAGTGTTTCCGCCAGACGTTCGGACAACAACAGGCACCCCAGTCCGGGCGCCGCCATCAAGCCTTTGTGCGCCGAAAAAGCCAGAGCGTCAAAGCCTGAACAATCAAAGTCAATCTTTTCGACCCCGGCCGTCTGCGCCGCATCGATACAAACGAAGACGCCTTCTTTTTTTGCCTGAGAAGCGACTTCTTCAATCGGTTGGATTGTGCCGCAAACATTGGAAGCGTGCGTTAAGACGACAGCCTTTGCGCCTTTCAGATGCGTTTTAAAATCAAGAAAATCAAAGACGCCTCGCCCGTCCGATTTCACCCGATAAAAATCGGCTTTGATCTGGTTTAACGGGCGCATCACGGCATTATGTTCCAACGAAGACACCAGCACTTTATCGCCCGCGCGCAACAATCCTTTGATCATCATATTGATCGCCGTTGTCGCTCCTGCGGTAAAAATCACGCGATGAGGATCTTTGACGCCGAACATCTCCGCCGTTTTCTTGCGCGCCTGAAAAACGGTTTCCCCGACCTCGTAAGCCAAAGAATAACCCCCGCGGGCGACATTCACACCCGCCTGCGTCAGATAATACGCGCTTGCCTCAGCGACACCGTCCGCCTTTGGAAAAGACGTTGCCGCGTTATCCATGTAAATCAATCGTTTTTCCATACCGTTGTAGCCTCTTTGCCGTCATACAAATAAACGGCTTCCGCTTCGTTGCCGAACAAAGCGCGCTGATCGACCGCTTCTTTTTCCTCGAAAGAAAGACACGTCCCGCAGGACGAAGACACTTTGCGCGGCACGGGACGCAAAGTCGCCTTTAATCCCGCCGCTTTGAAATTTTCCGCCGCCTGCATCGCGGCAAAATGAGAATGAAACGTTGCTATGTACATAAACTCAAAATAACAGCTTTTTGTTTTTTTTGAATATTTTTCTTGCTCTGTAAAAATAATCATATAACCTAACGGCTAAGGACGTTGTGGGTTCCTGTTTTCGTTCGAGTCCGCCTGAAAGGTCATAACCGGACAAAATCCGAACAAACGCGTCTGATTTGGGTTCGTCTTCCGCTTTGAAAAATTTCAAACGCGGCTGAACCATAACCAAAAGGATTACATGATGAATAAATATATTGCGGCGGCTCTGGGAGTCTGCCTGTTTTCTACGACCGCACAATCTGCGGATATTACCAGCTCTTTTTATTTACCGACCAAAACGGTCATGAGCGACACAAGCTTTACTTACGGTCACACCGTCACAAAAAACGGCAATAAAGCAAAAAGTTACTCCAAAGCTTTAAAAGAAGAATTAACCTACGGCTTCAATGACGCCGTTGCTCTGCGCGTTTCAGGCACACGCAACTGGGCAAAAACCGCCGGAAACAATAATCATTCCAATTCAAACATGTCCGGAATCGGCGCGTTGTGGAAACCGGTCAACGGAACTCACTTTAAATTGTTGACCACTTTTGATTTCACCAACGTTTCAGATACGAAAAGCTATGCCGGTATGGTTCAGTTCGGGTATCTGCCCGTCAGCAACTGGACGCTGTTGGCGCGTTTCTATTATACGGAATCCAGAGATAACGGCTTAAACACCCATGAACCCGCCGTTCAGCTGGGCGTTTATACAAAACAGGGAAAAGTCAGCGGCTTTGCGGGCGTTCGTTACGGTGAGCAGGATCAACAATATCAGCGTACAAATAAAACAACCACTCTGGCCGTTAATGCCGATTACCAGTTTAACGACAAGCTGGCTTTGGGAATCCGTACAACCTATTTGTTAGACAAGGAAGTCCGTGACAAAGTGGCCGATCCGAGAGATAAATTTGAAAACTACTCTGTCGGTATTAACTTGAGATATGTCTTCTAAGGAAAGTTTTGATGACTGAAAAAAAATTTCTGATTTTTACGGGATTGATCATCGGCGCGATTTCGGTCGCGCTGACGGTCTACGGCAATCCCGCCAATATGGGATTCTGTATCGCCTGCTTTATCCGCGACACCGCCGGATCTTTAAAACTGCATTCGGCGCCGATCGTTCAGTATATGCGTCCGGAAATCATCGGTCTGGTTTTGGGGGCGGCTTTATCGGCTTTGATCAGACGCGAATTCACGCCCAAAGGCGGCAGTTCGCCTTTGTTGCGATTCGTGATCGGATTCTTTGTCATGTTGGGTGCTTTGGTTTTCCTGGGCTGTCCGTTCCGCATGATCCTGCGTCTGGCCGGCGGAGACCTGAACGCTTTGACCGCCGTCATCGGCTTTATCGCCGGAATCGGCGCGGGCGTGTTCTTCTTAAAACGCGGTTTTTCGCTTAATCGCGCCTATCCGCAGTCCAAAATCGAAGGTTTGGCATTCTCGATCCTGCAAATCGTTTTCCTGATCGTCTTTGCCGCCGTTCCGACTTTATTGGTCTTCAGCTCCAGCGGTCCGGGATCAATGCATGCCCCGTTCCTGTTGTCTTTGGCGGCAGGATTGGTTGTCGGATTCTTCGCCCAGAAAAGCAGGTTGTGCATGGCGGGCGGTATCCGCGATCTGTTTTTATTTAAAGACATCACCTTGTTGTCGGGGTTTGTGGCCATTTTCGTTGCCGCTTTGATCGCCAATCTGGCTGTCGGACAGTTCCATTTGAGCTTTGAGGGGCAACCGGTCGCTCATACGCAGCATTTGTGGAACTTTCTGGGAATGTCGGTCGTGGGGTTCGGCTCCGTCCTGTTGGGCGGCTGTCCTTTGCGCCAACTGATCTTGTCCGGCGAAGGCAATACCGATTCCGCCATGACGATTCTGGGCTTTGCCGCCGGCGCGGCTTTCGCGCACAATTTCAGCCTCGCTTCTTCGGGTGCGGGCGCGACAACGGGCGGAAAAATCAGCGTCATTGTCGCTTTGGTCATCTTGACCCTGATCGCCTTTTTCGGCACCTTTAAAAAAGGAGAAAACAAATGATCGAAATCAATGCCTGCGGGCTTTCCTGCCCCGAACCGGTCGTCATGTTGGCCAAGGCTTTGAAAGATAAGCCCGAAGAAGCCGTCATCTGTGTCGATGCGCCGGCCGCGTGCGAAAATTGCACGCGCTTTGCCACAAACGCCGGATACA
>CALXTY010000108.1 GCA_944391535.1 uncultured Alphaproteobacteria bacterium
AAGAGTCTTTACCGAAGAATTTGGCAAAGTCGTCATTGATTTCGGCGGCTTTCTTTTCACGCAATTCTTTCACGGTGACGGCAAAGACGGCGTCTTTTCCGGCCAGATCTTTGGCATGGTAATCAGCGGGGAAGGGGACTTTAACGTCAACTTTTTCACCGGCTTTCTTACCGACCAGCTGGTCTTCAAATCCCGGAATGAAAGAGCCGGAACCCAGTTCCAAAGAATAATTTTCGCCTTTTCCGCCGGGGAATTCGACTCCGTCAATGGAACCGACAAAATCAATGACGGTGATATCGCCGTTTTTCGCGGCGCGGTCTTCTTTGACGGGTTCGGAATCACTGCGGGCAGCGGCCAAACGTTCCAAAGCTTTTTCGACTTCTTCTTCGGGGATTTCGGCGATCAGCTTTTCCAAAGAAATGGTCGCAAAATCAACCGGAATGATTTCGGGAATGACTTCAACGTCCAGAGTGAATTCCAGATCTTTTCCTTCGTCAAAAGCGGTGATTTCGATCTTCGGACGCATTGCCGGACGCAAAGAGCGTTCGGATAATGTTTTTGATGATTCGGATTGAATTAATTCGTCCAGAACTTCGCCCATAACGGCTTTTTCATAGCGTTGACGCAAAAAGCTTTCCGGAGCTTTTCCTTTGCGGAATCCCGGAATTGTCGCGTTTTCACCGATCGATTTGATTTTATCCGTTACTTTTTCGGCGATTGTTTCCGCGGGAACAACCACCTTAAAGCCGTGTTTCAGTCCTTCAGCCTTAGTTTCAGTTACCTGCATATCCTTTTTCCTAAAAACAAAATATTTCAAAAGTCCGACAGAACCAAAATGTGGTGCGGGCGAAGGGACTTGAACCCCCACGGCCGAAGCCACCAGAACCTAAATCTGGCGTGTCTGCCAATTTCACCACGCCCGCATTTTTGACTCGTCGAAATACGCTGATGATGTCTATAGCATAAATTTGCAAAACGACAAACATTTTAAATTATTTTTTAGAGGAACTTTTAAATAAAATTTCCTGAGGAGCGTTTTTCGACTTTTTTATGTATATTTTAATTGACAAAAAAAATCCCTTCCCCTATAAAGCTTTGCAGAAATGCCGGCATAGCTCAGTTGGTAGAGCAGTTGATTTGTAATCATCAGGTCGGGAGTTCAAGTCTCTCTGCCGGCACCATAAAAAAGCCCTTGATTTTCAAGGGCTTTTTTGATTCCTGAGACAAGAATGAAAATCATAAAAATAAAAGTGTCTAACAAATGTCTAACAAAAAAAGTTTTTTTATGTGTGTCTGACGTAAAAAAAATAAGCTCTGAACGCCTCTTTTCAGACTCCGGTAAATCGGAAATATGGGAAAAATAATTTCATAAACCTGGTGTTTGTTTGGCGTTTCGTCAAAACGTCGATCGGGAAAAATACGGAAAAATGGGAAACATTGTTTCTGACAAAAGGAAAGGGCGCGTCAAAAAGGGCGACACGCCCTTTAAAGATTCTCAAGCAAACTCAGTTCAAAGCGTCTTTTAAAGCTTTGCCGGCTTTGAATTTCGGCTGTTTGGAAGCGGGAATGTTGATCTCTGCGCCCGTGCGCGGATTGCGGCCGGTTGTCGCGTTGCGTTTTGTTACGCCGAACGTCCCGAAGCCCGTCAGGCGGACTTCATCGCCTTTTTTCAATGTCGCGGTCACCGCGTTCAAAAAAGCTTCGACAGCCCTTTGGAATCAACTTTCGCGCGTGTTCTTCGCGATTTCGCCAATGATTTGCATTTCCACAAAAAAACGTTCGTCCAAATAACCGATATGATCGGGGACGTGCTTTGCCGTAATGTCCAATGCGACTTTTGCCAAAAACAGATTTGTTCCTATTCCCGCCGTTGCGCATATTCCGCTTCGTTCCTTGACGGCGTTCATCAACATGACCGCCATTTCTTTGGGCGTTTTACGGTAAATATGCAGATAGTTGGTCGCATCAATGAAAACTTCGTCAATCGAGTAAGGGTGTATGTCGTCCGGAGCGACAAAATTCAGATAAGTGCCATAAATATCCGCGGATATCTCCATATACCGTTTCATACGCGGTAAAGCCGTAATGTATCGGACGTTTTTCGGTATTTCAAAAATACGGCAGCGATTATGAATCCCCAAGTCTTTCATTGCCGGAGTAATTGCCAGACAGATTCCTCCGCGTCCTCTGGCGGGGTCGGCAACGACAAGGTTTGTCTTAAACGGATCAAGCCCGCGTTCGACACATTCTACGGACGCGTAAAACGATTTCAGATCAATACAGATAAAAACCTTGTCCGTCATTCTTGTCCTCCGAATCAAAAGCTATCAGATTCGGCGTTTAAATATAAGAACAAAAGAAGAACAAAAAATCTTTTGCTTATCTCTTGATGTTTCAGGAAAGAGGGGAGAAAACGTTAAAAGTCCGTCATTTCTTCCGGATCGATGACGCTGACCAAGTTATAAATCGTCTCGGCGATATCGCAGCCCATATTTATATCTTTCATGGATAATTGTTCTTCCGGTGCTTGCAATAAATTCCATGACAGCAGTTTCCCCATTTCCGTGCAGGACGGATTGTCCGGATCAAAAGAATCCAAAAAGACTTTTAAAACCCGATCAAACAGCGGATATTGTTTTCTAAAATGGTTCATCGTTTTTTTCATTAACTGAGTATAGGCATCCTCTTTCATTGATCCCAAAACGCTTTGCAGCGCGCACAGGTAATATGCGGCGATAAAGAGGTTCCAACATTCAAAACGGATCTTTTTGAAATTCTCAAAATCCGTTTTAAAAGCGGATTCCCGTTCAAAATTGTAATATTGCGGCAGAATAATCGTGTCGCACAAAAAATTAATTCCTGTTTTCTCGGGCTTGAATGGCATGAACGGTCTCCTTTTAAAAAACGGAAACCCACCTTCATAAAAGGTGGGCGGACGTTAGAAACCGTTCAAATACGAAGACGGCTCGGCATATTAGCCAAAGCCTATTTTGCCGACATCCGCCCATATAAGACAGAAATCAGCGCATACTTTTTAGTCGCTTTGCGTGTAGCGACCATATTTGAATGGGTTTCTAAGCCCCGCTTTTACTTTTTTTGTAAAAGCTTTTTCACGTTATCAAAAAGAAAAGAACTCTGCAAACAGATCTTGCTGTATGGTCTTTGTTTTTCTTGATTGTCAATTCCCTGTCGCCTGATGGAAGAAAAACGGTTTCCCCGACTTTCGCTCCCATGTCGTTGCAAGTCGGGCGACACCCCTCCGTTTTTCTTGGAATGACAATCGCTTTCTTCTCTCCGACGAAGCACCTCGAAAGGGTTTCAGGCGCAATGCCAAAAACCCTTTAACAAGTGCTTTTACAATGACGAACAATCCGTATTAAAAAAGGAATTAAAATTTATTTTGAACGGTTCAAAATAAAACACCCGTAAACAGTAGAGATATGTCATGAAATATAAAGTTGATATATCTTACTGAAGCTCATTTTTTCGGATAACCAAAAATCCCGTCAAATTCGGCAATCGGTTCCTGATAAAAATACAGCCGGTTGATGCCGTGTTCCTTTTTGATTTCCAGCCAGCATGAACGGGCTGTTTTAACAGTTTTCTTTGTTGAAAACAGGTAATCCGTCCGACCTTTTTCAGGACGGGTTTCCATAAAATCCGGCATGAAATTGTTTTTATAAATCCGCCAAAGAGCTCCATTATGCCCTTCGTTAAAGTAAATCAGGCGCAAAGGGATAATCAAATGCCGTTTGGGAACACGGGAAAAAAGCAATTCTTCAAAAAAGCATGTATACGGATTTTTTTCGGGCGGATATCTTCGTATCAAGGTAATCTTGTCAAAGATGATTTTCCCCTTTTTAAACCGGCATTTTGGAAAAGGGACGGACGGATTGAATTTAAAATCCCGTATAATCGCTTCATAAAAGGCATCAAAACCGTATCCCGTCCCAATCGTTCCCGCAATAAAATCCCGCGACCAATCTGAAAAGGCTTCTTTCGTTCCCGCCCAAAAAGGTTTCACAAATTTAAAGAACTCATTTATCCACGAATATTCGTCATTTTCTTTTGGCAATGCAGTCGGAGGAAACGAATTTTTTAACCGTTCCAAACAAAAAGAAACGTTTAAGGCTGTCGGGGTACTGTAATATTGACGGTCTTTTTTAAAAGCCTCTTCATCAGGATATTCGATTGTCGTCACATTATTATCGGAATCTTGGAACTGAATGGAATAATACGGTTCATCAACATAAATGGCGCCACCCAAATGGCAATACCTTCCGACAAAAGGCAAATGATCGCAACACATCATTTTTCCTTGGGAATAATGCGTCAGCGCGGCCAAATCAACAGAAACATTTACCCAACCCGCAATCCGAAAAAAGAAATGCTGAATCATCCCTTTCAAATCGTTTCCGCAATACCGGACGAAAGCAGCATTATGTTCATACAGCCATCGGATAATTTCTTCCTGATTTTCCAGAAGTACGGGCGTCATGTCGGTTTCCTTTCTTTAGTCGAATGTTTTATGTGCGTGACAAGCGAAGACAAATGCGCGCAAAGAAAAACATACAACAACATACCGACAAAAGCTGTCGCAGATCGTTGGTGTAAACGAAAGAAGCTCATAATAAAGGAAACGACTTTGCACGGCATTTGTTAAAAGCCTGTGCCGATAAAAATGGAAAAGTCCGGGCTTTAACATTAGACGATGATAAAAGAAATCGTTATATCGACGCCAATGACGATAAGGATTTCAAAGCGTTAAAACAGTTATGCCGTAACCAGCCTCAAACAAAATTTATTTTCATCTATCTGGATGTTCAGTCAGGTTCGTCAGAATGTGAAGAATTTATTAACCTTGATTATGATGCGGTTTTGAATTTTAAAGATGAATTTCCTGTTGATTCAATGGGGTATCGCTTGTTCAAAAGCTGGGAAACGGATGTGAACGGCTATGAAGAAGACGAAAAGCTGTTGAAAAAGCTTGCTGATAAGTATGGCGATGCTTTGGAAAAATTTAAAGTTAAACAGCCTAAATTTACGAACACAAAAGAATTACTGGACACCTATTTTAAAAATAAAGACAAAAACTGTCCGGTCTATGCGGAATACGAAGGCAGTATCAATGAAATTCTGAACTTTAAAAAACATCAGTCTAAAGTTTATGAAGTCCGTCACAGTCAGGAATTTGCGGATTTTTTAAAAAGCGGTTCCGATGATTTTGATTTTTCAATGTCTGATTACGAAAACACGGGTGAGCTGACTTTTTCAGAGCCGTGTTTCTGCAATGAAAACGGTCGTTGGACTGTTTACGGCATCATCAGTCAAACATCAAAGGGATATCAGTTTTCAATCAACTATGCTGTCGGAAAAGACGATAAAGTGACACAGAAAAAACTCGCTAAATTTTTGAACGGAAATAACTCGCATAAAAAGAAATACGCCGTTTGTGAAAATTATCGTGATTTGTTCAAATACGCCGATGCGTTTTTTAAAGATTTAGCCGAAGCTAAAAAATTTTTCTAACGACAAATTATGTCGTGATGAGGTGATAAAAGGTAATATCAACACAAATCTTGGAGAAAGAAGATGACTGATTTACCAACGAACAAAATCCCCTCATCACGAAAACGTAAAAAAATAATATCGATTTGCGTTCTTTTTTTAAGCGGTTGTTCTTTCAACAATCTGCCTTTGCAAGAACCGTATGAAATCAATTATTTTAAATATGATTCCGACAGTGCGGAATTTAATATGAACTGCAAGCATTTGATCGAAATCTGCGATATGTGGCAGGGAAACAAAGTGAGCGCTTTATGTACGTCTTATGCGAGCGGAGAAAGTATCTATCCGATAAGAGCCTATTCTCCTTATTATAAAGTCGCCCTCTCGGAGGATAGATCGCACGTTTTTCTGAAAAAAGAAAAAGGTAATTTTTCAGCTTTCCGCTTACCGGTCAAAAACAATTGCACGATTACACAACAAAAATACAAATTAGAAAAAGAAAAGGAGAAAAAAGCCAGAATACAGGCGGCCGAGGCAGCTAAAAATAAAGCTTTGCAAGAAGAACAACGACAAAAAGCAGAAGAAAAAGCACGTGAAGCTCTTAGGAAAAAACAAATTGAGGCGGCTAAAAAACAACTTCCGGCATCATGTCGCGACATTATTCATCTCAAAAAGAAAGGAACCGGCGGGTGGTTTGGAAGTCAAGACACAACGATCGGCGATTTTTTGGCAGAAAAAGTTGTTGATATTGAAAATGTGTCAATTCAATGCACTCAAGTCCAAAATCAATTGGACGGAAAGACGTATAACGCGATCGGTTATGCCAGGGAAGGTGAAGACTATCGCGGGATCTTTTTCTCACAGCGCAACGGATGGGTTTTGTGCCGAGGCATTTATTCCGGAAACGATATTGAAGAAAACAAAACGAAGTGCGAAGCTTCTTTTACCGCTTTCGGGTCACTCATCAAAACGACACAGGAAGAATTGGAAGCTTTTTGATACATCTTTTGAAAAAATGATTTGATTAACTTCAAGTACAATTTCTAAGTCTTTATTTACTTGAAATATGCGGGCGGGGCATTAAGGCTCCGCCTGTTTTGTTTATTCCTCTGCCGATTTAAAGCGGTTTTTGCGTCTGTGTTCAAGGACATTCAGTACTTTTAAAACGTTGCCGACCTGAACGGTCGTA
>CALXTY010000109.1 GCA_944391535.1 uncultured Alphaproteobacteria bacterium
ACAGAAGCACGGTTGATTTTATGGCGTTGGGGAAATTGTATTCCGGCGGTTATAAAAAAGACTTGTCTTCCAAACAGTTGGCTGAAGAGGTCGGTTATGTCGAACAGGCTTTCTTTGCGTCGGATCGGGCAAGAACCGTTTCGGAAGAGATCGCGAAAGAAGCGGCTAAAACGGAACGCGGTCATATGCGTCACGCATTGAAAATTTTCGGCAGATCCAAAATCAAGACATCAGCCGACAATTTTTATGTTCGAGGCGATGACGGAAAAGTGACGGCGCCGAAAAACAATCAATATCAACAACAAGTTCTGCAAAAAGCGGATCGGTACGGACGTTAAATCATGAAACGAATTACAGATATATTTTCTCAAGCTAAAAAAGAAAGACAGCAAGACGAACTGCGCTGTCAAAGTTTGATAGATCGTGTCTGTAAATCGTCTCCGATCGGCAAGAAATTAATAGAAAACGCTTTATCAAACGGCGTGAAAATCCGTATGAGCGATGAAATAGACGCGCTTGGGACATATAGCAATGAATCCAAAGAAATTCAGTTAAATAAAGAATCCGACGACAATACGTTGTTGTCAACGCTTGTTCACGAATGTCGTCATGCCGAACAGACGATCCAATTCGGGTCACCTCATTACAGTATGTACACGTCTGTTGCGATCGTGCGCGCCAAAGAAGCCGACGCCATGGCGCATCAATGTGCCGCGACGTATCAAATGCGCCGTACGGAAGTGGACGCTTTTTTGGATTTTTCGACCAGACATCCCGGAATAATGTTGGCCTATCAAAACGAAATGGAACAATCCAAAGATATGAACAAAGCTTTGAATAAAGCTTTTAAGGCGTGGTATGATGACGCGAAATATGTGGCAAAATACGACGATAAAACTTTGTTGTGCATGAGCGGGGGAAGCTCTTCTTTGAAAGCGTATAAAACGACGTTGAGCGCGGAACAGTTGGCGAATGCCGTTTGTATGAAAGACGGGAAGCCGTATGTCGAACCGGCGTTTTTTAATTCCCGTCAAGTGACAACCGTCACCGAAATCCAAGCGCATAAAGCGGCTAAAATTGAAAAAAATCATTTCAGAAACTTTTTCCGTTTCGGCGATATTCCGACTTCGGCGGATTATTTTTACGTCCGTCAGCAAAACGGTACTGTCTTGCAGCCAAAGAGCAATATCGTATCGGATTTGCTGATTAAACAAAAAGTATCCGGCGGACGTTAATCATAAGGAATGAAGATGTCTCAAATTTTTTTTGGTTCACAAAATGCCGATAACAGTATGGATCGGATGCGTCGTTTGATGGAAACGGCCAAGAAATACAGTCAGACGGGGGCTCAGACCATCAATTACGCTTTTGCGTACGGTTGCGGTTTTAATTTTCAGGAAATGGATAAAGCGTACGGCGCCTACGATCAATCTCAAAATATGGTTTACCTGAATCCGAAGTTTTCTGATGAAGAATTGCTATTGACAATGGTGCATGAATGTCGTCATGCTTTACAACCGAAAAATTTCGAGGCGTGGGAACATAATATCCGTACAAATCTGCAATGGACCAGAGCCAAAGAAGCCGACGCATTGGCGCATGAATGCGCGGCGGCGTACGAAATGAAAAAAGATTTGCCGGCGGTTTGGGAAAAGTTTGAACAAAAACATCAGAAAATCGCTCGGTCATATGAAACGTCGATCAATGTTGACCGCGACCCGTCCAAAGCTTTGGCGGAAGCTTTTAAGAGCTGGCATGACGATCAAAAGTATGTCGCAAAATATGATAAAGACACATTGGATCATTTACAGTATTATGTCGGAAGGGTCGGAACGCGTTTTTTAAAAAAAGACATTGCTCCGGAACAAATCGCCGAACAGATTTGTAAAAAAGACGGCAAGTCTTATTTGGAAAAGGGCTTTATGACGTCGGATCGGGCATTGACGTTGGATAAAACCGAAGTGTTGCCGAAAGCGGTTCAATTGAAGTATGCCGCTTATGATATGACGGATTTTAAGGATTCTTCCGTTGAAGATTTTTACGCGAAAAATCAAAAAGAGCCGGATCGGTTTGTTCAGCCCGTCGCAAAAGACGAAAAAAACGTTGTGCCCCGATCTGAAAAAAGCGATCTGAAAAACAGAATCCTTGCCATCAAAAACCGTTCAATCGGACGTTGAAACGTTCATATTTCGGATCTTTTTTTTAAAATATGATTGCAATCCGACAGGATCGCTTTATACTTCGTTAGCTTAAACATATTTTAGTAAACGGAGTGTCTTATGCTGATTAATCCCGCTTTTGCACAGCAAGCCGCCACGACGGCGGCCGCGACTGTCGATCCGGCCGTAGCTGCTGCAAACCCGCTGCGTATTTTGTTTCAATTTTTGGTTATTTTTGTGGTTTTTTACTTTTTTCTGATTCGTCCGCAACAGAAAAAAATGAGAGAACATCAAATGATGCAAATGAATGTATCCAGAGGAGACACGATTGTGACTTCCGGCGGCATTGTCGGAAAAGTCATTCGTTCGAATCCGGAAGATCTTTTGGTTGAAATATCCGAAGGAGTCCGCGTTGTTGTTGTTCGCGACCGTGTTTTGGGACGTCGTTCCGAACCGACAAAGCCTTTTACGGAAGAAGAATCCGTTAATGACAATACGAAAAAAGGCAGTGAAGGATTAAAAGACGTTTTAACGAAAAAATAAAGGAAGATTAAATGTTTAATTATCCAAAATGGAAAATAACCCTGATCGGTATTATTGCCGGACTGGGGATATTTTTCTGTATTCCTAATTTTTTACCGAAATCTCAACAGGAAAAATTGCCCGAATGGTGGCAACCGATGACGTTGGGATTGGATTTACAGGGCGGATCTCAGTTGTTGTTGCAGGTGGATTTGGATCAAGTCGTCGTGGATCAGCTGAATGCCGTTCTTGATGCCGCTCGCGCTTCGTTGCGTGAAAAAGGCGTTCGTTATACAGGCTTGAGCGTGCAGGACGACGCTTTAAACGTAACGATTGTCAAACCCGAACAGTTGCCGAAAGCCAAAGATTTGTTGGCGAAAGTCGATAAAGGCAACGTCACGGTGAGTGAAGACGGAAATGTTTTGACCGTTCGCTTTACCGATTTGGCTTTGTCGACGATGAAGGCGAACGCCGTTGATCAATCGATTGAAATCGTCCGTCGTCGTATTGACCAGTTGGGGACGAAGGAACCGTCGATCATGCGTCAGGGATCGGATCGCATTCAGGTTCAGTTGCCGGGGGTTGAAGATCCGAACGAAGTGAAAAAATTATTGGGTAAAACAGCGAAGATGTCTTTCCATTTTGTTGATGAAACGACATCTTTGGCCGATGCCAGACGCGGCAAGATTTCTCCTGAATCAAAAGTGGTGCAGGGGGCGGAAGACGCCGATGCCGGTTATTATGTGATTGAACGCAAACAAATCGTCGGCGGAGAACACTTAACAGATGCCCGCGCGGATTTTTCGGAAGGTCAGCCGGTTGTGGCTTTTCGCTTTAATTCATTCGGTTCAAAACGTTTCGGAACGGCTACTCGCGACGGTGTCGGACGCCGCTTGGCGATTGTTCTTGACGGTAAAGTCATTACCGCGCCCGAAGTGAAAAACGCCATTACGGGCGGATCGGGTATCATTACCGGAAACTTTACGGTTCAAAGCGCGACGGATTTGGCTTTGATGCTTCGTTCCGGTGCTTTGCCGGCTCCGTTAAACGTTGTTGAAGAACGTATCGTGGGCCCCGGATTGGGAACGGATTCCATTGAAGCCGGTAAAAAGTCTTGCGTGATCGGATTGGTATTGGTTCTGGCGTTTGTTGTCGCGACATACGGTTTGTTCGGATTGTTCGCCGATGTCGCTTTGATCTTAAATCTGGTCTTGCTGTGCGGAGCGATGAGCGCTTTGGGCGCTACTTTGACGCTGCCGGGGATCGCCGGTATCGCGTTGACTTTGGGCATGGCTGTTGACGCCAACGTCCTGATCTATGAACGTATGCGCGAAGAACAGTCTTTCGGAAAATCCGTTCTGAACACTATTGAAGGCGGTTTTGAAAACGCTTCTTCGGCCATCTTCGATTCAAATCTGACCAGTTTCTTTGCAGGGGCTATCCTGATCTGGTTGGGCAACGGTCCCGTCCGCGGGTTCGGTGTGACAACCTGTTTGGGGTTGGTGACCTCCGTCTTTACGGCCGTCTACGTGACAAAAGTGCTGATACTGGCTTGGGTTAAATTCTTTAAGCCTAAAAAAATTAACGTGTAAGGAGTTCTGAAATGCCTAGACTTATTCATTATTTCATTAAACCGACGCACATTGATTTTATCGGCGCGCGTAAATATGCTTTCTTTGTTTCGGTCTTTTTGTGTGTCTTGTCGATTTATTCCATCTTTACGCAGGGAATGAATTTCGGCATCGACTTTAAAGGCGGCGTCTTGATGGAAGTCCAGTCCGAACAAAAAATCGATATGAAAGATTTGCGTGACAGATTGTCCGAACTCGGAGTTGACTTACAGCCTGTCGGCGAAACCGGAACCGAAGTCCTGATTACGGCTCTGGGACGCGGAAACAATGAACAGGAACAAATGAAAATCGCCAATGTCATTCGTCAGGAATTGGGCGAAGAATTTACTTTCCGCCGCATCGAAATGGTCGGACCGCGCGTCGGCGCGGAATTGATCCGTAATTGTATCCTCGCCGTCATTCTGGCGGCCGTTATGATTACGGTCTATGTATGGACACGTTTCGAATGGGAATTCGCTTTGGGAACGATGCTTTCATTGATCCATGATATTCTGATCGCCGTCGGATTGTTTTCCGTGTTCCAACTGAATTTCGATATGACGATTATCGCAGGGCTGATGACTTTGGCCGGCTTCTCGGTCAACGATACGATCGTTTCTTACGACCGTATGCGCGAAAATCTGCATAAGTATCGTAAAATGCCGATTGACGAAATGATCAATAAAACAACAAATGAAATGTTGCCGCGTACTTTGTTGACGGGTATGTCCACAATTATCATGTTAACCGTGATGCTGTTTATGGGCGGATCCGTTCTACAGGGTTTCGCTTTGATTATGTTGTGGGGGATCGTGGTCGGAACGTATTCGTCCATTTATGTCGCCATGCCCGTGCTGATGTATCTGGATATTCGCAAGACAATGGAAAACAAAACGAAGAACTTAAATCCGTTCGAAAAGCCTCAATAAAAACAAAAGCCCCGTTCAACGGGGCTTTTTCATTGAAAAAAACGGAAAAACGTTTACCCTGTCTAAGTGAATTTCAGGAGAAAAAAATGACAGATAAAATACCTCGTTGGGATTTGTCCCTACTGTATTCCTCTTCGGATTGTCCGGAAATGCAAAAGGATATGCAGACTTTATCTGCTCAGACGGAACGCTTCTGTGTTCGTAATAAAGGAAAATTGGCGCAAGCGACACCTGAAACATTTGCCAAGATGATTGCGGATTATGACGCTGTCGAAACAAAAATGCAAAAAATACAGGCGTATGCCTATATGAATTACGCCGTTGCGATGAACGATCCGGAAAAGGTTGATTTTTATAAAAAGACCAATCAGAAAACGGCGGCGTTGAATGACAAGCTGTTGTTTTTCGAATTGGAAATCAACTCTTTGACGGACGATCAGATCAAAGAAAAAATGACAGATCCTTCGGTACAAAAATACGCTTCGTGGATTAATCGTATCCGATCCGGGCGCGAGCATACGGTAGATGAAAAAACGGAAAAGATGTTGGCTTTTCAACATATGCTGAAAAATGAAAAAGATCCAAAACAACGCTTTGCTTTATTGGCGGATAAGACATCGCGCACGATGCTGACGACGTATCGTCAGATCGCGATGCACCATTATGAAGAGGAAGTCCATAACGGCGTGCGTCAAAAAGGAGAATTAAAGGCGCAGGATCTTAACGCGATCTGGTCTAAAACTCAAAGGGACGCTTTAGGGCCGGCCGTGATTAATGATGACAGATCCAGTGCGTCATGGACGAATGTGCCGCATTTGCTTCAAACGCCGTTTTATGTGTACGGCTACGCTTTCGGAGAATGTCTGACGTCTTCGCTTTATCAGGTTTATGAAAGCGGTAAAGTGCCTGATTTTGCGACAAAGTATAAAGAAATGCTGTCCAAAGGAGCTTCCGAACGTCCCTCGGAGATGTTAAAACCGTTCGGTTTGGACGCTTCGAAACCCGATTTCTGGAAACAGGGTTTGGGTATGATTAAAGGATATGTGGATCGTTTGGAAACTTTGACGGATCGGTTGGGGATGGATAAATCGAAATCAAAAGCGCCGTTTTCTTTAATTCGTAAATCTAAATCCGCCGGACGTTAACGCTTTTTTACAGTGATAAAATTTCTTTCAATTATAAAGATCCCCGCTAAAAAGCGGGGATCTTTTTTTATATATCACACGCAGCAGCACCCTGTTGCGTTAGCGACAGCCGTATATCCCGATTGACAGGAAACGCCGCTGCAATTGCTG
>CALXTY010000110.1 GCA_944391535.1 uncultured Alphaproteobacteria bacterium
ATTTTTTGCTTAGCCAATTGCGCCTGAGGTTTGTTTCGGCATCATTCCTGATGCCTCACGCACCAAGGCTCATTGAGCTTGCAGACAAAAACGACAAGCATTTGTCGTTTTTGCTTAGCGCTTTACAATATTTTTACCTGTTGCTAGGATAATCAACTGATTATGATCGCTATAGTGCGAAAGCTTTATTTTTTATGGGGAAGAAAATGAATTTATCAAAAGGTTTTTCTATGTTTTATGGTAGTCGCGCTCTGGAAAATAAAATTGATGAATTTCTGGATCGTATTTCTGAAGCGGGATTGATTTATAAAAAAGCTATTCATGTCTTCCTTGAACATGGTGTAACCGAAGATTTCGTTACGCATGCCGAACAAATCGGGCATATCGAAAGCCGAGCCGATGAATTGAGACGCGAAATTGAAACCGGTTTGTATGAACAAAACCTGATCCCCGATCTGCGTGCCGATGTTTTAAGTCTGGTCGAAGATCTTGACGCCATCTTAAATGCTTATGATGCCAGCGGTTATCGCTTTACGATCGAACAACCCGTCTTCCCGGCTACTTTACACCCGGATGTTTTGGCAATCGTTGAATCCGTGACAAATTCGGTTGAACAAATTACAATTGCTGCGCGGACTTTCTTCCGTGATTTTAATTCTTGTCGCGATTACATTCATAAAGTGCGTTTCTACGAAAGTGAAGCGGATCGTATCAGCACGAAAATTAAACGCGCCGTCTATTCTTCGGATTTGCCGCTGGCAAATAAAATGCACGTTTCCAGCTTCGTCGAAATGATTGATAATCTGGCGGATATGGCCGAAGATATTACCGATAAATTGGCAATCTATGTCATTAAGCGCGATAACTGAGTTTCTGTCAGTTCATAATTAACAAAAGGTGTTTTCTTTATGGGAATGACTGGACTCTTCTTTCTTTCAAGCGGGTTGTTTCTGGGGTGGTCATTAGGGGCGAATGATGCTTCTAATGTCTATGGAACGGCGGTCGCTTCGAGAATGGTAAAGTTTAAAACCGCTGCATTGTTATGCAGTCTGTTTTTGATGCTGGGAGCGTTGATCGACGGTGTCGGTACGGCTCATACCTTGGGATCTCTGGGATCGGTTAACGCGATCGGAGGCGCGTTCGTTACGTCTTTTGCCGCCGCGTTTACGGTCTTTTTGATGACAAAATACGGTTTGCCCGTTTCGGTTTCTCAAGCCGTCGTCGGAGCCATTATCGGCTGGAACTGGTTTACGGATTCCGTAACCGATGTGTCTTCCGTGGTGAAAATCGCCAGTACGTGGATCGCTTGTCCGATCCTAGGGGCGATCTTCGGCGCTTTGGTCTTCGCGATATTCAGAAAAATCTCAAAAAAAATTAACCTTAGTCTCTTGCAAAGAGACGCTCTGACCCGTTTTGCAATGGTCGTGACGGGGGCTTTCGGTTCTTACGCTCTGGGCGCAAATAATATGGCAAACGTCGTCGGCGTTTTTATTCCGGTCGTTCCTTTTACGGAATTTTCGTTCTTCGGTTTTGAAATTTCTCCCGTTCATCAGTTGTTTTTTGTCGGTTCTGTCGCGGTCGCCGTCGGTGTTTATACGTATTCGTATAAAGTGATGATGACGGTCGGTAAAGGGTTGTTGCCTTTATCTCCGTTCGCTTCGTGGGTCGTTGTTCTTTCTCAGTCGTTGGTTCTGTTTATTTTTGCTTCCGAAGGATTGGAGTATTTTCTGGCTTCACACGGTTTGCCTACTATTCCTTTGGTACCGGTTTCTTCTACGCAGGCTGTCGTCGGCGCGGTCATCGGAATAGGAATCTATAAAGGGGCGGTACGAAATATTGACTGGACGGTCTTCTTGCGCATTATGGGCGGATGGATTATTACGCCCGTCATTACGGCTCTGGTCTGCTTCGTTTCGCTGTACGTGATGAAAAACCTCTTTGACCAACCGGTCTATACACCTAAAACATATACGATTTCTCAAGGCGTCTTAAAGGAATTCGAAGATCACGGAATAGCCGCCGATGAACTTGAAAGCTTGATCGGAAAATCGTTTAATTCCGGAAAAGCAATGATTTCCGCTATTGAAAATCATATGGATTTGACAAATAAACAACAGCTGTTGGCTTTGAAATATGCCGAAGTCGTTAAAATCAAAATTGATCCGAAAAAAATGGATAAGCTTTCCGATAAGATATTTTCACATCAGGATAAAGCGGATCTGCTTGCTTTAGAAGATAAAGAGTTTAATTATCGGTGGGAAATTGAAGATGCTTTGATACGCCAAAATAAATCTTGGCAAAAAAAGCCGGATACGGTCTTGAATAAAAAATTTAACGAAGAAATAATGCAGCAATATAAAATGATAGAAGGTGTTTTTAAATGGGAAGCTCAGGGATAGTTTTTCTTTCCAGCGGCCTGTTTTTAGGGTGGTCGCTGGGGGCTAACGATGCCGCAAATATTTTCGGCACCGCTGTCAGTACGCGTATGGTCAAGTTTAAAACGGCGGCCATCGTGTGCAGTATCTTTATTATGCTGGGCGCCGTGATCAGCGGGGTCGGCGCGGCGTATACTTTGGGCAGTCTGGGCGCAATCAATGCGATCGGTGGCGCTTTTATTACAACGTTCGCTGCAGCCTTTACCGTGTATTCCATGATAAAATGCGGATTACCTGTCTCTGTGTCTCAAGCCGTCGTCGGAGCGATTATCGGGTGGAATTGGTTCACGGATTCCGTAACCGATGTTAATTCCATTGTCAGAATCGCTTCAACATGGGTGGCTTGCCCGTTGTTGTCCGCAACTTTTGCTGCTTTTTTATACATCGTTTTTAAATACGTGTTAGGCTCTGTCAAAGTCCATTTGCTGTATCGCGACGCCTGTACGCGCATGGCGATGATTTTGACAGGGGCTTTCGGGGCGTATTCTTTGGGCGCAAACAATATGGCTAACGTTGTCGGTGTGTTCGTGCCGGTGGCTCCCTTCGCCGAATTTTCTTTCGGAGCGTTCCATTTTTCAGCCGTTCAACAGCTTTTCTTCGTCGGTTCCGTCGCTACGGCAATCGGGGTCTTTACGTATTCGTACAAAGTGATGGGAACGGTCGGAAAAGGCTTGATGCCTTTATCGCCTTTCGCCGCTTGGGTCGTCGTCTTGGCGCAATCCATGGTCCTGTTCGTTTTCGCTTCCGAAGGCTTGGAATATTTCTTGGCGTCTCATAATCTGCCGGTTATTCCTTTGGTGCCGGTGTCTTCCACGCAGGCCGTTGTCGGTGCCGTGATCGGTATCGGATTGTGTAAAGGGGCGGCCAAATGTATTAAATGGAGTGTCGTTGTAAGAATTATGTGCGGATGGGTGATCACGCCGATTATTGCCGCCGTTATTTGTTTCTTTTCTTTGTTCTTTATGCAAAATGTCTTCAGTCAACAAGTCTATGTGCCAAAAACTTATCTGATGAGCGAAAAGGTCTTTAATAAAATTGTTGAAGAAGGCTTCTCCGGCAGTAAGTTAAGTTCGTTAAAAGGAGAACGTTTTGCTTCCGGTGTCGAATTTATTGATGCGGTCGAAAGCCGTCTGGGGAAATTGACCGGACCGCAACAACAACAACTGCTGGATACGGCGGAAAATGTTAAAATTGTCATTGAACCCGATAAAATCGACAACTTGGATAATCGGCTGTTCTCTGCCGAAGAGCTTGAACAAATCAGACAATTAAGCGGACAACGTTTTAATTATCGTTGGGAATTGCAAAATGCTTTGGTGGCCATCAGCAAAAATTGGGAATATTTGCCGGCAACGATTTTAAATAAGCAATACAATAAAATGTTGGCGCAAAAGTTAACTGTTATTGAAAATAATTTCATTGTTCGATCCGATCGTAAAAAGCAAAATAACTGTTGTTATTCGGATTAAAAAAACGGGGCTACCCCCGTTTTTTCTGCTTGAACAAGTGTGCTTTGTTCTGCTGAACAATATTTTTGATACGCGAAACGATGTATTGTTTCGTATGAGCTTTTTGTAAAAAAGACGGTTCAATGACATCTTTGATATATTCTGATGAATATTGAAAATGATCTTCAATAAATTTTATCCCGAAAATCGGAATGACGGAGGATAAATTGTAAAAAGCGTTTTTCTTGATAAAAGGAAAGCCGATAAAAGGTAAAATTAAAGCTTGATTGTCATAAAGACGCACTTTCTTTAAACGAAGAGGCATTATCAGGCGTACATGAAACGGGATATTTTTTCGTAAAGCTTGTCGGATTTGTTTTCGATGTTGTTTATAAAGAATCTTTAAATCTTTTTTATCCAAAAAGGCGGCTGTTCGGTATTTTTGCAAAAGAGCGTTAAGACGTTTTTCGCATTTTAAAAAATAGCCTTTATCTTGTGAGGGGATCAGTGTTTTAAAAAAAGAACGAAATTCGGTATCAAAAAAAACAATCCGTTTAATACATAAAAAAAATGACATTAGAAAATGATTTTTTGCCAACCCCCAAGCATCGCAATCAATACAATCCATTTTTTGAAAAATGCCATCCAAATCATAGAAAGGGCCGAAACAAGAATCGTTGATCAAAAGCAATTCGTCATATTGTTCAATAAAATCCCAGCCAAGATGATCGATGATTTTTGCCCACGATCCGAAATCGTATGTATGATGTTTGCCAAAATAAATCGCTTTTGTGACAGGAATCAGTTTTTTGATTTCCGTTTCATTCAGATCATTATCGGCACAATAGTAAATATCGGCGAATTTTTGAAGATGACGTATGCAGTTAATCACATAATTTTCTATTTTTTGATGTTTGCTGAAGCCGGCGAATAAACAAAGTCTTTTTTTTGTATTCATCTGATTTTCCTTACAATAAAACCGCCTGTTCAGGCGGTCGGAGAGTAGAAAAATCAGTTAGAATTGATCCTTTTGGCCTTTAAACAGTAAAGTTCTGGACATACGCCAAAAGCTCCCCGACCCAAGTATCTGTAAGTCAGGGATATTTTTCTGTTTTTGCTATGACGCAAAACAGCTTTCGACGCATATCTGCGCCGTTCTAACTGAGAGTTTTTCTAGGACTCCGCACCTGCTAAGGCACTTTCGCCTTTGTTTTATTCAAAGACGACATACTTATTATAAAGCTTTTTAACAACGATTTGAAGAAGACTGTTTAAAAACAAAAAAAGCTCCTGAACAGGAGCTTTTTTCGAAAATTCGAATATGAATATTAAGCGCATTCCATCTGCATTAAATCTTCATCTTCTTCAAAAGACTTTTCTTCTGCCAAAGAAGCGTAATATGTGGCCTGATCCACAATTTCATAATTGCTTTCATCGGCAAAGACGGCAGTCAATAAGGCGTTTGTATCCGTATGTCCCGAACGGCTGCCTGAAAATTCGGCAATCATTTGGTAACCGGACATATACAAATCACCGACGGCATCCAACATTTTATGGCGTACAAATTCATTGGAATAACGCAAGCCGTCCTTATTCATAATAGTATTATCATTGACCAGAATGGCGTTATCCAAAGAACCGCCGCGCGCCAATCCGATGGAACGCAACATTTCGATATCCTGTAAGAAGCCGAAAGTACGGGCGCGACTGAACATATTTTTAAAATTGGCGGGGGTTAAATCAAGATCTGCTTCCTGATGTCCGATGACAGAAGCGGGGAAGTCAATTGAAAAATGCATTTTCAATCCTTTTTCGGCAGGACGTAAAGTCACTTCTTTATCGCCGCTTTTGACGCTGACGGGTTTTAAAATACGGATCGCTTTCAAGGGGGCGTTTTGAACTTTGATGCCGGCGCATTCCAACAAAAACACAAACGGAGCCGAGCTGCCGTCCATAACAGGTGTTTCCGGACCGTTGATTTCAATCAACATATTGTTGATCCCCATGGCGTGAATGGCCGCCATTAAATGTTCAATCGTTGCGACTTTGACGCCGTCTTTGTTCCCGATGCAAGTGCACATACGCGTGTCGACAACATAATCATGATGTGCCGGAATATATGCGTCTTGACCGGAAATGTCCGTTCTGTGGAAAATAATGCCCGTGTTTACTTCGGCCGGTTTTAACGTCATGGAAATCTTGTTCCCCGTATGCAGACCGATGCCAACACATGAAATCTCATGTTTGATTGTCTTCTGCTGATATTTTTCCATGTTAAAGCCCTTTCATTCTTGAAATACTTTCTATCCTATAGTTCTAACAACGCTTGATCTGTTTTTCAAATCAAGCTTTGTTACGGTTTGTTACATTAACGTTTTGTTAAGCTTTGAGGTTTCGGAAAATAAAATGGTGATAAGGACAAACAAAGGATTTTGATTGAAAAAAAACGAAAAATCTTATTTCATATTAAGAGGAGTTTTTTTTAAAGGGCTTTATTTTATGGGAATTCTGGCAAACGTTTTAAGCGGTGCGCATAGTGCCGTTTCAGGTGATTTTAAAGGAGC
>CALXTY010000111.1 GCA_944391535.1 uncultured Alphaproteobacteria bacterium
CCCGGTCGAAGGTTAAAACTTCCGCCGGCATCGGTTCACGTGGTTCAAAAGGGCGATACGGTTTACAGTATTTCCAGACGTTATAATGTTGATATGAGCCTTTTGGCGCGTCAAAACAAGATCAAGCCGCCGTACAATATTTACGAAGGGCAGTTTTTAAAGTTGCCGGGATCTATTGTCGAAACGACAAAGACGCAGGTGGCTTCTCGTAAAAAGACATCAACAACCGCCAAGAAAACAAAGAAAAAAGTAAAACCGCCAACCAAGAAAAACGCGGTGCGTTTGCCTGCGCCGCCGACACGATCGAGAGCGAAATTCGCGTGGCCGGTTGACGGTAAAGTCATGACGAAGTTCGGATCGGCCGGAGCAGGGCGGCATAATGACGGCATTAATATCAGAGTGGCGGAAGGAACTTCCGTCCGAGCTGCCGAAAACGGAGTTGTCGCTTATGCCGGAAACGAACTGAAAGGCTTTGGGAATCTGCTGTTGGTGAAACATGCGGACGGTTGGATTACGGCTTATGCGCATAACAAGACGATTTTGGTCAAGCGCGGTCAGACCGTCAGGCGCGGTCAACCGATCGCAAAAGCCGGAAAGACGGGGAATGCCAAGGAATCTCAGTTGCATTTCGAAATCCGCAAAGGCACAAAAGCTTTAAATCCGTTACTTTATATGGAAAAAAGAGGATAAAGCGAGACTGTTAAAAATATAATTGAATTGCCCTCTTTTGATTATATACTCTTGTAGAGCAGATCTTTTATAAGGGATTAAAAATGAACAAATTTGTCATTTTCAGTTTTTCATTATTGCTATTGTCCGCCTGCGGGTCGATGGAAGTCGGTTCGTTTCAAAAGATCACGTTTTCGTCCAATGTGCCCGATGTCGGTATTTATGATGCGGATCGTAAGGCTGTTTGTACAACGCCGTGTTCTTATGAAGTGCGCAGAAAAACGCAAATTTTATATTTCATTGCGAAAAAGGAAGGCTATCAAAGCAGAGTTTTTGAGGTGACCCCCGATTTTGAAGGCAGCTTTTTTAAGCATTATCTGACGTCCGGCGTGACTTTGCTGGGGTCTCCGGCGATAACGACCGATCTGGCGACCGGCGCGGCGTTTGAATATGAACCGGGACACGTTTATATCAATATGATCAGGACGGGATCCGCCGAAGAAATGGAACAGCAACGCGAAGAAGCCGAAATTCGCCGTTATTTTATGTCCAACTATCAGGACATCATGGGCGAAATCGCAAAAGGAGAGGGCGAAAAGCTTGACACGTTAAAGAAAATGACACTGACGCAATATAACGAGGTGGCCTATATCATTGAGCAAAATCCCGGCAAAGAAAAAGCCTCGATAGAGCTTATTCGTCTTTATCAGCGCAACAAGGCGATTATGCCGTCGGAAAACAAAGCGGAATAAAAAAAGCCCCCGATCAGATCGGGGGTTTCTTTTTCAGGTAAAATTACATACGAATGTAGGGGATAAATTCGCCTTCAAACGTAACGTAGGGCAGGAATTCACCTTCGAAATCAACTGTCATAAAACAACCTCCACAAAAATTGTTAAGTCGTTTTTACGTGAAACGATCGAGAAAATCAAGCTTTTTTTTCATTGATCATTCGTTTTTTTACCGATATTCTTTCATCAGCGGTTTTAAAGTTAAAATCGTCAGAACCTGATCGGTTCGGGAGCCTGAACAACTCTTGTAAATAACGATGTTGATATAACATCGATAGCCTTTTGTCCGATTGCGGCAAAAGCTTTATATCCCCGATTTTAAAAGGGTCGGGGATCTTTGACGTATGTCCAGAAGCCTCCGGCTTTAAAGGTCAAAGGGTCATTTTTATTTACATGATTGTTCAATCCCCGACCGCCTTGAAAAACAGGCGGTTTTCTTTTGAACAGGAGATTGAATAAATGAAAAAATGCTTTTTATGGACGCTTGTCGCTTTTTTGGCGGGGTGTTCTTCGATTATTAACGGCACAACGCAGGAAATTTCTTTCGCCGGTAACGTTAAAGGCATAAAAATCAAGCAAAACGGTATCTTTCTTTGTTCCACACCGTGTTCGGTCAATATCGAACGATTGAAAAACGGTACCATGATTACCGCGGAAAAAGAAGGATATGACACTTCGGCCGTGATGTTAAAAACAAAACTGTCTTTTTTCTTTTGGGGAAATTTCATTACGGGCGGCTTGTTGGGGTCGACAACGGACGCCGTCAGCGGCGGTATGTGGGAATATGCGCCGTCTCAGTTTTATATCGATCTGTCAAAGGACGGCAAAGCCAACCTGAAAGAACGTGAAATCAAGCAGTTCGTTTTAAAAAATTATGCTGATCTGAAATCTCAGGCGGCGCAGGAAAAAGGCGGAGAATACTTGCATTCTTTGTCCGATTTAACTCAAATCGAGGTCAATGGCCTGATCGAAACGATCTCCGGTTGTTCAGACGCCGTTGCGTGCGCCGAAAAAATCGCGTCAACAAAAACAGAGTGAGATTTTATCCCGCTTTCAGTGTTTTAACCGCTTCGTCTTTGCCAAACAGGTAGAGCAATAACCGCAGAGCCTTTCCCCGTTCAGAGGAAAGGCTTTGATCTATGTTCATAATGTATTTCGCATCGTTGCGCGCCATGGTCAGCAAATCGCGGTCAATCGACAAATCGGCGATTTTAAATTCCTGTATCCCGCTTTGTTTCGTGCCGAGCACTTCTCCCGCGCCGCGCAGGTTCAGGTCTTCTTCGGCGATTTTAAAGCCGTCCTGCGTTTCTCTCATGGCTTTCAGACGCGCTTGCGCCGTCTGGCTTAACGGGGAGGAATAAAGCAGCAAACAAGTGGACTCTTTTTCCCCGCGCCCGATCCGTCCCCGCAACTGATGCAACTGAGCCAACCCGAAACGTTCGGCGTGTTCGATCACCATCACTGTTGCGCTTGGCACATCGACACCGACTTCGATGACGGTTGTCGCGACCAAAATATCCAGATTTTCATGCGAAAACCGTTCCATGACGGCGTCTTTTTCCGCCCCTTTCATCTTGCCGTGAACCAGTCCGACACGACCGGGGAACAAGCGGTTCAGATACTCGTAGCGTTCTTCGGCCGCCGCTAAGTCGATCTTTTCGCTTTCTTCGACCAAAGGACACACCCAGTACACTTTATTGCTTTCCGCCAAGGTGCGCCTTAACGCCGCGGCGACTTCGTCCAGACGGGCAGCGGGCAGGACGCGTGTCGCAATCGGTTTGCGCCCGGGCGGCAGTTCGTCAATCTGCGAAGATTCCATGTCCCCGTAATACGTCAACGCCAGCGTTCTGGGAATGGGGGTCGCCGTCATGACCAGCATATCCGCCGACTGTCCTTTTTCGGACAGGCTTAAACGCTGATGAACGCCGAATTTGTGCTGTTCGTCAACAACGGTCAAAGCCAGATCCTTAAACGTGACGTCTTCGGAAAACAAAGCGTGCGTTCCGACAATGATTTGCGCTTCGCCCGACAGGATCTTATCAAGCTTTTCCTGCCTTTTTTTGCCTTTGTCCCGACCGGTCAGCAAAACGGTCCTGACCCCGCCCGCCGAAGCGTACTTTTCAATCGAAGCAAAATGCTGATTGGCCAAAATATCGGTCGGCGCCATTAAAGCCGCTTGCGCGCCGGCTTCCACGGCATTCAGCATGGCGAACAAAGCCACGATCGTTTTGCCGGATCCGACATCGCCTTGAACCAACCGAAGCATGCGCAACGGGGAATCCATGTCGGCGTTGATTTCTTTTAAAACACGAATTTGCGCAGATGTGAGAGAAAACGGTAAAGCTTTAAGTATCGCTTTTCTGATTTCACCATTACCATGTGTCGAACGTCCGGAAACACGGCGCATTTTGTGTCTTACAAGAGCCAACGCCAGTTGATTGGCAAGCAATTCATCATAGGCTAAACGTTGTTTTGCGGGTTTTGTTTTTTCCAAATCCCCTTCATCTTTCGGGCAATGCAGTGTTTTTAACGCCGTTAAAAAGTCCGTCCAGCCTTCGCGCTTTGTCATGGCGGGATCTTGCCATTCAGGCAAAACGGGCATCTTTTCGATTCCGATACGAACGGCTTTGTTTAAAACTTTCCCCGACAAGCCCGCAGTTAAAGGGTAAACACACTCAATTTCGGGGATTTTATCCAATTCCGTTTCGGAAACGATATAATCGGGGTGTGTCATTTGAATCCGGCTGTTCTGGTTGCCGAAGCGTTCGACTTTTCCGCTGATAAAACGCTTTTCCCCGATCGGCAGAACCTGTGCCGGATAGTTCCCGAACGCATGAAAAAAAACAATGCCGATCGTTCCCGTGTCGTCATGGCAAATCACTTTATAAGGGCTTTTCCGTGTGGCGGGCGGGTAGTGTTTGTCGACAATCACCTCTATCGTGACAATGCCCGACAGCGGTGCATCGGCTATTTTGGTTTTCAAGCGGCGGTCGATAAAGCCGGTCGGCATATGAAACAGTAAATCCGCGACAACCGAACCGCAAAGCTTCTCACATAAAACCGCCGTTTTTTTCCCGATCCCCGGCAGGCTTTGCAACGGCGCAAAATACGGAAACAAAATTTCGGGACGCATCGGTGAAATTCCTAAAAATAAAAGGTGATTTTCTTTTTTTCCTATTGTATTTATCTTGTTGAACGGAGCAAGTTTAAAATGAAGTTTTCAAAAAATCCTCAAAAACATCTGTTGGCGGGCGTTCCCGACAACTACGCCGCTTTGGTTTTGGCGGAAATGACCCGACAAACGGGCGATGTCGTCCATATTTGTCGCGATGATATGCACTTGGCGACTTTAACGGAACAGTTGACTTTCTTTGCTCCGGATTTAACGGTGCTGGCTTTTCCGGCGTGGGACACCGTTCCGTATGACCGCGTGTCGCCGAATACGGACGTGGTCGCCAGACGGCTGGACACGTTGTCAACCTTGTATGCCGGCAGAGGAGACAAGCCGCGTTTGGTAATTACGACAGTCAATGCGGTCTTGCAGCGTTTGCCTTGTGTCGATTTCTTTAAAGCCTCTCTTTGCGCGCAAGCGGGAGAAACGTTTGATGAACAAGCCTTTCATCTGTTTTTGGAAAAAAACGGCTATCAAAGAACGGAACAGGTCATGGAAGCCGGAGAATATGCCGTTCGAGGCGGCATCATTGATGTTTTCGCTCCGGGAGCGGCGGAACCGTTGCGCTTGGATTTGTTCGGAGACGAACTGGAAACAATCCGCACCTTCGATCCGATGACGCAACGCACAACGGGAAAGCTCGACCGCTTTGTCTTTAAGCCCGTCAGCGAAGTGGCTTTGGACAGCGAAGCCATCTCGCGTTTTCGCACGAATTACCGTGAATTGTTCGGTTTGGGCTCTGACGATATTTTATACGAAAGCATATCGGAAGGTCGCCGTTTTCAAGGAATGGAACATTGGTTGCCGTTGTTTCACGACGGTATGGACACGTTCTTTGCTTTTGTTCCGGAAGCGGTGATTTCTCTGGATTATCAGGCCGAAGACGCCGTTCAAAGACGTTTGGAACAAATCGAGGAGTTTTATCAGGCGCGTAAAGAAGCCGAACAAAACGGCTTAAGTGACGGCGGCATGATTTATCACCCCGTACCCGTGGAACGGTTCTTTTTGGATCAGGACGAATTTAACAGATTGTTGGCGGGCAGGGCGGTTTACGCTCATTTTCCGTTTTCCGCGCCGCAGGAAACGGGACAAATTGACGTGATTGACGCGGGCGGTCGCGCCGGCAGAGATTTTTCGGCGCAACGAACCGTTCCCGATACGGATCTTTATGAAGAAGTCCGCCGCTTTATCGTTCAGGAACGCTTGGCCGAAAGACAAGTCGTGTTATGCGCTTTTTCCAACGGATCGCGCGTCAGAATATCTTCTTTGCTCAAAGAACGGGGCGCTTTGATGGCAGAGGTTGATACGTGGCGGGACGCTTTAAAAACAAAGGACGGGACGCCTTTTGTCGTTTTGCCGTTGGATCAGGGCTTTAAGACGGAAAAAATGACAGTTCTTTCGGAATCCGACATTCTGGGAGACCGTCTGGTTCACGCCGTTAAGCGCAAAAAACGGGGGGATCAGTTCATTTCCGATGTGTCGGCTTTAAACGAAGGCGATCTGGTCGTCCATATCGATCACGGGATCGGTCGCTACAAAGGTCTGGAAACGTTGCAGGTCGGCGGCGCTCCGCATGATTGCGTCTGTTTGATTTACGCCGATGACGACAAATTGTTCGTTCCCGTTGAAAATATCGAAGTCCTTTCCCGTTACGGATCCGATCAGGCGGGCGTTTTGCTGGATAAGCTGGGC
>CALXTY010000112.1 GCA_944391535.1 uncultured Alphaproteobacteria bacterium
ATTCGGATCGATATGTTTACGCATATGCAAAAACTGCCGATTAAATACTTTGACACGCACACGCACGGCGAATTGATGAGCTTATATACAAACGACGTCGATACTTTGCGGGAAATGATTTCGATGAGTTTGCCGCATATGCTGCTGTCGGTCACGACGGTTGTCGGGATTTTCGTGATGATGTTGGCGTTAAGTCCTTTGCTGACGGTTTTGGTGGTGTGTGTGTTGTTGATAATGCTCACGTCAATCAGGCTGATCGCTTCAAGGAGCGCGCGTTATTTTGCCAGACAGCAACAAGCGTTAGGTCAAGTCAACGGCTACATCGAAGAAATGGCTGAAGGCGTCAAGGTGGTCAAGGTTTTTTGTCGCGAACAAAGAGTGAAACAAGATTTTGACAAACATAACGAACATCTGTTTTTTCAAGCTTCCAACGCGAACACCTGTGCGAATATTCTGATGCCGCTGATCGGGAATTTGTCTTATTTATTGTTTGCCTTAACTTCGATGGCAGGAGGTTATCTGGCGGCCGTCGGGCAGATGGATTTGGGGACAATCGCGGCTTTTTTGCAATATACGCGGAATTTTTCAACGCCGGTTTCCCAGATATCCATGCAGTTGAACCTGATTTTATCGGCTTTGGCAGGGGCGGAAAGAATTTTTAAATTTCTAGATGAACCAGAAGAATCCGATCACGGTTACGTGTCTTTGGTGAACGCGGAAATATCCAATGACGGCACGATTGCGGAGGTGCCGTACAGAACGGGGCAATGGGCGTGGAAACATCCGCACCACGACAAGACGATCAGCTATACGCCTTTAAAAGGAGACGTTGTTTTCGATCATGTCGTTTTCGGATATGATCCCGATAAAACAGTTTTGAACGATATTTCTTTGGAAGCCAAAGCGGGGCAGAAAATCGCTTTTGTCGGTTCGACGGGAGCGGGAAAAACAACAATTACCAATCTGATTAACCGCTTTTATGATTTGCGCAACGGCAAGATTCGTTATGACGGGATCAATATCAATAAGATTAAAAAGGAAGATTTGCGCCGCTCTTTGTCAATGGTGTTGCAAGATACGCATTTATTTACGGGAACGGTGATGGAAAATATTCGTTACGGAAAGTTGGACGCCACGGATGAAGAAGTCCGAGCCGCCGCGAAACTCGCCAACGCCGATTTCTTTATTTCCTCTTTGCCGCGGGGATATGATACCGTTTTGACGGCGGACGGCGTGAATCTCAGCCAAGGGCAACGTCAATTGATCGCAATCGCGCGTGCCGCGGTTGCCAATCCGCCTGTGTTGATTTTGGACGAAGCGACCAGTTCCGTTGATACCCGTACGGAAGCTTTGATCGAACAAGGCATGAACACCTTGATGAAAGGGCGAACGGTTTTCGTGATCGCGCATCGTTTGTCAACGGTACGCAACGCCGATAGGATCGTCGTTTTGGAACACGGTCGGATTATTGAAACCGGAACGCATGACGAGCTGATTAAACTAAAAAAGCGCTATTATCAGCTTTATACGGGATTGTTTGAACTGTCTTAAAATTTGACAAAAAATTTTTTTGTCAAGAAATTGACTTTTCCTTTTATTTTTAATAAATTAATGGAAAAGGAAAAAAATGCCCAGAGATTTAACACATATTCTGTTTGCTGAAGATATCGCAAGTCACCTGCCGGCGCAAATCCAGAAGCAGGCAAAGCTTCATCGTACGGCTTTTTATATGGGAGCGATTTCTCATGACAGCTTTTTGTACGGTACGGATTCCAAATTGGGAACGAAAATTCACGGCGGTTTGGGGGATGATACGCGCAAAATCATTTTAACGATGTTGGACGATATCAGGCAACAAAAGGATCCTGTTTTACGGGCGCAGTCAAAGGCGTTTGTTCAGGGATATTTGACCCATATGGCGGTTGATTCCGTTTTTCATCCTTTTGTTTATAGTGTCGCAGGGTCTCAAGTACGGTCGAACAATCCTGACGAGGAACATGTGAAACTGGCAAAGACACGCCATCGTTATGTCGAAACATGGTTGGACATACATTTTCTGAAAGACAGGAAGCATCGTTTATCTTCATTCAATCCGTTAAAAAGAATATCCGAGGATTCTGAAAATCGGGATCGGATTTCCGAGTTTTTTTGTCAGAATTATCAAAAAGCTTTTCATATTAAGGACGATTTGACGTCCAAATATAAAACCGGCATGACGCTTCAATTGTTTATCGGGCGTGTTACGAAAAATCAAACGCTTGGCAAGATGTTGCGTCGTTTGGATGATTTTTTGGACGGCCGGTTGGGAATGGCTGTTTCGGGGTTTTATCAAAAAGATCGAGAAATGCCTGAAAAACTAAAAGAGTTTGATTCCTTTAAACATCCCGTCACGGGACAAACAGTGTCCAAAACGTTGCCCGATTTGACTCGAGATGCCGTTCGTCGCGGGACGGAATTTATTCTTGCCGCAGAAAAATATATTCAGGACGGCAATAAGCAGGAATTTTTAAAGGCGGTTCCGAATGTTAATCTGGATACGGGGATTGAAAACACGAAGTTGTCGGATATCAAGCAAACAGAGCCGCTTCCGGTTGAAGAATTAAAAGGGCAAAAGCTCAAAAAGTTTGCTCAAAAAGGGTTCAAGACTTTCCCTTCGGGCGCGCAGAGCCTGAAAAACGGGAATCGGAAAGCCGCTTATCCCGAAGTCAAAAAATATACTTCTGCCGACAAGGGGATACAGATTTTAAAATATCGTCAAAATCAGGGGCGCTGATTAAAAGAATTGGTTTTCCAAATGCGCCGCGGCCAGCAAAGCTTCTTTGTGTTCCACGGGCGTATGAACACGCAAGATATCGACTTTTTGCGCCATTTTGACAGACAGCCCCAACGTTTCGACGTCTTTTTGCCGCGGCTCTTTGGGCGTAAAAATTTTCATAAAAGATTTTCTGGAATGTCCGATTAACAACCGCAAACCGAAACGGTGGAATCGATCAATCTGTTGCAAGATCATCAAAGATTGACAGGCGGTTTTCCCGAATCCTATCCCCGGATCGAAAGTCATATGATTTAACGGAAGATTGTTTTTTTCAAAAAGGTTTATTTTTTCTTCCACCCAATGTTCGATATCGGCGACCGTATTTTTCAGACTTTGGCGTGTGATATCGTCGTGATGCATAAAAATGAAACGCTTGTCTTTGTGTTCTTTTGCCAAGGCCAGCATATCCGGATCGTCAAGTCCGTGAATATCGTTTAAGGCGTCGAAACCGGCTTCCAAGGCTTTTATCGCGGTTTGAACGTGATAGGTGTCTATGCTGAAGCGGGGGGAAAAAATCTTTTTTTCTTTATGCTTCATATAATCAAAAATTTTGGAAAGCCGTTTTATCTCTTCTTCGGAAGGGATAGGAACGGCGTCGGGGCGCGAGGATTCCGCGCCGATGTCGATAAGAGGAATGAACGCTTTTTCCCATAAATCGACTTTTTTTTCAAAGGCGTCGAAATGATTGTTTTCTCCGCCGTCGGAAAAAGAATCCGGCGTGATGTTAAGAATTCCCATCACCATAGGCTGATGCGTATTTGAATACAAAAACTCGGGAGATATCTTTTTGAAAAAAGACAGGGGATCCAAGACGAAACTGCGTTTCATGCAGAGTTTATGCGGCACGGTGAGCTTTGGAGTATCAATCTGTTCCAGATTATGTTCGATAATGTCCAGATCTATCGGTCGCGGCGCCCAACGCGCCGTATTGTTTCTGCCCAAGTCGTGTTCGATTTGTTTAAGATCGTTCAATAAATCAAAAGCGTTTTTGTCTGTTTCGATTTGAATAACACAATTCAAGTAGGGTTTGTTCCAATCGTCTTGCGCTGTTTCATACAGCAACGCCGCCGGCGTTTCGTAAAGCGGGGAAACACCCGTAATGCAATAGTTCTTTTCTTGTAAGACCCTGATGGCAAAGAGCAGATATTGAACTCTGTCATTCAGATTTGATCCGGCCGCGATGAAAGTCGTCATATTTTACTCATAAGATCAGGAAGCTAAAAAAACGAGGATCATTTTTGAAACTCATTTTAATTTTTGATATATTCTAATATTCTTAGTTACAAAAAATCAAGCACACGGAGAAACAATGCGGCGTTTGATTGAGAAGGCGGAAAAAGAACATTTTTTAGAGAAATCTGAAATAGCATCATTATTATGCGATCAGGAAAGTACTGTTGAATTATTGTCTGCGGCAGACAGAGTAAGAGCTTTGTTTGTCGGAGATGCCGTTCATTTAAGAGGATTGATCGAATTTTCGAATTATTGCCGCAACGACTGCTGTTATTGCGGCATTCGGCGTGATAACGCGCAGGCGCAACGTTATCGTTTAAGCGTTGAGGAAGTGATCGGACATGCCGCCGTCGCGAAGAAGATGGGCTATCAAACCGTTGTTATGCAGTCCGGAGAAGATGTTTGGTTCAATATTGATAAAATGACTCGGATCATTCGCGCAATCAAAGAGATGGATTTAGCCGTTACATTAAGTATCGGTGAAAAGAGCTATGAAGAGTATAAAGCATACCGTGATGCCGGAGCGGATCGCTATTTATTGAGGATTGAAACAACGGATAAAGACTTGTATCACCGTTTGGATCCCGGGATGCGTTGGGACAACCGTTTGCGCTGCTTGCAAGACCTGAAACGTTTGGGCTATGAAGTCGGATCGGGATCGATGGTGGGATTGCCGGGGCAAACAACGGAATCGATTGCCGAGGATATTTTGTTTTTTAAAGAATTAAATATTGATATGGCCGGAATCGGTCCTTTTATCCCTCATGCGCAGACCCCTTTGGCGCAAGCGAAAGGAGGATCTCTCGATTTGTCCTTAAAGACGATGGCTTTGACGCGTCTGTTGTTGCCCGATATTAACATTCCGGCGACGACGGCAATGGAAACGTTGGATCCTAATGGCCGGATAATCGCTTTGCAAAGCGGGGCGAATGTCGTGATGCCCAATGTGACAATGCGGGATTATCGAAAAAAGTATGAATTGTATCCGGGGAAAAGCGGTGTCAATGATACAGCGGATGACAGCCGTACCTGTGTTGAAGAAAAAATTGTATCTATCGGTCGTAAGATCGGTACGGGAAAAGGATTCCGTGGTGAATATTTAAAGGAAAAATAGTCATGTCTTTCTTTTTACTCGTTATTTTTGTCGGTACTGCCGCTTCTGTTTTTACGGCGAAGTGTTTGTATTCCGCTTCCGTTTCTTCGGTATGGAAAATATGGATTTTTGTTGCAATTCTCTTGTCATGGTTCGCGCCGACATACGTGCGTTCTTTAACGCAGTCCGATTTGATTAACGAAACGGTTTCGGGATGGATTCATAATATCGGCTTTTATTTGTTCGGAACCGCTTTTTTCTTGTTTTCCGTTTTATTGGTACGAAATGTTCTATGGTATATCATTTACGGCTTTGCCTGTCTGTGGCATAAACCATTTGCTCAAATGATTAATCCGACCCGCACTCAATTGCTTGATCGGGTCAATTTGATAACGTTCGGGATAACGTTTTTAATTACTTTTTATGCTGTCTATGAGGGAGTCAAAGTCGCCGACGTTAAAGAAATCGTTTTGAAATCGGATAAAGTTTCTCAGCCGTTTACATTTGTTCAACTCAGCGATATCCACCTCCATCGCGGTGTGTCAAATTGGAAAATAGAAAAGTTGATTAAACGTGTTAACGATTTAAACGCCGATGTTGTTTTGTTAACGGGGGATATCGGTGACGATGAAGCGGAAAAGACCGCATTTATTGCTCAAAAATTAGGGAAACTAAGCAGTCGTTACGGGCAGTTCGCCGTCATGGGTAACCATGAATTATATCGCGGAATAAAGGGATGGAATCAATTGTTTCAATCTTTAGGGGTGCGTGTTTTATATAACGAGGGTTTGACTTTGGATCGATCGGATATTTTTATTGCCGGTGTGACGGATATGGCGTTTTCTCATCGTTTAAACGCGCTGAAACCCGACGTTGAAAAAGCGATGTCAGCTGCGAAGGAGAAACAATTTAGAATTTTGATGTCTCATTCTCCGTTACCGAACGGTAAAGAAACAAAAGATTACAGCTCATTGGTCGACTTGCAGATATCAGGTCATACGCATGGCGGTCAAATTTTCCCGTTTCATTTTTTGGTCAAGCCGGTTAACCGGTATTTAGCCGGTTTGTATGACCTTAACGAGAGCGGATCAAAAATATACGTGTCTCGCGGGACGGGATAC
>CALXTY010000113.1 GCA_944391535.1 uncultured Alphaproteobacteria bacterium
CGCGCACGGTCTGGGCGGTCTGATTATCGGAGACGGCGGTTGCACGTGTCCGGGCGATGTGTCCAAAGCTTTCGGTGCCGGAGCCGACTTTGTGATGTTGGGCGGCATGTTCGCCGGTCATGACGAATCCGGCGGAGATCTGGTCGTTGATAAGGATACGGGCAAAAAGTATCGCCGTTTCTACGGTATGAGTTCAGATACCGCGATGGAAAAATACTCGGGCGGTGTTGCCGATTATCGTGCCAGCGAAGGGCGTACCGTTCTGGTTGAATACAAAGGGGCTTTGGAAAATACCGTTAAAGAAATTCTGGGCGGTGTTCGTTCGACATGCACGTATGTCGGTGCGGTGACGTTGAAAGAATTAAGCAAACGCACGACTTTTGTTCGCGTGACGCAACAATTTAATTCTTCTTTCGCCAGTCAGCCGCAAAATCTGTGCAACGTCAATCCGTCTCATAAGCCGGAATAACCCGAAGGAGGCTCTACAGTATGCTGATTGATGATCAGTCCGAAACGATTGCCGCATTGTCTTCGCCCGAAGCTTACGGCTTAAAGTCATCGCGTAAAATAATTCTCAAGGAAACGAATATTTCAGATGTTTTTTTGACAGGTGAAAAGGCATATAAACTCAAACGCGGCGTGAAATATCCGTATGTCGATTATTCTTCTGCGGAAAAGCGTCAGGCGGCTTGTCAAAAAGAATTGGAAATCTGCGATCGTTTTGCTCCGGGATTGTGTTTCGGCGTTGAAGAGGTCGTCTGTGATAAAAAAGGCAGGATTTTTATCCGCTCCGCCTGTTCGGACAAAAATGCCGAAGTCATAGATTATGTGCTGGTCATGCATGAATTTGAAGAAGGCATGCTGTTTGACAATATGGTGGAACGCGGCGATCTGGATCGTTTCGAAATGATGGATACGGCGGAAAAGATCTTTGATCTGCATCAAAAAGCCGAAGTTGTTATGTCAAGAAATCCGATCGATATCATTAAAGGACGCATTTATGAAAACAATGCGATGATTCGTTGTTTCGTTCCGGATATCTTTGATGCCGAAGATGTTGACGCTTTGGAAAAGGATCAGCTTGAATCTTTGGAAAAAAACAAAGAGCTGCTGCTGAAACGCCAAAAAGACGGTAAAATCCGTTGGTGTCACGGCGATTTGACGTTACGTAATCTGGCAATGTGGAACGGGCAGGTGATGCCGTTTAATCCGATCGAGTTTTATGATGATTTAACGCAGATTGATACGTTGTACGATTTCGCTTTTCTGTTGGTCGAACTGGAAAGTAAAGGACAGCGCCGTCTGGCAAGCATTCTGTTCAATCATTACATGGCTTTGTCGGCAGATTGGGAGGGAATTCCCGTTTTACCGCTGTTTTTATCTTGTCGTGCCGCCGTTAATGCGTATGTGTTCGCGCAACGTTCGGCGGAAATAAAAGATAAACACGAAGCCGCTTTAATGGCAAACAGAGCTTATGAACAGTTGGTGATTTCCAAGCGTTTTTTGGAACCGCCGAAACCCGTCTTGGTGGCTTGCGGCGGATTGTCCGGCAGCGGAAAATCCCGTATTGCTCGCGAATCCGCTCCGTTTATCGGCAATCCTCCGGGCGCGGTTATCCTGAGAGACGATGTTTTGCGTAAAAATATCCTCAATACAAAGCTTGATGAACATCTGGATCCTTCGAAATATTCGCCGGAGCTTGAAGCGCAGGTGTTCGATTTGTTGTGCCATGAATGCCGTTGCGTCTTGCAGGCCGGACAGTCCGTCGTCGCGGACGCGTTGTTTCACGATGCGCGTCAACGTCAGGCAATCGAGGAAGTCGCGCGGGAAATGAATGTTAATTTCCAAGGGTTGTGGGTCGATGCGCCTTTGGAAGTCAGAATTGAACGCGTGGCTTCGCGCAAACGAAACCCGTCTGATGTAAAAACTGAAGACGAATTAAGGCAGCAGTTGGATGTCGATGTCGGTCCGATTGCTTGGGATAAGATCGATACGTCCGGAGACCGTATGACGACTTTAACGCGCGTACGGACTCTTTTAGCCGATAAAACTTGATATCACGGGGAAAAACGATGACTGCTTTTAAAGATATTTTGGTTCAGTTGGATTCGCTTCAAACCTCAGAAGCTGTTTTGCAGACGGCTTTGCTGACGGCTAAAAAATTTAACGGACATCTCGATGTGTTCCATGTTCATCTGGAACCGTCCTGTATTCTGCCCGTGCCTGTCGTCAGTGCGGATATGGCGGGCTTTGTCGTCAACGATGTTGTTCAGGCCGAAGAAAAAGCGTTTGCGGAAAATGCCGATGAAATGCGTGTCGTTTTTGAACGCTTTGTTGAAGAACACGGTTTGTTGCCGAAAACGGAACCGAAAGCGGATCTTAAAGAAATAACCGCGCAATTCCGAGAAATCTTCGGGTGTGAGGAAGAAGTGATCACTTGGTGTTCGCGAGTGGCGGATTTAACGGTGTTGGCGCGTCCGGATACATCTTCTGCGATTGCCAGAGATTCTTTGGCTGTCTTAAATGCGGCTTTGATGGAAAGCGGTTCGGCGATATTAATTGCGCCAAGTCAAGTGCCTCAAACAATCGGCACGCGTGTCATTATTGTTTGGGACGCTACCGAAGAAGCGGCAAAGGCGGTAACGTTGGCGATGCCGTTCTTGGTCAAAGCCGAAGAAGTCGTTATTTTGGAAACAGACGTTCCCAACGAAGTCTGGGCTGATGCCAAAGCGTTGGCCGGACGGTTGGCGTGGCACGGCATTCATACGGAAATCGTCAAAATTCCCGAAACGTCTTCCGTTTCAACCAAAGGAGCCGAGATTGTCCGTCAGGCGTGCGGGCGTTTTGATCTGTTGGTGACGGGAGCTTTTACGCAAAGCACAATGCGCCGTTGGATCTTGGGCAGTATGACAAAATATCTGATTGATAACGCGGATATTGCGTTGTTTATGACGCACTAGGATCTTTTTTCCTGCGAATGATCGGGTGATAGCAGATACCGGCAATCAAAGCAGCCAGCATTCCGGCTCCCCAAAACAGGGAAAGTTGGGCGATTGCCGTTTCGTCTGCGCTGATGATCGCCGAAGCCGTTGTTCTGGCGGGATTTAAAGCTCCCTTTGTTACAGGATAAGACAATAAAAAGGCGGTGGTGATAAACAATCCGCAGGCAACGGATTGACGTCCCTGATGTTCGCTTGATCCCAAGAACACGCATAAAAACAAAAAGCTCAGGACGCTTTCCAGACAAAAAGCGGAACTTAACGTGTAACGTTGAATGACGTTCAGATCGGGAGCTCCTTGATAGACATATCCGTTTTTACCGGAATAGACATAATAAATCAAAGCGATCGCGGCACAGGCACCGAGCACTTGCATCACGATATAGCCGATTGTTTTCATCAGGGTGAACCAAATGTTTTTTCCATAAAATTGTTTTGACAAAGCGGCGGCAACAGTGACGGCGGGATTGAAATGATGTCCGGCAAAAGCCATTCCCATGGCGCTGTAAGCCAGTCCGAAAGCCATTGAAATGCCCAAATATCCGATAAACGGCGCGGCAAACACAACAGCGCCGCAACCGATAAAGACAAATCCGAAAGTCCCGACAAACTCAGAAAAAAAGTTTTTCACTGTTTCACCTATGATAAAAATCATTTAACATTATGATATAATTTAGTAAAATATGACGTTTTTTTACAAAAAAACGGTTAAAAAGCGATGTTAAAACGATTCTTTTTTTTATTTTTTCTGACCGCTTTTGTCAGCGGTTGTTCTTCTTTACCTCGTCCGGAAGGCTTTTCCTATCAGGAAATCAAAACCAAAGATTTTTCTTTGGCTTCTTGGGCGCGCGTAAAACAAAAGAAAAAAAAGTTGAGAATTTATATAGAAGGGGACGGTTTCGCGTGGATTAATCCTTATACCCCGTCTTCTGATCCGACTCCGTCCGAAATGACGGCTTTGAATCTGGCGCAGAAAGATCCTTTTGTTAATGTCGTTTATTTGGGCAGACCGTGTCAGTATGTTTCTTCGCGCGAATGTCGTCCGTATTATTGGACAAACGGTCGTTTCGATCCGAAAGTCATCGCTTCCGTGACGGAAGCCGTGCGTAAATTAAAAGAGCAATATCAAGCTCCCTCTGTGGAACTGGTTGGTTATTCCGGCGGAGCGGCAGTCGCTTTGTTAGTCGCCGTCAAAGAACCGAGCGTTTCCAAAGTCATGACGGTCGCCGGCGTGTTGGATCATAAAGCGTGGACTGATTTTCATAAAGATACGCCTTTGAAAGGGTCTATGAATCCCGCGAATTATAAGAAAAAACTGAAAAATATCAAACAAGTGCATTATTCCGGCGGCGCGGATAAAACAGTTCCGTCTTCTTTAACCGAAAACTTTGTTTATTCTTTGGGAAACGACAGCAAAGCCGAAATCATCATTGTGCCAAACGCGTCCCATAACAAAGGTTGGGTCAATAATTGGGCAAGACTGGTTAATTAGCCTGATAGAGACGGCAAATCACATAGTTTGCCAAAGTCAATCCGAAAATGCCCGTGATGGTGGGCAGACTGCCCATGACGGCGCGTTCCCGCCCTAATCCGGCTGTCTGTTCGTTTTCTTCACAAAATTGCGGTTCGGGTATTCCTTCACGGGTCTGAGAAGAATAAACGCAAGGAAATTTTAAAGGGATTCCTCTGTGACGAAGCCGTTTGCGCAACATGTATGCCAGACGGCAATGTGTCACGTTTTCCATTTTATCAACGGAGATAAAACGCGGATCCGTTCTTAAAGCCGCCCCCATGGATGAAATAAAAGGGATATTGTTTTGCCATAAATAAGCGATCAGATCGGTTTTCGGATTTAAAGAATCAATCGCGTCAATCACAAAATCGGGACGACCGGAAAACAGTTCGGGAATTGAATCGGCGTTGATGAATTGTTGACACACTTCCGTTTGACAGGCGGGATTGATGTCCCGAACGCGCAGACGGGCGATTTCCGTTTTAGGCTGTCCGATCGTTGAGTGTAAGGCGAACAGCTGGCGGTTTAAATTACTCAGACTGACCGTATCGCTGTCGATCAGGCGTAAACGTCCGATGCCGGCGCGAGCCAAAGCTTCAACGGCGTAACTGCCGACCGCGCCCAGTCCGGCAACGATGACGAAAGCGTTTTGCAATCTTTTGATGCCGTCATCGCCGACCAACAGGCGCAAACGGGTAAACTGGTCATTGATCATTCTTTAATCCCGATAAAAAGGTGTGAGCATTCTGGTTTAAAAGAGCGATAAAGGAAGAAATATCCGTCTTTCTTATGGCGGCGATTGCTTGAATAATCAAGGTTAAATTGACGGGTATGTTTCTTTTTTCCGAAGGGTTAAGACAAAACCGATCCGGCGGGCGCATATCCGGCGCGTCCGTTTCAACAAGCAGACGATCGGCAGGTATGATTTTGATGAGCTCTCTTAATTTTGTTTTGTTTTCAAACAGAGCAGAGCCCGAAAAAGAAAAATAAGACGGAAAGCGCATTAAAAAGTCGACTTGTTGCTTTGTTCCGTTAAAACCGTGAAACAAAAGGGCAGGGGGAGTTTTTTGCGCTTGTTTTAGAATTGAAGCAATACGGTCAAAAGATTTGAGGCAATGAATGACGCAGGGGCGTTTAAATTCGGCGGCAAGATTGAACTGATCAATAAAAACGGTTTCCTGATTGTCTTTTCCGTGTAAAGAATCCAAGCCGATTTCTCCGATACCGATGTGTTTGAACTGGTTTAATTTTGAAATAAGTTCTTCACGATCGTACTGATCGGCGGACCAAGGGTGTGTTCCGATAAAGGCGGTGACACAAGGATAGTGTTGAGATAGTTCCAAAACTTTTAAAGAATCTTCAGGGCAGGTTGATGCGCAAAGAAAACCGGATACACCGTTTTTAACGGCTTGTTCGATCAAACGATCCCGATCGGCATCGAAACGTTTGTCTTGTAAATGAATGTGCGCGTCAATCAAAAAACTATCCTTTTAAACAGCTGTTCAAAGATGACAGGCATTTTAAAATAGGAACGGATAAAAAGGAAAGGAAAAGAAATATGTCAAAAGTCGTTTTCATTGTTTCGTTGTTTTTTTCGCTTCCCGCATTAGCGCAGAATATGCCGCCGAGGTGTTGGGAACCGTATGAATTCGTTCAAAGCTACGGAGAATGGTCTTTAAATGACGGAACATGGAGTATGCCTTTTGTCTGTTCT
>CALXTY010000114.1 GCA_944391535.1 uncultured Alphaproteobacteria bacterium
TGATTCAGAATCAAGCTCAAACGTTCTTTCACCGCCGGATGAGAACGCCATAACGTAAAATCATCGGTTAACTGGTAATCTTCCTGAGTTTTCAGTTTACGCATAATCGTTTCAAATCCGGAAAAATCATGTCCGGTTTTTTTTAATAATGAAATGGCAACCTGATCCGCGGCATTTTCTTCACTGCGACGATACGCGGCAAAAACACTTTGTGTGGAATTAACACCGCCCAACATAGCGCCGACAGCAGCCTCTGCTCCGCCGCCGGCAGCTGCGGCGACAGCTCCCAGAACCATTGACAACAACATACTACGTTGAGCAATCTGTATATTTTCATATAAACGCACCACATGACCGCCGGCGATATGCCCCGTTTCATGAGCCAATACGGCAATCACCTCTTGCGCGTTATCCGCTTTCAACAACAATCCCGTATGCACAAAAATATGCAACCCTTTGGTAGCAAAAGCGTTGATCGTATTGTCCTTGACCAGATGAACATTCATCTGACGCGTATCCAATCCGGCTTTTTCAAATAAAGGGGTTAAATAAAAAGAAAGAACCCGTTCGATTTCCTCGTCACGCACCAAAGAAAGATTTTGCGCATACGCCGCCCCGATCAAGAGCCAAAAAACAATCCCTAAAATCAGGACGGCGCATCGCATATTTTTACAATGAATAATACATTTTATATTCAAGCGGATGCGGAGTTTTATCAAACTCTTTTAATTCCGCTCGTTTAATTTCCAGATACGAATCGATCAAATCGTCCGTAAAGACATCTCCTTTTTTCAAAAAAGCGCGATCCGAATCCAAAGCATCCAGAGCCTGACGCAGATCTATTGCGACAGAAGGAACATTCTTTAATTCTTCAGGCGGCAAATCATACAGATTTTTATCCATCGGTTCGCCCGGATTGATTTTATTTTCAATACCGTCAAGTCCCGCCATCATCAAAGCGGCAAAAGCCAAATAAGGATTGGCCGTCGGATCGGGGAATCTGATTTCAACTCGCTTTGATTTCGGGCTGGACCCGAAAGGAATACGGCACGAAGCCGAACGGTTGCGCGCGGAATAAGCCAACAAAACAGGTGCTTCGAAACCGGGAACCAAACGTTTATAGCTGTTCGTCGTCGGGTTGGTAAACGCGTTGACCGCATGAGCGTGCTTAATGATGCCGCCGATAAAATACAAAGCCTTATCGGACAAATCGGCATATCCCGATCCGGCAAACAAAGGTTTATTGTCTTTCCACAAAGACATATGCGTATGCATACCCGATCCGTTATCGCCCATGACAGGTTTCGGCATAAAAGTGGCCGTTTTACCGTAAGCGTCGGCGACATTACGAACAACATATTTATACAATTGCAGATTGTCTGCTGTTTCGATCATCTTTCCGAACGCAAATCCCAATTCATGCTGAGCCGCCGCGACCTCGTGATGATGTTTATCGACGGGCAACCCCAATTGCGCCATAACCGTTAGCATTTCGGCTCTTAAATCATTTGCGGAATCAACAGGAGGCAAAGGGAAATAACCGCCTTTGATCCCCGGACGATGACCGGTATTACCGCCAACGATTTCTTTATCGGCCATATTATCACTTTCAATGGAAGAAATCTCAAACGAGATCTTTTCCGGAGAAACACACGTCTTTACATCGTCAAAAACAAAAAACTCGGCCTCGGCTCCAACATAAACGGTATCTGCGATTGCGCTTGACGCCAAATAAGCTTCGGCTTTTTTCGCCGTAGAGCGCGGATCGCGGGAATATGGCTGCCCCGTAATCGGATCAGATATATTGCAAATGATAAATGCTGTTTTCTGAGCGGCAAAGGGATCTAATCCCGTTGTTGAATAATCCGGTTTCAACAACATATCGGATTCGTTTATTGTACACCACCCCGGCAAAGATGATCCGTCAAACATCACACCGTCTTCTAAAAAATCCTCGTTCAATACGGAATGGTGATAACTGACATGATGCCATTTCCCTTTATAATCCGTAAAACGAAAATCAACGTAAACGATTGATTCTTCTGCTACAAATTGCAGCAGGCCTTCTGCATCCTTGATATCTTTAACCATATTTTTTCCCTTTTCAAAAAAAAGCCGTACGATAACAGCTCTGTTATAACGCATCGTCACCGCGTTCCAATGTCCGAATACGGATGACATCTTCAATCGGCGTAATAAAAATTTTCCCATCGCCGATTTTTCCTGTCCGCGCCGCTTGAACAATCGTTTCCACAACGGATTCGCATCGTTCGTCTTCAACAACAATTTCCAATTTTACCTTCGGTACAAAATCAACTACATATTCCGCCCCGCGATATAATTCCGCATGCCCTTTTTGACGACCGTATCCTTTGACTTCGGTAACCGTAATCCCCTGAACGTCTATTTCTTGCAAAGCCTCTTTGACTTCATCAAGCTTAAACGGTTTTATAATGGCTTCGATTTTCTTCATTTCAGCGCCTCCGCAAAGGAAAGTACACTAAAACACGTTTTAGGAAAACAAAGAAATAATGATTTCTTTAAAATAAAAATAATCTATTGACACCTTTTCATAAAAACAGTAGATAGAAAGGGCTGGTGGCGAAAGTAGCTCAGTTGGTTAGAGCGTCGGATTGTGGTTCCGGATGTCGTGAGTTCGAATCTCATCTTTCGCCCCATTTTTTATTTGCGCAATGATAAGACAAACGCTTTTTATCTGGAAAACAAATATCAGCGAATATCCAAAAAATCTTTTAATCCTGTTACTTCCAACACCTTCATCACAGCTGGGTTAACATTACGTAAAATCAATAATCCGTCTTGTATTTTAAGACGCTTATAGGCAATCAACAAAACCCGTATTCCCGAAGAAGCCATAAAATCAACCCCGGAAAAATCTAAAATCAGTTTGTTTTCTGTTTTTAGAACATCTTCTATTGCTTTTTCCAAAACAGGAGCCGTTGTTGAAACAATCCGACCGTTGATATTTAAAATCGCGACATCGTTTTCTATTGTCTTTTGTACTTGCATATCATACCCTCAAACAAATTTTTCTGTTCTATCCTACCATAGAAAAAGAATCTAAAAAAAACAAAAAAGCTCCCGATTCACAGGAGCTTTTTTTACTTTGAAACAAACTAACGACCGCCCGTCTTCTTTTTCAAAGCGACAGCTTTGGCAACAGCAACATTCGGTTGATCTTTTTCATCTTTTGCCGGCATATCGTTATGAACCATTCCGCCGCCCGGATTTCCAAAGCGCGCAAAAGTTTCCATCGCGTCCCGCCAATAAGACTTTTTATCTTCTTTTGCAGCTTCCTGTGCGACAGCGGCTAAAGAAGAAGCCGAGGCAATACCGGCACCGACCGGTTGTACAAAACCGCCGCTGGGCTGACCGTAACCGGCAACAAACAACTTAGCAACTTCCTCTTTATACTTTGCCTTTTCGGCGTCTTTCAAAGGAGCTTCAATCTCTTTCTTTAACAACTTCAAAGCTAATTGCGCGTGTTTAACATTCGCATAGGTCTGCGCATCTTTTTTCTGCTCGGGAGTCTTTGATTCGCTCAAAGTAGCCGCAACCGTTTTTGTTGCTTTTGCCGCCGTGTAAGCGACTGCCGCCGCCATAACCGTTGCGGACAATGTATTCGGATCGGTAACCACAACAGAAGCAAGCATAGACGTAGCAACCGAAGCAACCCCGACGGACACAACGTCGGAAACACCTGAAACATCGGCATCGGAAGCATAATTGACTTTTGTCCTCAAACTATGAGCGGAAGCTTTTTCCTTTAAGCTTTTTTCTTTAGCTTCAACCACTTTCAGAGCATCAGGAGAATCTTTAAATTGACTCATATCCGTTTGCTGATGATACTCTTGAATGATTTTTTTGGCATCAGCTTTTGTTTTTCCAGATGTCAGATGAATAGCTCCCAGTAAATAGGCACGCAACATCTTACGAGTCGTCATATCCCCCACAGGACGTTCAACATCTTCTTTCTTTTGACGAGCCGCAGCATTGATATATTTGACTTCCATAACGGGACTCCTTTACATAAACTGTTACTATTAAAATAAAATCGATTCGTTTTTTTGTCAAATGTTTTCCAAAAACATTCTCTTACTTCTTAAGTTATTCCGCATAATTAAGCCTAAAACAAAAAAATATTTTTATTTTTTTGTCAAACACACGTCTTTTTTTCCTTCTCGTCAAGTCCCTGGCTTTGTTTCAAATGAAAAACTGACTTTTTGAAAAAAACATTTTGTTTAAATTTGTCAAACACTCAAGATCTTTAATGATTTCCGTCCAACAAAAACAAAAGAATCTTTTCTGTTTTATCATCATGAATAAAAAAAAATTAAATTCTTGATTTCATTGCGCAGAACAAAGATTTTCGGTATTCCCCGTCGTCATTTTTTTTGGAGATAAAAAAACCGCCGGAAAAACTCCGGCGATTTTGTATTTTATCAAACAAAGTTAGGCTTCTGTCGTTCCTGATACGGGTAAAGCCGCCGGAGCTTCTTTGTTTTCCAGATTTTCTTTGTCACGCTGAGCGGCCAAAGCACGCAGATGATTGATCACGGATCCCGTACCTGCAGGGATCAAACGACCGACAATGACGTTTTCTTTCAAGCCGATCAAGTCGTCCGTTCTGCCGGAAACGGCGGATTCCGTCAAGACGCGAGTTGTTTCTTGGAACGAAGCCGCAGAAATAAACGAATTTGTCTGCAAGCTGGCTTTCGTAATCCCCAACAAAATCGGAGAAGCTTCCGCAGGACGTCCGCCGGCCGCGACAGCTTTGGCGTTTTCTTTATCCAAAGTGATTTGATCGACCTGTTCGCCTTGCAACAACGTTGTATCTCCGGCATCGGTGACTTCCAGTTTCTGCAACATCTGGCGAGCAATGACTTCAATATGTTTGTCATTGATCTTCACACCTTGCAGACGATAAACGTCTTGAATTTCCTTGACCAGATAATGCGCCAACTTTTCAACGCCCATGACGCGCAAGATATCATGCGGAACCAAAGCGCCGTCAACCAAGATATCGCCCTTGTTGACAAAGTCGCCTTCTTGAACGGTAACCAGTTTCCCTTTCGGCAACAGGTATTCGCGTTCCTGACCTTCGGCGTTCTTGACAATGATGCGACGTTTGGCTTTGTAATCGCGTCCGAATTCGACAACACCGTCAATTTCGGAAATAATCGCGCAATCTTTGGGCTTACGAGCTTCAAACAATTCCGCAACACGCGGCAGACCGCCTGTAATGTCACGTGTCTTCGAGCTTTCACGCGGGATACGCGCCAAAATATCACCGACACGTACTTTCTGACCCGGTTCGACTGACAAAATCGAATCCACCGCCAAGAAGAAGCGAGCTTCCATACCGTTGGCAAAGCGAATCACTTCGCCGTTGTCGTCCGTCAAAGCGATATGCGGTTTGCGTTCGGCCGCACGGGAATGCTGTTTCCAGTCCATAACCACTTTGGACGTCAAGCCTGTCGCTTCATCAACGACTTCACGCATCGTTTCGCCGTCAACCAAGTCTTCATACTGAACGATACCTTCTTTATCCGTGATGACCGGCAAGGTGTACGGATCCCATTCAGCGATACGATCTCCCTTCGCGATCTTCTGTCCGTCTTCGACTTTCAGATGAGAACCGTAAGGAATACGGTGACGCGCTTTTTCACGACCGTTCGCGTCAATCAAAGCGACTTCGCAGTTACGTGTCAGAACAATCGCCATGTTTTCAGAGTTCAATACAGGCGTGTAGTTCAAGACTTTCACCGTCGCGTCAAAAGCGGAATCAATTCCGGACTGTTCGGCACCGCGCTGAGCCGCACCGCCGATATGGAACGTACGCATCGTCAACTGCGTTCCCGGTTCGCCGATCGACTGAGCTGCGATCACGCCGACCGCTTCGCCCACGTTGACCGCCGTTCCGCGTGCCAAGTCACGACCGTAGCATTTCGCGCAAATGCCGTCTTTGCATTCGCAGGTTAACGGAGAACGGATATAAACTTTGTCAACACCGGCCGCTTCGATTTTTTCGACATCGACTTCGTCAATCAGTTTACCGCGTTCAACAATCACTTCACCCGTTGACGGATCCAAAACGTCTTCCTGCGCCGTACGACCCAGAACACGTTCCCCGATCGGTGCCACGACGT
>CALXTY010000115.1 GCA_944391535.1 uncultured Alphaproteobacteria bacterium
TTTTTCTTTATAAATATTTGAAATCATTTCAGACAGTGCTCCGATATTTGCACAGTATCGCGCACCGTTGATTAAAAAGCACCCGTCGAGGTGCTTTTTTCGTATAAAAAAAGTATATTTTACATTATCTTTTATTTCGTAGAACATATAATTTCAAAAGGATTTCATAATGAAGCTTTATCACTATTCTCCGAAGGGAAATTCTTGTCTTGAAAAAGGGATATTGTCGGTTTCCTTGCTGCCGGAATATTTGTTTCACTATGCTTCAAGAGCGAAATCGGAAAATCCTGAAACGATTATAAAATGGCTGGACAGTACTTTTTACGGTCGCAGTCGGTCCGTTGCGTGTTTCACGGAACCGTTGAAACTCAATGGCAAAATCGTTTCTGCAGACGAGGGGGATTTGTTTTCTTTTGATGTCGATGCGTTGTTTGAAGATCAGCTGGTCGAAAGCATTTATGAAAAAACAAAATCCGGAAAAGGAGGCTATATTGAGGAATTCAAAAAAGTTGACATCAACGAAATAGATTATTCCGCGTTGGACTTTTCCCCTTATAAAACGGAAGAAGAAATAACCAACGTCTTTTTTAGACATTATTTTATTGTTTTAAAAGAGGGGTATATTCCGCCTGAATATATAACAAAAGAAAAGAGCTTTTGAACTGTTTTTTGATGATTATTGTCTTTTAATCAATAAGAAAACCTATATCGTAAATAAAAGATTTTTGAAGACTTTATTTTCGATCTTTTTTTTGTTTATATTGTTTATATCAAATAGAAAAAAGAGCACACGATGAAACTGTACCATTACATTACCAAAGGAAACACCGCCTTAACGCAGGGGATTTTATCCTTATCCCAAAATCCGAATGCCGATTTGCATTATTATTACAAGCGTTCCGGACAAACAACGCATTCGGGGATCGTTCGGTGGATGGAAAGCTGTTTTAAGGGGCGAAGCAGGGGGATCAGAGCTTTCAGCGAACCGATTAAATGGACGGAACACAGCTTGTCTTTAAAGGGGTTTGTGGAAAGTGCCGATATGTTCGCGATTGATGTGGACGCTTTAAATCAAGACGCGTTGTTGGAAGCGGTTTATGTCAGTCCTTGCGTTTTGGATCTGCCGCATATGCAAGATGACTTCGGTTGTGACGAAATATTGCAAAAATTGAATTCTGTCGCTGAAATAGACTTTTCTCCGATTGATTGGAGCATCTGTAACGATCAAAAAGGCTGGCGTTTTTCGTTTGTCCGTTATTATTTGCTGATCGTTAAAGGCGGCGTTATTCCGCCGGAATATATCCGTCTATGTTAAAAACAGTCTTATTCTTTAAATTTTAGAGGCGTTCGATGTATGTTTTTATCGCTTTTCTGTCTCCGGCCGTACACGCTTTGTCTTGTATCGTTGACGCGCATCTTTCCAATAACGTCTTTGAAAAAATCCCTTCTCTCGTCTTTTATGCCACAATCAGCAATATCCTGATTATTCCGTTTTTATTTTTATTCGGAACACCTGTTCTGCCGCCTTTGGAAGTTTTGACGGTGTTGTTCGTGATCGCCTGTATCGAAGTGTTTTATCAAATTCCTTATTATCTGGCGTTGCGCAATATCGACACGTCAATCGTTGTCGCGTTGTTTTCTTTGGGCAAAATCGCCGTTCCGGTTTTGGCTTATTTCATTGTCGATGAAAAATTAAGCTTTTGGCAATACGCGGGGTTTGCTTTGATCGTTTCGTCCGGCTTTTTTTTGAATTTTGATCTGAAAAAATGCAAATTGAACAGCGCCTTTTTTTTGATGCTGATTGTGTCGGTGTTGTTATCTTTATCTACTGTTTTATCAAAATATTCGTTGCAAAATATTGATTTCGTTACGGTTTTGTTTTGGGTGTCTCTTTTTGCCACGATAATCAGTCTGTTGTTTTTGCTGTTTTATCAAAGTCGTATCGATATTGTGTCGTGCTTTCCCGCATATAAGAAGAAAATCAAACTGTTTTTGTTTAACGAACTGCTAAATCAAGGCGGCACTTTTTTTGAAACGGTGGCTTTGGCGCATTTGCCGGTGTTGATGATCAAGTCCGTTAACGCTTCTCAAAGCATATTCACGCTGATGTCGGGCTTTTTGCTTTACAAGCTGTTCGGAGACCAATTTAAAGAAAATCTCGATATGCGGGAAATGATCAAAAAATTGATCTCTTTTACAGTGATCATTGTCGGTATCGGTTTGGTTTTAAGATAAAGTCAAAACGGGGAATATCGTGCATTTTATTTCGGAAGGGCAGGCGCAAGATCTTTCTTTGATCAAAGATATTTTGACTCGCGGTATCGGAAAAATCAAAACGATCGTCCGCTGTCCGCAAGGCTGCAACACGTTTGCGTATTTGATTGACGGCAGTATCATTGTAAAATTTCCGAAGGATTTTGAAAAATTAAAAAAAATAGAAAACGAAAACGCGATTTTGTCTTTTCTTCGGGGTCAAGTGACGATTAAAATTCCCGAAACGATCCTTTATAAGGAAGATTTTGTTTTTTCCTGCCATAGATTGATACGCGGACAACCGCTGTTTCAACGTCAATATGATTTGTTGGATCTTGAAAAACAGCAAACATTTTGCAAAGAGATTGCGCGGTTTATCTACGAACTTCATTCTTTAACGCCGCAAATAAGGAAAGCGATCGATATCCCTCTTTTACGGGGGATAGGTCGTTATTATTCCGCTTCAAAAATAAAAGAGATTTTGTCTTCGGATAAAAGAATGACCGGCAAGCAAATCGGCTTTATCTCGAAATTTGAAGATGAGGGCGTTAATCCGTTTGAACAAAGCGAAAAAGTTTTCGGGCATTTTGACATTCAGCCGAAAAACATAGCGTTTGATTTTGTTAAAAATGAAATCGCCGGTATTTATGATTTCGGCGATTGCGGACTGTGCGCGAAAGAATACGATTTTATAAAGGTCGGTGTTCAATATAATCAAAAAACCGTTTTCGGCGTGATTTCCGAATATGAGAAAATATCGGGAATAAAAACGGACAGGCAAGCTGTTTATCGGTATGCCCTCTACGACATTCTTTATTGTTTGGCAAAAGACGTGGAATGCGGACGATCAATTGATGCGGGACTGGACAGTTTGAATTTGAAAATGGAAGAAAACGCTTTTCTTTTTTAATTCGCGTTTTAAAGCAGTTTTCTTTTTCTGCATTTCAGATTTTTATATCCGATTTTGTCATATAATTGATCGGCCGGAGTATTAAAGGTGAAAACGTCCAATTCTACGGATCTGATATTTTTGGAAATCAGATATTCTTCCGCCCGCGCGATCAAAGCTTGGGCGATCCCTTGATGACGATGATTTTGATCGACGCACAAATCCCCGATATATCCGAAATCGGGATAGACGAAGAACTCCGCAGGGCAATCGTGTAGATATAAAGTCAAATAACCGACAATCTTGTTGTTTTCATCGCAAGCCTTAAAGACTTCGGCATATTCGTCGTTAATGGCTTTTTTGATGTAGTCGGCGTTGTTGTCGGACGAACACTTTTTAAAAACAGTCGGTTCCTTTTGTTGATGCAGTTCTCCGCTTTGTTTTGCCAAGGCGGCGATGTCTTCGGCGTCTTCTTCTTTGGCAACGGCGATCAGGTAAGCCATGTGATTTTTCTCCTGTCATGTCGGGGCGTTTTGACAAATCCCGTGTGTTTGGAGTATGATAGCGTAAAAATAAAAGGATAAACAGACAAGAGTGTTTTTGATGAAACTGTCCGAAGAAGAAAAACAAAAGCTTTTTGCCGCAAGGGAAGTCAAGGATCCGGTTTTAAATCGGGTGTTGAATAACAGCATCAAGTTGTTGATGTCTTCGGATCTGGGCAAAAAAGTCTTGGCCGGAGCGAACTATAAAGACGCGATTTCGCAAAGCGCTTATGCCGAGGCTAAAAAAAATCATACGTTTGCCGTTGAAAAAGCTTATGTCGGCATCGCCGGAAAAGTCAAAGGCGGGCATTGCGGATTGATATCGGCGCTGGACGGGGATAAAACGTATGAAAACGCGCGCGGAGAAGTGTATATCAATTCCAATTTCGTGCAAGACACCGTTGATGCTTTGGGTGAACAAAGGGCAAGCGTTTATTTGGTCAATATCGTGACGCATGAATTTCTGCACGCCAATCAGCGGACTCATATGAAAACGGAACCCGAAGATTCCAGATCCAGACCCAAAAACGAACCGTTCCGGAAAAACACAATGACTTTTGAAGAATCTGTACTGGCCGAATCCGCCGCAATGGCCGGAGGATTGATGCTTTTAACGTCTTTTCCTTTAGACGATAAACTTAAAAGTCATACTTTGAAGGATTTTGAAAAACTGGGCAATCTCGGTGCCGATCAATATGCCTCTTTAACATCATTTGTTAATGCGCCTCCGGTTGATCTTGCCGACAAGCAGGCCGCGGCCAGAAAAATGATGACGATTTTTATCGAAGGTCAAACGCAGTATTATGCGCAAAGCGAAGGGATTAAAGTCGATTTTAATCAAAATCCGGACGCGGTTAAAGCCGTTTATCAAAGGGATATCTTCGGGAATGCGCAAGATTTCGTCAACGCCGTTCCCGGATTGTCGGATCAAAGCAAGAAAAGTATTGTGAAGGTCTTAACCGATCGTGAAAACAAACCGCAAGGTCTGATGCAAAAGCTGACACACGCTTCAAGCGAAAAGAACGGCGTTTCTCGTGTTGTTCAAACCGGACTGATGAAAAATAAAGGAAAAAGTCTGTAAGATGAAAAAAAAGCACCTCGCGGTGCTTTTTTTTATTTGTTCCAAGGCATTTTGGATAAAACAACCGCCATACCGCAAGAATTTGTCAGTCCGGCGTAAACCAATCCGCAACCGACCAATCCGGACAGAACGGATCCCAAAGGCGTGACGGTCAAAGACAGAACACTGCCGATTAAAACCAAAGATCCGGCGATCAGGCGGACTTGGCGTTCGATCGATATGACGAAACGCTTTGAGACGACTTCTTCATTATCAAGCAAAGCATTCATGCCGCCTTTGATAATGGCGATGTTTTTATAGCCGGCGTCCTCAAGTTTTTGAGCCGCGACGGAAGCTCTTTTCCCGCTTTGACACAAAACATAGACGGGCTCTTCTTTCAATCCGTGCGCTTTAATGAACTCCGCGGCATCGAAACGCGGCAATTCGACAAAGTAATGTTTGCGTTTTAATGCCATATCCGAATGTTCGTTTCCGTTTCTGACGTCAACGATGATGGCGTCTTCGGGAACGTCTTTCAATTCGACCTGGTTTTTGTAAAACTCATCTGCCATAACGGTATCCTTTATTTTTGTTTTTTATAGTAAGACCAGCCGCCGGCATAACTGAGGACGTTTTTAAAGCCGTTTTGCATTAAAATGCGCGCCACGACATAACTGGTATAGCCTTTGACGCAATGAACCATAATGGTTTTGTCTTTGGGCAGTTCGTTTAAGCGTTTTCTGACTTGAGCCCCCGGAATGTTCACCGCGCCGTCAATATGTTCGGCCTGATACATTTCGGGCGGACGGACGTCTAAAACAAACATGTCTTTGAAATCCGTTCCGAAATACGGCTCAACCAAACCGTCACGCACGTTTTCGATCGCCATGCCCATGATGTTGACGGGATCTTTCGCCGAAGAGTAGGGCGGGGCATAACACAATTCCGCATCGCGCAGATCTTTGGTCGTGCCGTTTAAGCGCATCACGGTGGCGATAACGTCAATCCGTTTGTCCACGCCTTGCGTCCCGACAGCCTGAGCGCCGAGAATTTTGCCGTCTTTGTTATACAATACCTTTAAGGTCAATTCCTGCGCATCGGGATAGTATCCGGCATGAGACGCCGCGGTGATTACCATTTTTTCATAAGGAATGTTCGCGCGTTGCAACTGCTTTTCATTGTTTCCCGTAAAGGCGGCGGTTAAATCGAACACCTTCACAATGCCCGTCCCCTGTGTTGCCGTATAAGGGTAGGGCTTACCCGCGATATGATCGGCGATCAGTCTTCCCTGACGGTTGGCGGGGCCGGCCAAAGCAATCATCACCGTTTG
>CALXTY010000116.1 GCA_944391535.1 uncultured Alphaproteobacteria bacterium
CGCCGTGCGCCACCGCGCAGCCGTATGTGTCGACAATTATCTTACGTCCCGTCAACCCCGTGTCGCCGTCGGGTCCCCCGATGACAAAACGCCCCGTCGGATTGACGTAAAATTTCTTGTCGTCAACCGTCCAACCGTTCGGCAATAAACGGTTTACCACACCGCGCACCGTTTCACGGATTTCTTCGTAAGAAACGTCTTCCGTATGTTGGGTGGACACGACAACCGTATCCACATCGACAGGCTTGCCGTTGTCGTAGCGCAACGTCACCTGACTTTTGGCGTCGGGACGCAACCATTTGACTTCGCCCTGATGACGCAAGCGTGCCAATTCCTTTAAGATGTTATGAGATAAAAACAACGTCGCCGGCAGATATTCCGTTCCGTCCAATTCGTTGGTCGCATAACCGAAAATAATCCCCTGATCGCCGGCGCCTTCCTCTTTATTTTCGTTTTCATCGACACCGCGGGCGATATCGCCGGACTGTTTATGAATAAAGTTTTGAATATCGACGGTCTGCCAATCAAAACCTTTTTGTTCGTATCCGATGTCTTTAATGCATTTACGGACGGCGTCTTCCATCATTTGACGCGTCACCGTTTCCGGCAAACGAGACTCACCGCAAATAATCACGCGATCCGTCGACGCCATTGTTTCAACCGCCGAACGCGCTTGAGGATCGTGCATTAAAAACAAATCCAACAATGTGTCGGAAATGCTGTCGCAAACTTTGTCGGGATGACCTTCAGATACGGATTCACTGGTAAATAAGTAGTTTTTTCTCATAAAATGTACTCCTCATGTCCTGTCATAAAAAAACCACTTGTTCAGATATAAAGGAGATTGTTTTTTTTGAAAACACAATTTTATGCATCAAAAAATTTATAATAAAAAATGCGGCATTGACTGCCGCATTTTCACCTTTAAATTTCCTCTTCCGTTTCAACCGGAGCAGCCATCGTTTTAATCAAATCTAACAATTTTTTTGCCAAACGGCGATCCGGAATCGTGTAATAGCAACGCACCAGCTCCAAAGTTTCGCGTTTCGTCATCGGATCGTAATTAAAAAAGATCGGTTCTTCCGCCAATTCGGAAGCGCCTGCCAGCATACGCGGAGACAATTCCGCAACCTGATCGTCCATCTCTTCAAAAAAGAAACCGATCGGCACTTCCAGAACTTTGCTGATATCAAACAAACGACTGGCGCTGATGCGATTCAATCCGCGTTCGTACTTTTGAACCTGCTGGAACGTCAAACCGATCGCTTCACCCAGTTTTTCCTGACTCATCCCCAACAAAGTGCGACGCATTTTGACTCTGGCTCCGACATAAACATCAATCGGATTCGGCGAACCGTCCGCGGTTCTGCCGCGTGAAGACCTTCTATTTTTTACCATAACTGTTTCCTTACAAAAAAAAGTGTACTGCTTCTTTTCCAAATAATCTTCATTTTAGTAAAAAAAATCAATTAAAAAAAGATGTTACACAAAAAACACCTTTTGATTACAGCTTTAATTTTTATTTTGCCGTTTTAATAAAGCCGAGCTATTTTAAAAAAATGACGACGGCTTTTGATACAATTTTGACAAAAATGATGCTCTCTGCGTTTTTTTATCCCAAAACGCTGTTGTTTGTGTTTTTCTTTTTTCTCTTATCATGTTTGATCGGTATTTTTTTGATCTTCAAGCAATACAAGTTGCTACTTTCGACCAAAGAAAAATTGCGTGTCGTTGAAGAAACATTGGAATCGTTTCCCGACGGTTATTATTTATGGGTATACGATGCGATCGGTTTGATCCGAGAAACTCATTGTTCCAGACGATTATCCGTTATGATGGATTTGTCCCAGGGAACAGAATCCTCTTTTGATGCTTTGCTTGAACACTTTTCCGCCGACAGCGCCGAAACTTTAAGCTCCGCCTTAAACGAAATGAGATCGAACGAACGTCCTTTTTTATTGGAATTGCAAAACATCACACGCACTAAAAGTTATCTGGTGTCAGGTTTTCGAAATTACCTCATCCAGAACAAAGCTCCGATTGATATATTATGGGTTCAGGAAACGACACAGACGCGAAAGCAACTTTTTTCTTTAACGGAAAAAGCGCGGGATTTGGAAAAAGAAAACACTTTATTTAAGCAAGCTTTTGATTCTTTGCCTTTTCCGATTTGGTTGCGAAACGAAGAATTACAAATCGCGCTGTGCAATCCCGCTTACGCCAAAGCCGTTCACGCAGATTCCGCGCAACAAGCCGTTTTATTGGGTAGCGAACTGGTTTATGAAAAATCTCCCCGAGAGGCAAAAGTGTTGGCCGCCGCCGCCAGAGCCGCCGGAAAAGAAAAAAAAGCAAGGGAATTTGTTGTCATGGAAGGTAAACGCCGTTGGGTTGAAGCTTCTGAAATTCCGTTGCCGGCACAACTGTATTCCAAAAACAAAACAATCGGCTTTGTCCGCGACATCACTCAAGAGCAAGAATTGCAAAACAGTTTGCAAAATCATATTGTTTCTCATAACGGCGTTTTGGAACACTTAAAAACAGCCATTGCCGTCTTTGACGCCGATATGCGTTTACAGTTCTACAACACCTCTTTTATGAACCTGTGGGATTTGGAAGCGGAATGGTTGGACAGTTCACCAACGTATTCCCATATGCTTGATATGTTGCGCGAAAAAAGACGATTACCCGAAAACCGGGATTTCAACGCTTATAAAACCCGTGAAATAAAATATTTTACCTCTCTGGTTTCGGCGACCGAAGACATTTTGCATTTACCATCCGGAATGACTTTAAGACGTATGCTCACCCCTCATCCTTTGGGAGGCTTGCTGATTACTTACGAAGATGTGACCGGACATTTGACCATGGAAAGATCGATGACGGTTTTAAACGAAACTCAATATACCGTCATCAACCACTTGCGCGAAGCCATTTTGTTGTTCGGACGCGACGGACGGCTACGTTTAGCCAATTCCGCTTATCTGACTTTGTGGCAAATCAGCGATTCCACTTTCAACACCCCGCCGATGAACATCGTTGAAGTGATTGAAAAACAAAAACCTTTTTTTGAAAATGAAAACAACTGGAAAGCCTTAAAAGATCAATTATTAGGCGTCATCACTTCGCACACCGGAGAAATATTCCAGATTTTAAGACCGGACGGAAAAGTATTGGAATTCGTAGCGGCGGGATTGCCCGACGGCGGGATTTTCGTTTCTTTTCTGGACGTGACCGAAGAAGAAAAAAGCTCTTCCCTGGCGCAGGAAAAAGAAACATTGTTAAGCCGTTTCAAACAAACCACGGTACAGGCGGAAAAACTGCGCGAGGCTTTTTTGGATCAGCTGAGCCGGGAAATCAATCCGTTGCTATCTTCTTTAACGCAAAGCGCCAAAAAATTATCCGAAACGGCGGACAAACGTTTAAATCAACGTCAAAAAGGATACGTGCAAACAATTTTTGATTCTTCGTGCGGATTGAAAAGCCTGTTTGCCGATATCGCCGATTTGGCTTTAATCGAAACAGGATCCGCCGTGTTGGAACTGGATTCCGTCAACATCTCGGCGTTGTTAAACAACATCATCGGTTCCGTCAAAGAACAAGCGAAAAATAAAAACGTTACCTTTGAATTAACCTGCTCAGACACTTTACCGCATTTGATCGCTGACAAAAAACGTTTAAAACAAATCTTATTCTATTTGATCAATAACGCATTGGCGTCCACTTTCAAAGGCGGTCTGATAACCGTTGACGTTTTCACGGAAAACAAAAATCTGGTCATATCAATTGAAGAAAAATCTTTAAATGTCCAAAACGACTCTGATACCGTCAATTTCGCTTTGCAAAACGGATTTGCGACTTCGCTGATTCGCAACTTTATCGAAATGCACGGGGGAAACCTGACCGTTTCGGACAAAAAAGGGACAAAGAAAACACAAATATATCTTCCGCTTTTATAGGTTTTTTGGCATCTTGACGCTTATTTTTTTAATTTTTGTCAATTTTTTTCAAAAAAACTTTTTTTTTCTTTTCTTTACTGTATAATGAAAAACATGGTAATACAGTTTCGGTTTTTCTGATCAAGTAGGACAACTTAAATGGAAGAAAACAAGAAAAAACGCATTCGTCTGGTTGACAACAGCCAATTGGTTTGGCAACAACGTCATGCCGCGGAAGAAAAAAGTGTTCATTCGAATATTGTCAAGAATGATAATATCCTGTACAGAACGGCCAAAGCGGCAAAAGAGGCGGAAAACCGTTTGTATGCCGAAAAAGCCGAACAGAACCGTCAACCGAAAGATATTTCTTTAGCTGAAAAGCAACGTAGGGAAGAACTGCGTCAAGTCGGAGAACGTCTGGAAGTCAGAAATAATTTGTTGCGTCAGGAACGAAAACTTGGAATGGAAGGAATGCTTTCCGTCGATGACATTCGACGCGCCCAAGAATCCAACCGTTACGTTGGCGACAAAACGCCTTTGGATTTAAAAAAACGCGATGTCCGCGGATTGGAAGGAAAAACAAAACGTAAAAAAAGATCGGCGCATAAACTGCTGCCTTCCGAACGTAAAAGTCGTTTATCTCGGGCAAAATTGGAACGCAGCCGTAAAAAACAATTGGAAAGAACCGCTAAAAAAGAATTGTACATCACTGATGCCAACGGACAAAAAATCAGTGTGGAACGGCTAAGGAAATTGCGCGGTTTAAGCAAAAATCAAGCCGTGACAAAACGTGACACCGATTATGCGAAAAAATATCAGTTGTCAAAACGTCGCGAACAAGAAGATTTTCGCAGAAATCAAATGCGCATTCGCAAACGCGACGAATATTCACGTTAACAGTTTATTCTGAAAAACAAGCAGCGGATTCTTGACTTTATCCGCTGCTTTCTTTTTAATGACATAAATATTTGTTGTTTTTTTCTGAAAGGGATCCGACGTGCTTTTACGTTTAACTCTTCTAGCTCTTGGTTTAGGCTCGTCTTACATCGGCAGTCTGTGTTTTCAAAACGGATCCGGCCCCGATATGGCTGTCGGCGGCGGTGCCATTTTAATCGGAATTTTAAGCTTTTTCTTTTTAGGAAAAGGTTTATGGCGTTTTTTAGGTTGTATGTCGACGTTTGTTTTAATGGCGGTCGTTGTCGGCGTCTTATTCTTTTTCATTTCCGGATCCGACATCATTAAAAACGTTACAGATAAATTTTTAAGAAAAGAACAGTCCGCTAAAACACAACCGGTTTCGACAGCAATGCCGGTTTCCGCGCCGGCAGTTCCCGCGGCAGTCATGCCGATTGCTCCCTCTCAGGTTCAGGATCAAAATCTGGTCGGATTGCCCCCGTCCGCAGGACCGCGACCGATGCAGATGCCACAAACCGTTAAAGGAAGAATTGATTCCATCGTCAGCGGAGACGTCTTCAGAATCGGAAGACATACCATCAGATTGTTCGGCATTGCCTCTCCGTTAATTGATCAAAATTGCATCGATCAGAACGGACATTCATACGAATGCGGCTATGTCGCGGCGCGCATGTTGCGTGATTTTATCAGCGGGGACGAAGTTTCCTGTCGGATTATGAACATCAATGCGCAACAAGAGTTGATGGCGGCCTGCACGGTCGGAACGTTCGATATCGGCGCGGCGATGGTTGAGGAAGGCTGGGCGATCGCTTTGCCGGCCGTAACTCAAATCTATTTGCCTTACCAAAGCAAAGCTCAACAGAGAAAAAGCGGTTTGTGGGCCGGACAATTCCAAATGCCTTGGGAATGGCAGGCCGAACAACAGCAGATCCAGCAACAAAAGGCAAAGGTGAAAGTGCCGAAACTGCCCTCGCCGAACGCAAAGAAAAAGAAAAGCATTTTTGATGTCTTCTGATGTTTTAACGCTGAACGATCTTTCGCAAACGGAACTGGAAGCCGTCGCCGGCAAGCTGGCCGGTTTGGCGCAATCGCGCGACGTTATCGCTTTGTTCGGAGATCTGGGGGCGGGTAAAACCGTTTTCGCGCGCGCTTTCATTCGCGCTTTGACCTCGAAAGACGAAGAAGTCCCCAGTCCGACTTTTACTTTGGTTCAAACCTACGA